>NZ_JBFUKZ010000018.1:0-151313 GCF_056400585.1 Mucilaginibacter sp. P5_A6 | reverse complement strand
GGTTGATTCGCCTTTCGCCTTTCGCCTTTCGCCTTTCGCCTTTCGCCTTTCGCCTTTCGCCTTTCGCCTTTCGCCTTTCGCCTTTCGCCTTTCGCCTTTCGCCTTTCGCCTTTCGCCTTTCGCCTTTCGCCTTTCGCGTCCGATACCGTACATGCCCTTGTATCAAAAATGAACGGGTATCTAACTTTACTTATTTTAAATAACTGATAATCAAATTGTTATAACCATGGCATTAGCTTTGCTTCATGCTATTTACTAAGGGATAGCATCATGAAGCATCACAAACAATTGGAACGGCGTACTTTTTCGCAAGACCGTTTCGACATCCTGATTAAAAGACAAAGAAGCGGAAAAGCAACCTTTAACGAACTCACCGAACTGGATGATATTGTGAACCGCGACCCCGCCATACGCGAAAGCATCCTGGTTGAAATGCAGGAGTTAGATACACCGCCCGAAGACCAACCCCCTGTTGAAACGCCTGTTGTTGTTCGTGTAAAAAAGCGCGGCTTGCTTGATATTATATGGTCGTTTATTAACAGGTTGTTTATGGCCGAAACGGCAACGCTTGGAGCGGTTGTGATTTAAATTTTCTTTACCCATCAAATATTTACGCCCTGATTTATTATATTTAGCCTAAACTAAATCATCGCAATAATATGACCACTACTGCCGCTACCGAACCCATCTGCTGGTCTGGTGCGCAAAAAATAAGCTTAAGGTTTTTCCTGGTGTTTTTTTTGCTGTACATATTTTTTAACCCCAATGGCACCATCCCATTTTTAGATGCCGCCTCGGAATACTACATTCAGCCATTTCATAAACTAATCCCCTGGCTGGCTGCCCATGTACTGCATATGGCCAACCCCATAACTGTATTTACCAATGGCAGCGGCGATACTACTTATGATTACCTGATCATATTGTTCAGCATTGTAGTGGCTGGTTTAAGTGCCGGTGTTTGGTCGGCAGCCGATAGAAAGGCCCGCAATTATAATAAGCTGTTTTACTGGGTTTGCGTAATAGTGCGTTATTATGTGGCTATCACCATGCTTACCTATGGCTTTGTAAAGGTGATTAAACTCCAGTTCCCGTCGCCTTCGCCCACCCGCTTGCTGGAGCCCTTTGGCAATGCATCGCCCATGGGCCTGGCCTGGACGTATATGGGTTACTCCACCGGTTTTAATTATTTTACCGGTTTGGCAGAGATTACCTGTGGCTTGTGCCTGCTTTTCCGTAAAACAACAACCTTGGGTGCAATTTTAGGTATAGTAGTTGCCGGTAACATTATGGCCATAAACTATTGTTTTGATGTGCCGGTTAAGTTGCTATCAACTATGCTGGTATTAATGTCGTTGTTTTTGCTGATTAAAGATGCCCTGCGTTTAATTAACTTCTTTTTGCTAAACAAGGCAGCTCCGCCATCAAACATAGCCCCGCACCGTTTTAAGGCCAGGTGGAAAAACATCACCTTAAGCAGTATTAAATATGTTTTTATAGCCTATGTGCTTGTTGGGTACACCATAAGTAATTTACAAGCTGCCCAAAACTACGGCGATAAGGCTAAAAAGCCGCCTTTTTATGGCATTTATAATGTGCAAAGCTTTGTGCGGAATAAGGACACCCTTGCACCGCTTACTACTGATACCACAAGATGGGCAAAACTGATCATTAGCTACGCCGATAACGCACGGATTAAATTGATGAACGATAGTTTAAAAAACTACAGTTTTAAACCCGACCTTAAAAAACACACCATCGTTATAAATAATTTTATCGACACAGCCGATAAACACCTGTTTACTTATGCCGAAGCTAAAAATGGCGACCTGCTGCTAAAAGGCAAATGGGATAAAGATTCGCTGACGATCAGCCTCAAAAAATACGATCTGAATAATTTTTTATTACTAAGGCGTGGGTTTCATTGGGTAAATGAGTATCCGCTGAACAGGTAGTGTTGGTCAACAGTACTAAGTTATAAGCCGGATTTGCTCTTTTTTCTGACTTAGAACCTCAGACTTTCGACTAAAGGCTAACGTCAATTTCAGGTTGACACGATGGTAGATGTTAATGCGTGCCATTTAAAACAGTAATATGTATAATTACATGGTTATCAAAAAACGTTTATATTGCCCTTGCTAACCAATTAAACTAAAACCATGAAAACAAACCTGTCCCGGATAAGCCTGTTGCTGCTTTTTATTTTGCCATCCCTAACTTTTGCGCAGCCGGGTAGCAGCAACAAACCTGTTTCGGCCCGGATGCGGGTTATTATTGATAATGATTTTAGCGGCGATCCGGATGGTTTATTTGCGCTCGCCCACTTTATATTATCGCCATCTGTAGAGATCAGGGGCATTATTGGCTCGCACCTTAAGGTAGGCGATGGATTTGATAATTCCAAAAACCAGGCAGACAATGCCGCCAAAAAAGCGACCGAATTGCTAACTCTCATGAAACTGAATGGCCGGATACCGGTAATTGCCGGATCAAACACGGGTATGCTTAACGACAGCACCCCTGTTAAAAGTGCAGCGGTGGATTTTATTATCAAAGAAGCATCGCGTGCAGATACATCATTGCCCTTATACGTACTTTGCGGAGCCGGCCTCACCGAAGTAGCCTCCGCTGTTTTAACCAACCCCCAAATAGCCGGTAAGTTTACTTTAGTTTGGATAGGCGGCCCCGAATATAGCGACCTGGCATTACCACCACCCAATTATTCAAATCCCGAGTATAACCTTAATATTGATATTGCTGCTGCAAGGGCAGTGTTTAACCATTCGCAATTAAAATTATGGCAGGTACCCCGTAATGCTTACCGCCAGGCTATATTGCCGTACTCGCAATTGCAAACCCGGATAAAACCCCGGGGCGAAACAGGGAAGTACTTAAACAATGTGCTTGAAAACCTCATGGTCCGCTTACAGCAATATCACCTTAATATTGGCGAAACCTATATTTTAGGCGATAGTCCGCTGGTATTGCTTACCGCGCTGCAATCCTCCTTTGAGGCCGACCCTTCAAGCAGCGATTATGTGCTTAAGTCCTGCCCGCGGATAAATGTACAAGGCGCATATGAGTATAACGCCAATGGCCGAAACATCAGGGTTTACCAGCACCTGGATATTAACCTGATGTTTAATGATTTTTTTGCCAAACTGGAACTGCTTTAAAGGTGCAATTGACCTTCATTGCCAGGTGTTAAAGCGGCGGAATAAATTAAAACCAATACCCTCCTCGTCCGTTGGACTAAAGCATGAAAAAACTAATTGTTTTTGACCTGGATGGTACCCTGGCCGAAAGCAAGGCCGCGATAGATAAGGAAATGGCCTTGCTGTTTGCCCGCCTGCTGGAAGTGGCTAAAGTGGCGATTATATCTGGCGGAGACTGGCCCCAGTTTGAAAAGCAGGTAATAGCCCATTTACCAAATGGCAGCAAACTGGCCCATTTGTCCATACTGCCAACCTGCGGAACCAAGTTTTACCGGTACAAAGCGTCCGGGTGGGAAAAGATATATTCGGAGGATTTTACCCCTGAGGAAAAGAAAAAGATTACCGGGGCACTAAACCAGGCGGTTGAAAAATCGGGCTTTAAAGCCGAAAGCACCTGGGGCGATACGATAGAAGACCGGGATAGCCAGATCACCTTCTCTGCACTTGGGCAAAAAGCCCCTCTTGAACCTAAAAAAGCCTGGGACCCGGATTTTAAAAAGCGCAAAAAGATTAAGGCCATTCTTGATAAGCTGATTCCGGGGTTTGCCGTGAACCTGGGTGGGGCCACGTCCATTGATGTTACCAAGCCAGGTATTGATAAGGCTTACGGGATGTACAAACTGCGTGATACGCTGAAAGTATCCATCAAAGAAATGTTGTTCATGGGCGATGCCCTTTTTGACGGCGGCAACGACCAGCCCGCCCGAACCACCGGCGCCGACTGTATCCAGGTTCGCRATCCGCAGGAAACTAAGAGAGTTATTGAAGCTGTAATTGTGTGTTTGAAGAAATAAGAATTAAAAGCAACATTGTTGCTTTTAATTCAATACTTTTGTCAGTATTAAATCTTGATGATCATGATCTTTGATGTAATTATAACGGGAGGTAGCTATGCCGGTTTACAGGCGGCTATGACATTGGGCCGGGCCTTAAAACATGTGCTGGTTATAGATAGCGGGAAACCTTGTAACCGCCAAACACCGCATTCACATAATTTCCTTACCCGGGATGGCGAAACGCCGGGTGCTATTGCAGCAAAGGCAAGGGAGCAAGCCGAAAAATACCCTACGGTAAAGTTCCTGGGCTGCAAAGCCATTAATGGAACAAAAAACGCTGACGGTTTTTACTATCTACACTGAAGCAGGTGAGGCTTATAAAGCTAAAAAATTGTTGTTTACTACCGGTATATATGACATAATGCCCCCAATTCCTGGTTTTGCAGCATGCTGGGGTATTTCTGTGATCCATTGCCCTTTTTGCCATGGGTACGAAGTGCATGGCAAACAAACAGGTATAATTGGTAATGATGATACGGGGTATGAGTATGCGAAGATGATAAGCAACTGGACTAATGATCTTACACTATTTACCAACGGGGCGTCAACATTTACTACCGAACAAGCTGGAAAACTGGCATCGCACCATATTAATGTTGTTGAAGATTTAGTTGAAGAGGTTAAACACTACCAGGGGCAGATAAAACATTTAGCAGCTGGTAAAAAATATCCTTTAGATGCAATTTACGCCCGCCCGGCTTTCAGGCAGCATTGCGATGTCCCTCAAATGATGGGTTGCCAAATCACCGATGCAGGATATATTGAGGTAGACGAAATGTATCAAACCAGTATTCCCGGTATTTATGCAGCCGGAGATTGCACTTCACCTATGCGCACAGTTGCTACAGCGGTTTCGGGAGGGGCATTAGCTGGTGTTGTAATAAGTAAGGAACTGATTAATGAGGAGTTTTGATCTCACATCTTTTTCTCAATCGCGATCAAAGGTATTGCTGCAAATGCAATCAGCAGCATAAACGCCGCTGTTACCAGGAAAAGGTTTGAGCCCAGTGTATGGTACAAAAACGCCCCGCTAATAAGGCCGATGATACTGGCCAGGCTGCCCGCGCTCCCTGCAAAACCTTGTATTTTGCCCTGCACATGCGCGTTCCCGGTGTTGGATAACAGCGCGATAAAGGAGGGCCACATGATGCCATTGCCAATAGCAAAAAGCAGGGCAGAAGAATAGATAAGCACCATGCTCTCAAATTTTAAAAGCACAAAACAGGTGCAAAGAATGAGGCTGCCGGTTATTACCAACACAGCGCCCGAAACACGTTTGGCAATAAAGCTCAATACAGGCCCCTCAATTAAAACCATTGTCCCGCTTAAAAACGAAAAGTAGATGCCCAGTTTTAAAACGTTCCAGTGCAGCTGCCCGGCAGCATAAACCGGGAAACCAACATAAAAGAAGTTAAAGCCTAAGAATATAAGGAAGTAAAGGATCAAAAAATATGGTACATAAGGCAGGTTAAACACTTCCTTCAATCCTTTTAAATTGGTTTGTTTTATTAGGATGGGACCAGGGACAGCTTCTTTTTTAACCTGTGGCTCACGTATCCGCAGCCAGATAACCAGTAAAGCAATTAACGAGATGAACGCCGTAACTATCACCGGTAATATATTGCCCAGTATGGTTGCCCCTAATAAACCAGCCAGCAATGGTCCAAAAATAAGCCCCATATTGGATGCAGCGGCCATACGTCCAAAATTTTGCTTGCGGTCGTCTTTTACAGAAATATCTGCCACATAAGCATTTGCTACAGACATATTACCGCCGGTGAGGCCATCCAGGGCTCTCCCTAAAAAAATGAGCAGTAAAGGAATGCTGAATATCAGGTTGTTGGTTAGTTTTATTTGTTGGTTGGGTATAATTAAACCTGTTAAAAATATAAGCCAGGCCACAAAGGTGCCGGCCTCGCTCAGGAGCAGGATTTTTTTACGCCCGAACTTGTCAGACCAGTTGCCCAGTATAGGTGCCCCTATCAGCTGGAAAAAGGAATACGTAGCACTCAAAAAACCATACACCACCTCGTGCCCGCCAAGTTTTAAAACGATAACCACCAAAAACGGGATAACAACACTAAAGCCCAGGGCATCAATAAAGTTTACCAGCAATATGGGGAATAGGGTTGCTTTGGAGGTGCTTGATGTCATTAAATGGAACAGGTTTGATTTATTATAATACAGGTGACTTAAAGATAAGTTTTTGATTGTGGATTGCCTGCATTTTCAAATGATGGTAAGTGTGTGTTTTTAATCACATGCACTTTTTAACAAAGTAGTTTGAGCCTTTTAACAAAGTTGAGCTTGTGAATACACCCGATATTTGTCATAACAAAAAGTAAAAAAGACATGGAAAAAATTTGGTTTATAACAGGCAGCTCCCGCGGATTGGGGCGCAGCCTTACCGCAGCAGTACTTGCCAAAGGCGATAAGGTAGCTGCAACGGCGCGTAATACAGCGCAATTAAATGACCTGGCAGATCGGTATCCCGGCCAGTTGTTTCCCGTTCAGCTGGATGTAACCAGCCAGGAGCAGATCAACGCGGCGGTTGAAAGTACAATACAGCATTTCGGTCGTATAGATGTATTGGTGAACAATGCTGGTTTCGGCATCACCGGTGCAGCCGAAGCATTTACAGATGAGCAGGTGCGCAGCCAGCTGGAAACAAACCTGTATGCGCCCATTGCTATCACGCGTGCTGTATTACCTTATATGCGTAAGCAGCGTTCGGGCCATATCCTGCAAATCAGCTCAATTGGGGGCAGGGTAGGTAGCGTTGGCCTTACCATTTATCAATCTGCTAAATTTGGCTTAAGTGGTTTCAGCGAAGGCTTAGCCCGGGAAGTGGCGCCTTTGGGTATAAAAGTTGTTGTTGTTGAACCTGGCGGTTTCCGTACCGATTGGGCAGGCGACTCGATGACCTATGCAAAATCTATTGAAGGTTATGAAAGTTCTGTTGGTAAAAGGGCAGAACTTTTCCAGAGCGGAAAATTTATACCGGTGGGCGATCCGGATAAGGCGGCAAAAGTTATGATTGACATAGTTGGAGAGCCCGAGCCGCCATTACATTTAATATTAGGCAGCGAAGGGGTAGCCCTTGTAAAAAATGCTGAACTGGCAAAACTGGCCGAGCTGGAAAAATGGTACCAGGTTAGTATTTCGACAGACCACGATGAATCGGAAAATTTCTTTGAATCTGAACAGGGTAAATTATACCTGAGTATGAAAAAATAAAAGAAAAGACATTGATAACAATGCAGCCCGGCACCTGCATTGTTATTATTTATAAATTTGAACTGATATGCTTAAGCAGGAAAAAGCGCCGATATTACAGCAAATACGCCATACATGTTATGTAACCAATAGCAGGGAGGGTGAGCAGTTTGTGCCCGAACATGTTTTTAGCTACCAGGTTGCCGGTTCAATCGAGATTAACGACGGAACCCAATCATATACAGTTAATGAAGGAGATTTTAGGCTGAGCAAACGCAATCAGCTTATTAAATTTATAAAGCGGCCACCCTTAAATGGCGAGTACAGAGCACTATCTGTTTACCTTGACCAGGAAACACTGCGAAACTTTAGTATAGCGTATGGGTTGAAATCGGATAAGCATGATATGGGAGGCCCGTTTATTAACCTGAAGCCACATCCTTTGTACAGGAGCTTTATGGATTCGCTGCTGCCTTACCAACAAACGGGGCATGCTATCAGCGATGATCTGCAGCGATTAAAGCTACAGGAGGCCGTCCTGATATTACTGCAGGCCAATCCCGAACTTAAAGATGTTTTATTTGATTTTAGCGAACCCGGCAAAATAGACCTGGAAGGTTTTATGAATAAAAACTATCACTTTAACGTTCACCTTAACAGGTTTGCCTATTTAACAGGCAGAAGCCTGGCTACCTTTAAGCGCGATTTTGAAAAGATATTTCACATTACCCCAAACAGGTGGCTGCAGCAGCGCAGGTTGCAGGAAGCGCATTACCTTATTAAAGAAAAAGGCCAGGCCCCCTCAGCTATTTACCTCGACCTGGGCTTTGAAGATCTGTCGCATTTTTCGTTTGCGTTTAAAAAAGCTTATGGCGTAGCTCCGTCCAGGATTTAATTATTAATTAATCAAAGCTTCGCCGGATTGGCCGATTAACAATATTAAAAATATTTTTTATTGACTGTAACCCTGTTGTTTTAATTAACGTACAAAAAGGTGTAAAGGTTAATTAATTTATTGGTTTGAATTTTTGTTTAGGAACTCCCGGATGCCAGCCGGGAGTTTTTTTATTTTGAGTAATAGTTAAACGGTAATTTTAAAGGTTCATACCGCCGGATACCTCTATCCGTTGCGCATTTATCCAACGGGCCTCTTCTGTGCATAAAAATGCAACTACGCCACCAATATCATCCGGCAAACCTACGCGGCCCAATGCGGTAATACCTGCAACATGGTCGTTCACGTGCTGGTTGTCGCGTACCATACCGCCGCCAAAATCTGTTTCAATGGCGCCGGGAGCAACTGCGTTAACAGCAATTCCGCGTGCGCCTAATTCTTTGGCCATGTACCTTGTTAGTACTTCAACACCGCCTTTCATTGATGCATATGCTGCATAACCCGGCATACTGAAACGGGCCAAACCGGTTGATATATTGATGATGCGGCCGCCATCATTAATAATTGGCAATGCTTTCTGGCTTAAAAAGAAAACGCCTTTTAAATGGATATTGAAAAGCAGGTCGAAGTCTTCTTCGGTAGTTTCGGCAAAAGGAGCACCAACCCCAATACCCGCATTGTTTATTAAAAAGTCGAAGTGACTCGTATTAAAAGTATCCTTAAGTACCTCTTTTAACTGGGCGAAAAAATTATCGAAACTTTTAACATCGCCGGCGTTGAGTTGTAAAGCCGCAGCTTTAAGGCCAGCCTTCTCAATTTCGGCCACTACGGCCTGTGCCTCATCTTGTTTACTGCGATAGGTAAGTATCACGTTAATGCCTTTTTTGGCAAGGCTCAGCGCCATATTTTTACCCAACCCGCGGCTGCCGCCGGTTACAAGGGCTATTTTACTTGTTGGTTCCATTTTTCTGTTTTAATTTGATAGAACAAAGTTAACATGTAAAATGCCGGGCAGTTTGCATACATCAATCCAATGTTTGCGAAAATCAAACAGGTTGGAAGCCGAAGGCAAAATGCCGAAGGCTTAAAGCAAAAACCGCAGAGGTAAAAGATTTCAGATATTCTTACTTCATAGCTTTTCGCTTTAAGCCTTCAGCTTTCAGCTGGCTTTCCATCCGCTTAATTTTTTCGGAATAAACATTTTCCTTATATTAGGTCCAAACACCTTACACATGAAAAAACTGATCTTATTGCTATTGGTGGTCTTTCCATTTTTTGGGCATGCACAAACGTTCAGGGTAAGTATCGATGCCGCACTTGGCGAAAAAGACCTTGGTGGCAGGTTATTACTGTTACTCTCCAAAAATAATAAGGCCGAACCCCGTTTCCAGGTTGGCGATGCCGCCAATACACAATTAGTTTTTGGTATGGATGTAGATGGATGGAAACCCGGCGCCACCCAATTGATGGATGTGCAGGCCGTTGGTTACCCGCTCGAGCGTTTAAAGGATGTACCTGCCGGCGACTACTATGTACAGGTGCTGTTGCATAAATACGAAACTTTCCATTTAAAAACCGGTCATGCCGTAAAACTGCCCATGGACAGGGGCGAGGGGCAGCACTGGAACATAGCGCCGGGCAATATCTATTCGGCCCCAATAAAAATTCATTTCGACCCGGCTGCATCAAACGAGGCATTGCTCACTATCAATAAAATTATCCCGCCAATTGAAGCGCCTAAGGATACCAAATACATTAAGCACATCAAAATTCAAAGCAAGCTGCTTACCGAATTCTGGGGCAGGCCGATGTATTTAGGCGCCAATATTTTGCTACCAGCCGGTTTTGATGAGCACCCTAAAGTAAAATATCCGCTGGCTATTTTCCACGGCCATTTCCCGGCCGACCTGGAGGGTTTCAGCACTACACCGCCCGATAAAAATTTAAAGGCCGATACCTCGGCACGTTTCCATATCACCGGCTACAATAAAATTGTGCAGCAGGAAGCTTATGACTTTTACAGGCAATGGACAGGTCCGGGGTTTCCCCGGGTGCTCGCTATCGAGATTCAGCATGCCAACCCTTATTATGATGATTCGTATGCCGTAAACTCGGCCAATTTAGGTCCGTACGGTGATGCGATAACCTATGAGCTGATCCCGGAGATTGAAAAGGAGTTTAGAGGGATAGGAAAGGGATGGGCGAGGTTCATGTACGGTGGCTCAACGGGTGGCTGGGAGGTATTGGCAGCGCAGGTATTTTACCCCAGGGAGTACAATGGCTGTTACGCCGCCTGCCCCGATCCGGTAGACTTTCACCATTATACTACCATCGATATTTACAACGATAAAAACGCATATTACCCCACAAGCGATTTCAAAAAAACACCCCGCCCGGCCGAGCGTGATTACCTTGGCCATGTAAGCGCCACCCTAAAAGAAGTTAACCAACGCGAGCTTGCCCTGGGCAGCCGTAGCCGCAGCGGCGACCAGTTTGATATATGGGAGGCGGTTTTTTCGCCTATGGATAAGGATGGTTATCCGCAGCGTATTTTTGATAAATATACAGGAGCAATTGATACAAGCGTTGCCGCTTACTGGCGAAATCACTTTGACCTTACCCACATCATTCAGCGTGATTGGCCTAAGATAGGCGAAAGCCTTAAGGGGAAAATTCATATTTACGTAGGTGATATGGATACCTATTACCTCAATAATGCTGTTTACAGTGCCGAGGATATGCTGAAAAAGCTAAACAACCCCAATTGCGGCTGCGAAATTGACTACGGCGACCGTGCCGAACACTGCTGGAACGGCGACCATACCCAGCCCAACTATATCAGCCGCCTACGTTACCACCAGATGTTTATCAAAAAATGGGCAGCCGAGGTTAAAACAAGGGCTCCTAAAGGGGCCGATTTGAAAAGTTGGAGGTATTGAAATTAAAAAACTTCTGGTCTTCCGCTTACTATTTTCAATGTAAACGAATCCAGAAAACGAAGTTCATCACAATTTAAAACCCGACGCTACTCCTTGTATCAACCGGGATCACATAAACTAAAACAGGATTGGAAACAAAAACATTAAAAAAAATGATGGCCAACTCCGGGATTGCAATTACTAAATTGCCGGTGGTATGCGATTCTGCATGCCAGTCGGGTAAAACATTAACTCACACCGCAAAAGCTGGTTTACCAGCCCAGGGAAAAGATTTTTTTACCAACATATTTGATACTGCCGACTGGCCAGCGAGGTGGCACTGCGGTAACTGGACTGACTTTCATGGCTGGTTATACATATTATCAGATCTTGCTATTGGTACCGCCTATTTTGCCATCCCTTTATTACTTTTTTTATTGCTGAAAAAGCGAAAGGATATTCCGTTCCCCAGGATATTCTGGTTATTTATTGCGTTTATCATGCTGTGCGGAACCACACACTTTTTAGATGCTATTATTTTTTGGTGGCCGGCATATCGGCTAAGCGCTTTAGTGAGGTTTGCTACCGCTGTAGTTTCTCTGTTTACCGTGTACTTTTTGTACAAAATTTTGCCAATGATCTATAAGATCAGGACCCAGAAGGAGTTGGAAATTGAGATAGAGGAAAGAAAAAAAGCCGAGCAGGAAGCAAAAAACCACGAAATTTTGAAACAAGCCACAGAAGAGCTGATGGCGAAAAAGGATGAGTTTATGAGTATTGCAAGCCATGAACTTAAAACCCCAATTACCAGTGTAAAGGCATCGTTGCAGTTATTGGAAAGAATGGTTGCTAAAAATGATGATTTAAAAACGATATCGCCTTTTGTTACAAAGGCGGTTAATCAAACCAATAAGCTTACCGGGATTATAAATGATTTGATGGATGTTACCAAAATCCAGGCCGGAAAGCTGGAGTTAAATAAAACTGATTTTAATTTGATGGATTTAATTGTGGAAAGCGCAGAGCAATGTAAGGCTGGAATTGACCGGGAGGTGCTGATAGATGGACCTGAAGATTTAGTAATAAATGCCGACAGAAGAAAGATTGACCAGGTTGTTGCTAACCTGCTGACCAATGCTTTCAAATACGCCGACTTACAGGAACCCGTTACCATCAGGTTTGAAAAGTTATCTGCCGACCTGATCAAATTTTCAGTTATTGATAAGGGTATTGGTATTCCGGCAGAAAAAATTGAACATATTTTCGATAGGTTTTACAGGGTTGAAAATACCTCTCAAAATTACCCGGGCGTAGGGCTGGGGCTTTATATTTCTTCTGAAATTATTAAACAGCATCGGGGCGAAATTGGTGTTGAAAGTACCATAGGAAAAGGATCAACATTTTGGTTTACTATTTGAGGTTATATGATAACACTTCAACCTATTTAGGTGCCAGGCTTGTTTTTATCATATTTCCATAGTCCATAACTTTTTGTCCAGCCCTGGGTTTTATACCTGTACCAAAAATGGAGGCATAAGGAAAAAACAAACAGAACCGGAAAAATGATCCAAAGTAATTTGTTTCCCCAAAAAAAGTAAAGCATACCACCGATTAAAATATATTTCAAAATTCTGAACCAAACAGGCTGGGAATGTTTGGAAAATGCAACTTCCAGTTCGCGTTTAATAATTTCAGATCGTTTCATATTGAGGTGGGTTTATGGTAATATTTACAGGGTAATTTACCAGGTACTTTGGACATCGCGGTACCTTAAAGTAAAAATGTATCTTTATAACAACCTTTTATTTATGGATATGCTTAAACGTTTGCTGTTAATAACAATTTCAAGTTTTTTAATAGTTTGGTTTACCGGGGCAAGGCCCGTTAACTTAAAGATCGCAAATCATAAAATTAAAATCCCAGCTTCTTCTGCTTACCTTAAAAATAAGCATAACTCTTCAGCCAAAAAAATAAACAGTATACAGTTAGCCAGGCCGCTGCCGCGAATCGCTATTGCGGGGCTCGGGATAGAATCGAGCACGTTTTCGCCGGCACTTACGGATGAGGCGGCTTTTCATGCAAAATATAGTTCGGAAGTATTTAGTTCGTACCCGTTTTTGGCGGTTGATTCGCCTGTTCGCAAAAAGGCAGTATGGTTTCCCACTGTGGTAGGTAAAAGTCTGCCCGGCGGGGCGGTTACAAGGCAGGCCTATGAGTCACTGGTAAATAAAATGCTGGATTCGCTTAAAAAATATGCACCGTATGATGGTTTATACCTTGATATTCATGGCGCTATGAGTGTAGTAGGGCTTGATGACCCGGAGGGCGATCTCATCGTACGGATAAGGAAAGTAGTTGGTAAAAAAACAATCATCTCTACTTCTATGGACCTGCATGGCAACGTTTCCTGGCGCCTGGCACAAAATACCGATCTGATTACCTGTTACAGGATGGCCCCGCATGAAGATGCCATGCAAACCAAGCAACGGGCGGTACAGAATTTGATTGACAGGATTGAAAGTGGTAAAGGAAAACCCAGGTACAAAGCTTATATCCCGATACCTATATTGCTGCCCGGCGAAAAAACAAGTACACGCATAGAACCCGGTAAAAGTATCTATAAAGCGGTTGCACCTGCAGCGGCGCAAGCTGGGATTACCGACGCTGCCATATGGATAGGCTACGCCTGGGCCGACGAACCGCGCAATCATGCGGTGGTAATGGTAACAGGCGATGATAAGGACAAGGTAACACATACTGCAGAACAACTGGCGCGCAGGTTTTGGGATGCCCGGAATGCCTTTGAATTTGTAGCGCCAACCGGCACCTTAAGCGAATGCCTTAACAAGGCCCTGGCAAGTACGAAGCATCCTTTTTATATCAGCGATTCGGGCGATAACCCCACGGCTGGTGGCGCCGGTGACGCCACCTGGACACTGACGCAGATCCTTGCCCGCCCGGAGTTTAAGGCTGATAATGGTCCCTCGCTAATCTATGCCTCTATCCCTGCTCCCCAATTGGTGAAAAGCGCCATTACTGCCGGTGTTGGCGGGCATGTGGAAGATTATGCCGGGGCGTTGGTTGATGCCCGGTATGCTACCCCGATAAAGCTCTCGGGAACTGTGGAATCTATACAATATGGGGATAAGGATGCCGAGGTTGAAGCAGTAGTGCGGGTTGGGAGTGTACATGTTATTATTACTCAAAAACGTAAGCCCTACCATAAGGAGATCGACTTTACCCGCCTGGGCCTTAACCCACGCAAAGCTGATATTGTGGTGGTAAAAATTGGTTACCTGGAACCCGAACTTTATGCCATGCGTGCCGACTGGCTGCTTGCCCTGACACCGGGAGGAGTTGACCAAAATATAGAACGCCTGCCTTACCACAGGATCCTGCGCCCCATGTTTCCGCTGGATAAAAACATGAAAGACCCGGATCTTTCAGCTAAACTGGTTCCATCGTCGGATGGGTTGTATGTATTTTAAAAACATGTAACGTGGAAATATTGACAGAAAATACAGCATCTATTTGCTTGAATAAGTTTTGTATATTTGTTTATAAGTAATTGTAAAGATGGAAACAGTATTGCTTCAGATTAATAACAGTAAAGCCTACAAACTTATTGAGGACCTGGAAGCGTTACACATCGTAAAAGTGCTTGAAAAAAACAGTCAGCCTAAAAAAAAACTATCTGAAAAATTTGCTGGGGCGCTCAACCTTTCCGAAGAAGAATACAATAACTTTCAGGATTCTATAACTCAGGGTAGAAACGAGTGGGAAAGGGATATTTAATAGATTCAAATGTAGTAATTGGATATTTGGATAACAAATTACCCAGTCATGGGATGGTATCCATGAATTCGGTCGTTGATAATATTCCAAATGTTTCTATAATTACCAAATTTGAGGTTTTAAGATTTAATACTTCAACGGACGTATATAAAGTATTGGAAGATTTTGTTAATGAAAGTATTGTTTTAGAATTAAACGATCAGGTTGTTAATCATACAATTACTATTTGCAAATCTCATCGTATTAAACTGCCCGATGCCATTATAGCTGCTACTGCATTGGCTAATAATCTTACATTAATCACCCGTAATATTGCTGATTTTAAAAATATCAAAGGATTAGAATTAATGAATCCCTGGGATATAAACGTAAAATAATTGTCTGCAGTCTCTTTGCGTTGGCGACGAATACCCGCCCATGAGCCATGCCCGCGATGGTTATCGGGGCAGGCTCCGGGAGCGTATAATTTGAATTTACTCTTAGCCTCCAACTTACGGCGCGGTCAGCGTTTTCCTTTGCACGGTATGTACGCTGAAATATCCCAACGCGCCACCTACAATATTACTTAATGGATTGGCCGGGGCGGCGTTATTGCCATCGCCGGTAGCACCCGTGGTGAGGCTGAAAAAGTATTTATAAACAGCAGGATCAATACACTGCATTTCGATGGTTACCTGATTGCCCGGGCGGATATCCCTTGCCGGGTCGTCATTATCGTTGTTGAAATTTAAGCGGGTGTTAACTTCCTGGCCGTTAGTAAACTCATCATTATCCAACAGCACCGATTCTTCTTTGCGGTTGTTTACATATTGTACAAAACGGTAATAGTTTTTGGTAGCGGCGGGGTCATGGTATTTTACGGTTACGTATTTACGCGTGGTACCATCTTTGTTGTCGCCGAAGTCGCTTTTTACCAGGTAAATACTATCCAAAGCCACAGCCGCAGGCATGGCACAGGTCGACGTGAACGATTTTCCTGCAACGGTAACGCTCAGTTTATAAATATGGCCGTATGCGCCCTTTAAAGTGCTGTTTTGGTAAACTCCCGAGCCGCCTGGTGTAAGCGGATAAACCGTATTATCATCGGTTATGCTTACCTGGGCGCCATCAATACCAATTACATCATTATTATCGGTAAAGTTTTTGGTTTGGCTCAGGTTTACTTTGCAGCCGCCGCTTTGGTTGGTCAGCACCCCTTCAACAACATATTGTGGGGTGGTATCTTTCAGTTTCAGGTTGATCGCTTTTTCGCAGGAACTTAACGAGGCTATGAAGAGCGGAATTATTAAATATTTTAAAGACGTATACATTGGTTTAAAATTTAAAGTTATAGGTGATGGATGGTACAAAAGTGAACAAAGTGGTCCTTACCGCTTCTGTACGACTTGGGTCGGTTTTATTATTGCGGAAAAAGATACGGTACGCGTTGTGGTTGCCCAGGGCATTATACAGGCTAAAGGTAAGGTCCGATTCAAATTTCGCGCTTTTCTTCAACTGTCGTGTAGCGCCCAGATCCAGCCTGTTGTAGGCGGGCATCCGGTCGGCATTGCGGCTGGTGTAATAGTAATAGTTGGCGCCATCCACCTGGTACTTACCGTTAGGGAAGGTTACAGCATCGCCGGTATAGTAAACAAAATTAGCAGATAGAGTCCATCGCCCGGTGGCTTTAAACATGGCGACAATGGCAAGGTCATGTGTGCGGTCCTGCCGGGCATTGTACCATTCGTTATCGTTGATGCCATCTATCTTGCGTTCGGTTTTTGATAGCGTATAGCTTATCCAGCCGGTTAAACGGCCGGTTTTCTTTTTTAGCAAAAACTCGGCGCCATAGGCCCTTCCTTTGCCGTAAAGTAACTGCGTTTCTATGGGTTGGTTGGTAAAAACATTGGCGCCGTTACGGTAGTCTACCTGGTTTTGTAATTTTTTATAATAAGTCTCGAAGGTGAACTCATACTGGTGATCTTTAAAATCGCGGTAATAACCAACCGAGAGCTGGTCGGCCAGCTCGGGTTTGATGATGTTGGTACTGGCTACCCATTTATCTGTTGGCGAGCCGGAATTGGAGTTGGAGATGAGGTGTAAATTTTGCGCGTTACGGGCATACGATGCTTTTACCGAACTGTAATCGTTCAAAGAGTATGCTGCCGCAATGCGTGGTTCGGGGTTTACATAGGTTTTAACCACCTGGCCAGATGTGTAATGTGTTGCCCCAGTTATATTGCCATCGGTATCAAAGGTGTAATAATCGCCCTGGCCAAGTATCGTAAAGGCCGATAAACGAAGTCCGTAAGTTAAACTAAAGCGGTCGGTGGCTTTCCATGTGTTGGTGGCATATACCGCATCCTCCAGCGCATACCTGTTTTGGAGACTTTGCGACATAATGCCCGAATTGCCGGTTGATGAAATTTCGCCGGGTTTAATGGTATGGTAAACGCCGTTGAAGCCAAAACTGATGGTGTTTTTATCGCCTGCATAGTATTGCAGGTCTTCCTTTAGGTTAAGGTCTTTTATCTGGGAAAAGATGTTGAACTCGTTTACATCCTCTTTGATGTTGATCTTATAGTCGTAATTACTATAGATCAGCGAGGTGTTGGAGAACAGCTGGCTGTTGAAAATATGGTTCCAGCGAAGCGTCGCGGTTGTATTACCCCAGTTGATGCCCGCTATATCCCCGGCCTTGAGCACATCCTTGCCAAAATACCCCGAAAGAAATAAACGGTCCTTATCTCCTAAAATATAATTCGCTTTGGCATTGATGTCGTAAAAATAAAGCTGGCTTTTTTTGGCGATAGAATCCTTTGAAAAAGCCAGGAAGGCATCAGCATAAGTTCTTCGGGCCGAGATAAGGAAGGATGATTTATTTTTCTGGATAGGGCCCTCCACGTTAATCCTGGCAGCAATCAGCCCAACGCCGCCGCTTACGCCAAGCTTTTGGTTATTGCCGTCGTTCATTTTTATATCCAGCACAGATGAAAGCCTGCCGCCATATTGAGCCGGCATATCGCCTTTATAAATGCTGATGTTTTTGATAGCATCCGAGTTAAAGGTAGAGAAGAAACCCAGCAGGTGCGATGCATTGTAAACCGGTGCCTCGTCCAGCAGGATCAGGTTTTGATCTGATGCGCCGCCGCGTACATAAAAGCCGCCGCTGCCTTCGCCCGCAGATTTAATGCCGGGTAATAGCTGTATAGTTTTGATCACATCGCGCTCGCCCAATAACACGGGGATATTTTTGGTTTCCTGGATGCTCAAACGTTCAACCCCCATTTGCGGACTGGCGAGGTCGCGGGTGCCGGGTGCTTTGGCCGTGATTGTTACTTCCTGCAGCGCCTGCTCATTGTTGTCCATTGCTATGTTGAGTCGCTGGTTGGCAGTTAATGATACATTTACTACCGTTGTTTTTTGGCCGATAGCGCTTACAGCCAGCTCATGATCTCCTGCCGGTAAGGTAAGGGAGTAAAAGCCGTATTCGTTACTTGATGTACCCTGGTTTACATCTGTTGCCCGGATGCTTGCCCCAATAATGGTTTCGCCGGTTTGTTTTGATTTAATGGTGCCGCTTACGGTGAATTTTCCGCCAACCAGGGCGGCGGGCTGCTTTTTTACTTTTTCGGGGTCGTATTTAATCATAATGTCCTTATCAAGCACTGCAAAACTAAAGGGCTGGGGTGCAAGCGCCTTTTTTAAAACATTGCCCAATGGTTGGTTTTGGGCATTGATGCTGAGCTTTACATCGCTTTTGGCAACTGTTTCATTGTAAGTGAATCTTATACCACTAAGGGCAGTAATTTTGTCTAAAGTTTGTTTTAACGGTTCATTATTAATGCTGATGGTTATGGTTTTATCAAGCGGACTTTGGGCATAAACTTGTGGATACACTATTGCTAATATGAACAGTGCACATAGTACCGTTCGGAACCATGCAGGGAAATTGTTTTTCATTGTTTGCGGTAGTTTTTAGATAAGGTACGTAGCCAGGGCCATGTATTTGATTTGAATTAATTAGTTACCCGGTTGATTAACATTAAACCGGATGTTTTTTGAAAAGGTTAATTTTTAGATGGCAGCTTCTGTAGATAATAGTTGTTGCCGGCCACGTTCCAATGGGCGTTGTCCATTACGATGCAAAGCATATTTAGCACATTACCAATTGGTTGATCGGTGTTTAAGTGGCCATAATATAAGTCCTTGGCTATACGCGGATCTACATTAATGCGTACACCGTATTGCCGGGCCAGTTCATCGGCAACAGTTTGCAGCATAGCCCCTTCAAAATCGTACAAGCCGTTACGCTGACTAAGGAATTTTGACGCATCCGGGAAACTTTCTTTAACCAGCAGTCCATCGTTTTTGTTGAAAACAGCCCGTTGCCTGGCAACCATGATCTGCTGCTGGTTTTTATTTCCTGCCAATGAGGCTACGGCTACTTTACCACTTACTACAGTTACCTCGGCAGTACCGGCATCCGGGTATGCCTGCACATTAAAGCTGGTACCCAACACTACGGTTTTGATAGCTCCCGACTGGATAATGAACGGATGAGCGGCATCGTGCTTAACTTCAAAGAATGCCTCGCCTTCCAGTTTTACCAAACGCTGCTTGTCGCCAAATTTATCCGGGTAGCTGATCCGGGTAGATGGGCTGAGCCAAACTTTTGTACCATCGGGCAAATTCATTTGCAGATGCTGACCCGCGTTGCAGCTCAATTGTATCTCTTTTACCGGGGAAACGATGTTTAAAATAGCTTTTTTGTAAAAAGCAGCAAAGGCAATAAGCAATACTATAGCCGCTGCAGCAGCTATGTTTCGCCATAAAGAAACTACTTTGCCTTTCGATTGTACTGGCGTTTCCATTTGCGCCGAGATGTGGTTGAAGATACTATCCTTAAGCTGCTCCAAACTGGTATGCTTTGAGCCGGTTAACAACACTTCCTCATCATTGAAATTCGCGTACCATTGCTCAAACCACGCTTTTTCCTCGGGGTTTATGGTGCCTTGTTCCAGCTTATGAGCAAGCTCCTTCGGATCGTAGGAATTGTTTTCCATGGTAAATTGTTTTGACCTTTACACATATAGTCAGTACCAAACGGAAATACCCTTAGTGGGGAATGAAATTTATTTGAGGGAAATTGGAACGAAAATGCAAATGAAGATTTAACGGTATGAATCAGATAATGCCGTTGTCTTTCAGTCTGGCCAAAACGTTTGTGACATTCACAGTATCAAACTCGTTTTTTAAATAAATTTCTGAAAGATAAACAACCTCATTTATGAATATAACATAAGTAATTATCCTGACACCGCCAGATTTACCTTTATTTGAGCCTGAAATAGAAAGCCTGATTTTATATACACTCTGACCAAGATCAGTACCCATTGTAGGGTTCTTCATTAGTTTATCAATTAAGATATCTAAGTATTATGATTTGAAAAACACCCGGGCCCATAAAAATGTATATCATAGATTATCAACGGAGGATATTTATGAAACAACAAGTAATTGAAGATGTGAATATTATGCCTCAATTAGATAAAGCCTGTGGTTTGGACATGCACAAAGACAAGATCGTTGGCTTTATCTCCGGGAAAGACGGCAGTAACCAGGAGTTTAGGGAGTTTGGCACTTATACCTGTGAACTCAAACAGATCAGAGATTGGTTACAAGAGAGCGATATTCACCATTGCCTGATGGAAAGCACGGGCATTTATTGGATGAGTTTATATGCCATACTTACAGAAGCCGGTATCGAAGTCATTGTGGCAAATCCGGTTCATATCAAGCAGATGCCTAAGCGGAAAACTGATCGCAAAGATGCTAAATGGCTTTGCACATTGTTATTGCATGGATTGGTGCGACCAAGCTTTATGCCAGACAACACACAGCGGATTATCAGGGATTATTGCCGGAATCGTTTATTCTATACCTGGCAGCTTAATAGAATAAGGAATCGTCTACTGAAGATATTAGAAAGCAATAATATCAAACTTCGCTCTGTCATCAGTTCGATCCATACTTTATCGGCAATGGATATGATACGGTTGCTGGCGAAAGGTGTCACAGATCAGGAACAATTACTTAGTTGTGCCAGAGGTAAAGTAATTAAAAAAAAAGAACAGTTGATCAAAGCGTTGGATGGCACACTTCAAACGTATCACCATACCCAACTACAAATGTTATTGGAAGATTATGACCATGTTCAAAAGCAAGTCGATTTTTTGGATAAATCAATAACTGAAATCATCAGTGCACATTATGCGCAAGCCTTTGAATGCCTTGATAGTATAAGTGGAATAGGCGTCAAATCAGCGGAAATCATTATCAGTGAGGCTGGAAAAGATATGAGCCGTTTCCCAACAGCGGATCATTTTACAGCGTGGTGCGGTATAGCACCTGGTAACAACGAGAGTGCAGGTAAAAGAAAAAACACTGCAATTAAAAAAGGTAACAGTTATTTAAGAGTTGCTATTGTTGGTGCGGCTTGGGCCGCAGTTCGAATGAAAGACTCTTATTGGCATGCTTTATTTGATAAATTACGGAAACGAATGAAAGCGCAAAAAGCTATAGTTGCCGTTGCAAGAAGATTGCTTAAAGTTGTATACAACACATTAGAAACGCTAACCATTTACAAAGAAAAGGGCATCGCTCACTTTGTTGATTTGCAGGCTAAAGCAGCATTGTATCATAATGCAAAGCTATCGTGGTCTCAAACTAGTACTGACTAAAATACTAAAAGGACGGAAAAGGTAATAGAATAAAAAGTCTGAAACCTAAGCTGCCAAAACTGTAGATAGCACCCAGGCTTGTTCCATGAGAACGCAGAGGAAACTTATTTTTTAAAGAATTATTGCACGGTAGAATTTACAACAACTAACTAAAAGCCATCCATATATAATTTTTTTTAAGCTATTATTCGGAATTAATAAAGATTAAAAGTATTAGGAATTTTATTTTTTTTAAAATCCTCGAATGAACTTTTTATGTAGATAATAAGGTCGTAGTCATTCATTGCGTCAATTTGTTTCAGCGTTGGCATATATTCTAACTCAAAGGTTTCAAGTTGATCGTCCGATATAATAATTACTTTTTTTATACTTTCATTATTAAACCGTGCGGTAATTTTGCTTGCGGCTAATTCTTTACGTGCATATCTATTAAACCGGCGGGCGTCTATAACTTCACTTTTAAAGTTTTCGTAAATAAAAGTCATCGGCTTTAAAAAAAGATAATAGTAATGTGGCGTGCCCGTATAGAATACGCTTTTTTCTCTGTATCCTCTTTGTACTTCTTTAATGTCGCTTTTCAATGAATTTTCCTTAATTACAACTTCGTCAAGTTGAATTATTGGAGTCATAAATACAACTTTGTCTGTGAAATCTTGAACTGTAAATTCAGTCGTTTGATAGTTATCACTTTTGAATTGCAACGTATCGCCAGCTTTCGAAGATATACTGAAAACGCCATAAATGTTCGAACGTGCTTGCGTCAAAGTTCTTTTATTCAAAACGATGACGCTTCCAATCCTCAAACTAGTCCCATTCTTAAACAATATTCCCTTTTGGATATTTTGAGCAAATAACTGATTCAGGCTTACAACACTAATTAAGTATAAAATAGAAAGCTTTATATAAATCATTTTATTGGTAATTGAAATGATAAATCTCTATTTATTCAAATTAAAAGAATATTATAAAAGTAATAGAATGGTGTTAAATCTATCGAACGAGGAATGTTAAATCTTGTTAAAACTTAATATCCGTGATATAAAATGAAGTCTTAAGTAAGCTTAGCCTTAATTTATTTTTAGAGGAACCTTTTAAGATCTGTTTGTGTTTTTTGGCGATATGCTTCAGGTCTTTCTTAAAACCTGGTGTTAAAACAACATCGAAAGCCATTAACTTTTAAGTGATGCTTCGATTTCTGCTAAGGCTTCTTTTGCGTTTTG
The DNA here is from genome assembly GCF_056400585.1 of Mucilaginibacter sp. P5_A6. Classification (NCBI taxonomy): domain Bacteria; kingdom Pseudomonadati; phylum Bacteroidota; class Sphingobacteriia; order Sphingobacteriales; family Sphingobacteriaceae; genus Mucilaginibacter; species Mucilaginibacter sp. P5_A6. The sequence goes on along the minus strand of NZ_JBFUKZ010000018.1, from coordinate 128,496 downwards.
AAGTTCAACCTTACCTTGCTGATGCAATTTAATTTGCTCAAAGGAATTTTTAAGGTTATTGTAAACACGCTGCTCTGCTTTGTTTAGCGGTTTTTTAGTAGAACTGTTGTATTGTTCAATATCATAACTTAGCCCTAAGGCCTCCAAAACCGCTTTAACCGCTTTTTCGGATTTTTTGTTACTAATATCTACCGTTAACCTTGTCATACTCAAAGATAAATAATGTTAGCTAATGTACAAAGGATGGTACTACAAAAAGCGATCGGAGCTTAGCAATATGAAAGTAAATACCGTCGCGGATACCCCCAACGTTTCCCTTAAATCCCGCAAGGCTTTACTCATATGCGCCTCAACTGTTTTTTGCGATATATTCAGTTCCGCAGCAATCTCGGCATAGGTTTTATTTTCTTCGCGGCTTAAAAGGAAAACTATCCGGCATTTTTCGGGGAGCTGGTTAATGCTATGATCCAGCTGCCGCCTTAATTCTTTTTCGTTGAGCCAGTTATTGGTGGTATCGTCTGTTTCGGCKGTGGCGATGGTTATTTCATTCAACTGCAATTGCCTGCGGTGTTGTTTGGCCAGGTGGTTGATCACCTTATATTTAACCGCTGCCGAAAGATAGGTAGCAACACTATGTGTTAATTCAATGCTTGCCCGGCGCTGCCAGATGCTTAAAAATACCTCCTGCACCACCTCTTCGGCTTCGTGCTCATCATCTAAACGGTGCAGGGCCACGGCAAAGGTTTTATCCCAATAGCGGTTGTAAAGCTCGGTAAATGCTGCGCGGTTGTCAGTCCTGATTAAATCCAGGAGTTGCTGATCTGTATAAGGCTGACTCAGGTTCAAAATGGGCATGTTTTATTCATAGGATGCCCCAATTTGTTATTGGGTAATGTGTTGATTTGACAAAGTTAGATAGCTAAAGTTACACTAAACGTAAATTATGATAAATTTATATGCGCCGGGACAAAGAAATGTTCAGCCCGGCGTTTGTTTTTATAACAGCTGTTTAATCGAGCCTTTTTGAATATAAATAATGATAGACCAACAATTTGCATTACAGTTTGCCGCCGAATGGATAAACTGCTGGAATAAACAGGATTTGGATACCCTGATGACGCATTACACCGATGACTTTAGTATTCAAACGCCATATGCCCTGAAAATATACCCCGATTGTGGTGGCATCATATCGGGCAAAAACAATGTAAGACTTTATTGGGAAACCGCTCTGAGTAAACTACCCGATCTGCATTTTGAGCTGTTGGAAGTACTCACCGGCGTAAACAGTATCAGTATATATTATCATAACACCGATAGCGGCAAAAACGCGGTTGAAAATTTGTTTTTTAATGGCGATGGGATGGTGGAAAAGGTTATTGTGATGTATAATTAGGGGGTGAGATTCTTTTTTAAAAAGAGACGGGCTGGCTTCCCTGTTTTTTTGCATGATACTATGTATATTTAGCGATATCAAAACCTGGTCATGATTAAAAATAAAGGTCTGCTCACTTGCGCTGCCGTCTGCTTTTTAGGAATAAATACTACTTATTTTTGGGAAGGATCACTCGGTTTACTGATGTTTCCGCTACTTTTTGTGCTCATTATTTCGATGCCAATTATGGCTATACTTTGGTTTAGGCAACTTTATTTAACCATAAAAGAAAAATTTAGCGATAAGCCAAGAATTTACTCCATGCTCTGCATAGCTATTTTGCTGGGATGCATAATTGCACAACCTTACGGAATTATAGATTTTGAAAAAATGGAAAGCAAAGACGTATTGCTGGCAAATAGGGAGGGGGTTGCAGGCTGTCAGAGCTATATTAAGCTGAAAAAGGATATGAGTTTTTATGTTAAAAGTATTTGTTTCGGTGTTGATAAAGTTAGCGGTAATTACGCTCTTATTAACGACACTATCAGGTTTAAAACCTCAACCGCCAATTATTTTAAATTTGGCGTTATAAAGCCAGACACAACTATTTCAAAGATAAAAAATCCCGATATTTTGTACCTATACAGATCGGCAAAAGATTTTGAACCTTTATGGATGTATATCACTAAAAACGACTTGAAAAAATGAGTGTTTAGATAATACGATGACCTTACTACAGCAACTTTACGCCAGGGCAACTATTATTCCTCGAGCCCTTCTGCTACCCTGATATAATACCCGTTGATATCAATAAAGGCAAATTCCCTTAAACCATATGGATGAGTTTTTAAACTATCGGCTATCTCAATTTTGCGGTCTTGCAGTTCTGCATACACCTCGTCAATATTATCCACAAACCACATCAGGGGCAGGCGGTGTTTGGTATTGTTAATTGCGGAGGCAAATTCTGCATCTTCGCCAAAAAGAAGCCTCATGTCGTCGCGTCTTATCCCGCCGTCTTTGTCGCCGGTTGTCCATTCATCATAAAACCCCAGAACGTCGCGATAATAATCAAGCGTTTTAACCAGGTTTTTTACGGGGAGATGAGGACCGCTTCTGATGAATTTTTTTGTTTTCATGCTATGTGGAGTATCCATTGCCAGGTTTGCAATACCGCAACCTGCACATTTTAAGAAAACAACAGCTCCTCTGCCAATTTTGTTCCTGCTACGCGCGCTTTGATCTTTGCGAAGGCTGTTTCGCGGGTTGTTGAAATATCATCGCAAAATGGTGAAAATCCGCAATCATCGGTGGTGCCTATCTGGTTTAACGGAATATACTCTGCCGCCTCGAATATCCTGTCTCTAACATCTTCGGGGCTTTCAATTATTGGATTTAGCACATCTATTACACCAAGGAATACTTTTTGATGGGGTTTAAGGTATTGATTTATTGTTTTTAAAACCTTTATCCTGTTGGGTTCGCTTGCAAGTTGTAAATAAAAGCTGCCTGCATTTAAATCAAAAAGATGGGGTAAAAAATCGGCGTAATCAACATCTGCACTGTGGGTTGAATCATGGTCGCCTCCGGGGCATACATGAACTCCTAATTTTTGCTGTTCCTCTTTGGTAAAACGATTAAAAACCTGGTTATTAAGATCGATAAAATGTTTCAAAACACCGCCAGAGGGGTCAAGCTTAAGGGATAGCCTGCCTTCAGTAAAATCCATTTGTACTTTATAGGCCCCCTGTTCCAAACATCTCCTGATATCTTGTTCACATTCATTCAGCAGGTCGGCAATAAACTCAGATTGGGTATAGTCCTCAATTCCATCCGGAGGGTAAATTAAACTTAAGGCAGATGCCGAAATTATAGCCTGTTTAACAGGTAGCTTTGTTAGTTTTTGAGCAGTTGCCAGGTATTTTTCGGCGTAATTACCGTACCTGAATGGTCCTTTGGTTAACAGCGGCAGTTGGCGTGAATGACCATCCTCGAAATTAATTTTCATCCCTTCGGGACTTAGGTTAAACAAGCCTTCAAGAGGATAGGTGGCGAAACTTGATTTGGTTTGTTCTCCATCGGTAATAACCGGCGATCCGGTTTCTTCAAACTCTTTTAAGGTTTCGGCAATTGCATCTGCATACAATTTTTGCAATTGATCGCCATTTGTTTGTGAGGTAATAGCAGCTACAAGCTCGGGCGACCTCGGGATGCTTCCGATAGGTTCAGTAGGTATTTTCATAAGATTTAATGGTTTTAAATAGGTTATCTAAAGCTACATTAATTTATCCCGTAAAAAAATACTTTTTAATAATTATTATAATAAGTCTATAAGCAGCTTTTATTATAAAAAAACAGGAAGGAATAAGGTTGCTATTAATAAAGTATGGCTACCGATCCGCTGAGCACCTGTTTAGCTCCTTTTGTACTTATTACATAATAATACACAGCGGCAGGAAGTTTTTTACCATTATAAGAACCACCCCATGGAGCGGCATAGCCCTGTGATTGAAACACGAGGCTGCCTAAACGGTTATAAACCCTAACCGTTGTTGATGGATCACCCTCCAGTCCGGCTATCACCCAGTTATCATTACGGCCATCGCCGTTGGGCGAAAATATATTGGGGATATGGATATCATCGCAATGGCTGCTTATGGTAATGGTTTGTGTGGCTTTGCAGCCGTTGTTATCTGTGACTGTTAAATTTACTGCACCCAATTTATCTGTCGAAAAAGTGGAATTGCCCGCTTGTCCGTTCCATTCGTATTTAACAAATCCATCGGGGGCTGTAAGTGTAATACGCTCATTAGTAAACTGGCAAAGCGTGGCCGAAGGAACATTTAGAGAAGGGTTTGGTAAAAATTGTACCGTTGCAGATTCTGTTACCTGGCAACCGGCAACAGTAGTAATAGTTGCTTTATAGGTACCCGAATTTTTAACGCTTATTTTATCGGAAGTAGCACCGGTTGTCCACTTGATGTTGCCGGTAGTGTAGGATGCCATAAGATCTACCGTTTGGCCATCGCATAAAGTAGTATTTACAACTTGCTGTATGCTGATTGTTGGGGGAGGGGTAAAGCTTAATGCGTAGGCTGCAGAAAGTATATGGCAGGTAGTTGCATTGCTGGTGATATTTACGGTATAATTTCCCGGCTGATTGGTTGTAATACTAACGTTGCCCTCTTCGTTAGGTAATAAATTTCCGTCTCTGAACCAGGTTATGGTATAAAAGGGATCGATGTTGGTATTGATGGTCAGCTTTGCGTTATCGCCTATGCAGTAGGCAGCTTTATCGGCCACAAGTACTGGTTGCACAGGTTTTTCAAAATCCGCCTGTATTTCATCAGAAGAAACTGTACCCGAACAGCCGGTAACCTCTACTTTATATTTCCCGGTTTGCTTAACTTTAATAGAAGCAGCATTGCCGTTGATCTGGCTGCCATCTTTGTACCAGGTGTATTGATAAGCCGTCCAGTTGTTGATTTTTGAGCCGTCAATGGGTACAGTGGCAGATAATGTTGCCTGATCGCCATCACAATAATGTGTTTTATCGGTTGATATGGTGGGCTTGGGTATCGCTATAAAATTTACCTGTACCTCTTTTGATGATACCCAATTGCCTGCACAAGCGCTTACTTCTACTTTGTATTTACCGGTTTCGGTGATATTATCAAGTGCAGCTGTTGTATTGCCGTTTAATACGCCGTCCTTATACCAGCGGTATTGGTAATTGGGCTTGTCATCGGTTTTTAATGACAGGGTTGAACCTGCGCAGTAGTTTAATACGTCGGGATAGTTGAAAGTAAATACGGGGGCGGCTACCTGGATTGCCGTTAAATGATTTGATTCGAAATGAAGCGCCGAACAAGGATCATATAATACGGTGTGGTATTCACCAGGATCTTTGATAGTGAGTATGGCTTTACTTTCATTAGGCAGTTCTTTTCCGTCTTTATACCATTGGATGATATTGCCGTTATAAATATAATTATTTACCACAGCGTTAATTGATGTGTTAGCGCAAATCTCTATTTTGTTTTCGCTAATATCATGCCCATCGAAATTTATGGCTTGTAGCTGTTGCGTTTTGTTTAAATAAGGGCCATAGTCGGGTTTTAACAAATAGAGGCCGTCAATAGCCGCAACCCAAATACCATCTTCGCAAGTTGGCGTGGCGTAGGATGTAGCATTAACGCAAACGTCATTTATGCTTTTATTGCCCAGTTCTTTGTATTGGTAAAATGAATAGTCGTAAAAAATATCATATGTTTTATAATTCGAATTTGAAAAATACAATCCCTGTGTGGTGCCAAGCAAAAGATTCTCCCGTGTTAAATTCCTTAGGTTTGCTAAACCATAAATCGAAGTTATTTTATTAATATTTACTCCTTTAAGATAGTGCCTGTGGGGATTTGCGGTGGTATGCGAACCATTCCACCTGTTTTGAAATAAACCATTCTCTGTTGACCAAAACTGATTGCCGGAATAAGAAAACGTATTAGAACCGTTATATGGGTCTAATTCGTTTCCATAGTATGCCGATTTAAGTGTTTTACCAAACTCATTTCCCTCGAGCCATATATACCCCAAATACGCGGTAAATGATGTGGAATTTGTCACTGGATAATATTTAACAGTGTCGGGGTAATTACCGTAGTTTGTATTGTTACTTATCATCTGAGAACGGTAAGTGCTTTCAAAAATCCTCATGTCAGCATTAATGACCTGCGTGGGGCTTATTGATCCATCTTTCATAAGATAGATATAAAGACCATAAGTTGTTGCTATAAGCAATTCGTCATTACTTACCCCTTGGTTAAATTCACTATACCTGTAATCGAAGCCAATTGAATTTACATTTCCAATTATACCTTTTGATGTACCAATGACTTCTATGTTGCCATTTGTATATTTAAGAACATTGTTTGAATTAGTGGCAACAAAAACGATATCCTTGCTGTCGCTTGCAATATCAACAAAATCAAAATTATGATAATTTGCAAATTGACTGCTGTAATTATCCACAGCCCCGGTAATGCTATTTATACGATAAACGCCGTGATCCTGAGCTAAAACCCATAAATAAGGATCATGAAAGTCTCTTTTTACCTTCAAAATATTTTTACCGGGAAGAAAGGTATTACTCAAATGCAGGTCCATATCCTGCTGAGCATGAACGCTATAAAAAGTAACAACAAGAATAAACAGCAGCAAATAGCGCAAACGGGACATGACAAGGCTTTACAGGCAGAAAGATAAGATAAATATCAAAAAGTTAAAAAATAATAATGAGGGCGTATTGATTAACTCGTTATTGGTATTTGGTGATATTGCCTGGAAATTGATATTGTCATCCTATCTATGGTGGGTTTTAGTTGGATATGTTTAGCATTTTTTGTAAATTTGAATACATCAGCTTCGATTTAAATTTTACAGGGTAGCTACATGGTAACTGTAAAAAAAGATAAAAAGAATAAGGCGATTATTTCGATGTAATTTGCTTATTTTGAATAAGTTACGTGTTTTTAAGTGTGCGTGAAGCAATGCTCAAAGGAGCGCGAAAGGTGCTGCCAAGGTAAGCCAAAGGGGCATGAAAGGTGCTTCAAAAGATGTTAGTAAGGATACGGATTTTGATACCCCATAGTACACCTGTTTTCACCGCTTATTTTAGCTAAACTGTTCCATAAATATGATGATCCAAAAATGCGTTCCTGAATTTTCCATGCGGATCATATTCAGCTACCACCTTTTTAAAATCGGCCAATTTCTCATACCGTGATGCCAAAACCTTAGGTGCTATTGTAAATACTTTCCCCCAATGCGGGCGGGCGTTGAATGGCGCCAAAGCCTTTTCAATAACAGGCAGTAATTTGGTAACAGCTTCGGTTTCGGGTTTCCAGGTGAAGTGGATAGTTACCGAAGCCTGGTTATGGCAGGGACTCATCCACAAGCTGTCGGCTGCAATGGTACGGATCTCGGTAATAAACAAATGCGGACCAACTTGTTTTCCCAATTTGGAAATAGCCTCAATAGCTTCTACCGCATGATGCATCGGTACAAAATATTCTGATTGCAGCTCCTTGCCGCTGCTGGGTGTAAAGCCCATTTTAAAATGCGGCAAACGTTCATACCACGGCCCGGGTACACCCATCTGGTCGGTGCAGCTCTCGGCCGGGTGGTCGTAAATAGGGTGCAGGTTTTTGGTGGCCGCTTTTGCGCCGTAAAACTCGGGTTCATTATGGTCTTTTTCACCAACGCGGCTTTTTATCCAAACCTCGTTGATGCTGTCGCTTTGCCAGTCGGTAAATAAACTTACACTATAACCTGCAGATACTATTGCGTCGAAATGTTGTTTTACCTGCGCCATGGGCATCTTTAAAAATACGCGCTGGCGCATCATATAGGTTGGCTCAATAGCCAGTGTAACTTTAGTAATAAAGCCTATAGCCCCTAAGCCAACAACAACCGCATTGAACTTTTCAGGATCGGCAGCCTTTGAAAAATGCACGATGCTGCCATCGGCAATTACAACTTCTAAAGCGGTGACGGCACTGGCCAGGTTGCCGTTGTTAACGCCGCTGCCATGCGTAGCCGTAGTGATTGACCCCGCAACCGAAATATGCGGCAGCGAAGCCAGGTTGTGCAAGGCGAAACCTTGTTTGTGCAGATAGGGGGCTAATTCTCCATATTTAATGCCGCCTTCAACAGTAACGTTCATTGCTTTTTTATCGATTGAAATTACTTTATTCAGTTCTTTGGTCGAAACCAGGTCGTCTTTACTATCAGCTATCCTGTTAAAGCAATGCCTGGTGCCCAGGGCTTTAAGTTTGCCATGTTTTTTAACCAGTTGCTGCACTGCTGTTGCCGAATTTGGGTATTGTACATTGGCCGTACTGTAAGTAAGGTTGCCTGCCCAGTTTTTTAATGGGGCTTCTGTAGCCCAGGATGTAATAGAAGATATCAAAGGAGTAGCCATAAATGTTCCGCCTAAACGAATAAAGGTTTTTCTTTTCATAAAAAGATGGTTGATGCCTGGTTAGCACAAGTTAGTATTTTAAGTTTTATAAAAAGAAGGTGAAATGGATTTATTTGAAGATAGGGTGGACTTTGTTTTGATTTAGCCTAAAATGCCAAAGGCCCGATACCAACGTACCGGACCCCTGGTTACCCTAAAAATAGTCAAACTGATTAATTAGCTGTAAGCGCAACCGGCGCCAGCTGCCTTGGCGAGTGGCCGGGGGGTAAATGACCCAGATGGGAAGGAAAAACAAGTAGCATATGCACCTATAAAAACAAAAGGCTATCTTGTGATTATTTATCACACCAAAACAACCCAAAAGACATGGCAACCAACACCAGTAAATTAACCCTGCACGAAGATTGGGCAGTAGTTATTTTAGGGTCATTAATTATCATACTGGCCATAGCCGGTTTAATTTTACCTGTACCATCATTCGGCTGGACAAACAGTGCCGAACTTATGGGGAGGGTTTTGGGTACCGCAAACCTCACTAAAATAGCCATCCAATTTGTTTTTGTGCTGATCATCGGTGGTATTGGCGCAATTGTTACCGGTAAACCCGTTAAAAATTATACTTTGGGTTTTCCGCTGGTTTACCTGGTTACCATTATTGCGCTGGTGTTGGCCGGTAGCAGCCAGGCCAAATCGTTAAACCTGGAAGCGGTTATATTCAGTTTGGCTCTGGGCCTCGTTATCAGCAACTTTTTAAAACTGCCCGGATGGTTAAAAGCATCCCTATCCACCGAACTGTTTGTGAAGATAGGCCTGGTGTTGCTGGGCACCAGTGTGATTTTTTCGGACATTTTAAAAGCCGGGTCCTTAGGGTTGATCCAGGCTTTGCTGGTGGTAACCTCGGTATGGTACTTTGCCTTTTGGGTATGTAAAAAGTTAAAGGTTGACGATGAAATAGCCATGATGATTTCCAGCGCGGTATCCATCTGCGGTGTATCTGCTGCAATTGCAACAGCCGGGGCCATCAAGGGCGATCCCAAAAAACTATCCTACGTTATTTCGATGGTTTTGATCACGGCGATACCCATGATGATCTTTATGCCTATCATTGCCCGTTATTTCCATTTTTCGCAGGAAGTGACCGGAGCCTGGCTGGGCGGCAGTATTGATACTACCGGAGCTGTGGTTGCATCGGGCACGCTGGTTGGCGAAGTTGCACTAAAGATCAGTACCATTGTAAAATTCTCGCAGAATGTATTGCTGGGCCTGGCGGCTTTTGCTATCTCCATTTACTGGACATATACAAAGCATCCGGCAGGTAAGGATAAGGAAACCAAGCCTACATTGAAAGTGATTTGGGAACGTTTCCCTAAATTTGTTTTGGGATTTATTGGCGCATCGGTATTGTTTTCATTTTTCCTGCCGGCTGCAACAATTTCGACAGTAAAGGATAGCCTTAAAAACCTGCAGGGATTATGGTTTGCACTGGCTTTTACCAGTATTGGGCTGGAAACCAACTTTGCCGATCTGTTTAGCGAGAACAGTAAAAAACCATTGTACGCGTTTTTGATTGCCCAAACGTTTAACATTTTTGTCACCCTTGGCATAGCATGGGTATTGTTTTAAGTATGATTAAACAAGAATCACAGTACTAAATAAATGCTTTTGCAAACAAACGGCCCCGCATTCACGGGGCCGTTGCATTATAGATCAGCTAAAACTCATTTTAAAATACTCCCTATATAACCCTCTTCCGCCCGCTGCGGTGCCCGGTTTATATAGAATGACCTGTCGTGTGGTGCCCAGGTGCCCAGGCCATCTACATAGCGATTAAACATGCAGAAGGAGGCTGCTATCAGTACCGTATCGTGGATCTCTTTATCGGTAGCACCTTCATTTTTTGCTGCCTCTACCTGTTCCGGGGTTACGTGTTTACCACCTTTTTGCACGCTGCCCGCGATAGTCAGCAGGGCCTTTATTTTGGACGACAGATCGGCAGATGTAAAATCATTTTTGATGGCATCTACCTGGTCCATACTGCAACCCAGGTAATGCCCGGCTACCGCGCCGTGTACATTTTGGCAAAAAAAGCAATCATTTAGGTAAGATACATAGGTACCTATCAGTTCCCTTTCGCCCCGGGTCAGGGTGTTGTCGTCATCGCGCAACAACAGCTCAGCAAGGGCATTCATAGGGGCTGCGGTTTCGGGGCTGTAATACATTAATCCCCTGATGCCGGGGAGGTCGTTATTCAATTCAATATGTGCCATAATCTGTTTTATCTATGTGTAAATAATTTACTGTTTTGGTTGTGGAGGTAATGTATAACCTTTTGCCATGCGCACGCCCATTTGGGCATAAGCTTCGGGTTCGGTTGGGGTAAGGCTTGCCAGGCCATCAACATACCGGTTAAACATACTGAACGATGCTGCTATCAGCACGGCATCATGCAGTTCGCGGTCGGTAGCGCCAAGCTCCCGTGCAGCATCAATATCGGCCTGGGTAACTTCTGTGCCAAGGATTTGCACTTTGCCCGCAATATTCAATAAAGCTTTCAGCTTATCACTTACCGGGGCCTGCTGCATATCTTTTAAAACTTCATCTACAATTCCGGCATCGCCTTCATAAAGGCACCTTGCTGCGGCTGCATGGCTGCTGTAGCAAAATGTACAATTGTTTCGATAGGATACATAAGCGGCTATTAGTTCGCGCTCGGCAGAGGTTAAGGTAGATTCTCCCCGTAATAATACCTGGGCCAGTTCATATAGCGGCTTACCTGTTTCGGGCCTGAACATTACCAGCGAGCGGATGCCCGGTACGCCTTCGGGTACATTGATGTGTGCCATATTTTGTTTTATTTAGATTTTAAATTTGATCATTAATTAATTCCCGGTTTTCTACTTTAAACCATCAGCTTTTGGCTTCTTTCGCATGTCCAAACAATACCACCAGCAAGCCTACTATAAATATGAGCGAGAAAATGAATATCGCATTGCCGTAGCCGCCCAAAGTTGATACCAGTATGCCTACAAATAATACCGCTGTAGCCGTAAATATCCTGCCGATATTAAAGCAAAAGCCTGTAGCCGTTGCCCTGATGCCGGTTGAAAATAGTTGCGGTATGTAAGCTGATAACACGCCCTGGCTTGCCCCAAAAAACAGGGCCAGTATGGCAATCTCGGCATAAATAACCGGGCTAAATGTGGCATTGGTTTTAAACAGGATGAATGACATGCCCGCGCATACCGCGAAACAGATGAGCATTGACCTGCGTAGCGTTAACAGGTTAACCAACCATCCCGACAGGAAACCACCTGTGAGGCCGCCCATGCCTAAAAACATCATGCTTAGTCCCCGTTCTTTAGCGGCATCATGTGTAGTGATAAGGCTTTGCACCCAGGTTGGCAGCCAGGAGAAAATGGCCCACAAACCAATGAGCATGGTGCCAAATGTAAGGGAGCCTACTATAAGCTCGCGGCGGTGGCCTTTTGATAATAGTTTATTTAACGGATTGTTCCTGTTGGCAATATCATTACGGTAGTTTAGCCAGCCTGGTGATTCTGTTAATAGCCATAAGCCGATAAGTGCTAATACCAATGGAATTATCCCGATGAGGAACCCTGACCGCCAGGAAGAAACCACGTAATTGATAAGCCCGGCCGAGAAGATCCCCACAGGGAAAGCGATTGATAATATGCCGATAATAACCGCTTTGCTTTTTGCAGGCCAAACCTCGCTTACCAGGGTAATGGTAGTTACCAGTACGCCACCTACACCAAAACCACTCATGAAACGGCATAAAACCACACCCCACCAGTTTGGCATTTGCCCGGTTAATATGGTAAAAACACCATAACAGCTAATGGCCATTAAAAGCGCTGTTTTCCGGCCCATTTTATCGCTGATAACTCCCCAGGTAAAGCCACCCAAAGCCCAGCCAAAAATGAATATGGCGTTGATATACCCGCTGATAGCGTTTATCTCGCCTGGAGGCAGGTTTCCCTGAAGGTCTTTTACAACTACGGGCAGGTAAACCGACATGAGGGTGGATACCGTACCGCCGAAGGCGCTGCTAAAAAAACAGATCACGAATAGTATTACCCGGTAAGCCGTGGTGATATCTGTTTGAGGTTTTGCAACCTGCTCGTTAATTACAATGGTGCTCATGTTGTTTTATTTTAATAGGTCATCAAATACTATCGATACATAATAAATGGCGCCAATAGCCGGCGAACCATATGACTGGTAAATGCGGTTGTTGAAGATATTGCTGCCACCTAATTTTATTGTCGATTTGAATTTTGGCAGTTTTTTGCTCACCTGCGCATCAACCAGCGAATAGGCATTTACTCGGCCGGGGCGGGTTCCGTTAAACGTTCCGTACCAGTCAAAAGCGCTTTGCCAGTGCCAGGCCAGGTTAAAGCCAAAATCATTAATAACATTACTGTTGCCAAAAGTGGCATTGGTGCTCCATTTAGGTGTGTTAAACGCTGCAATATTGTTTGGGTTGGCATTGCGCAGGTTAAAGGTTGATAGCGTAGCATTGCCCCCCAAAGCGTAACCCTTATTAAACAAATAGGTTAACCCCGCGCTTGCTCCCTGGGCCGATACTTTATCCGGAGCGTTGGTGTATAGCTGGAACGCGTGGACCTTGCCGTTAGGGATATCGCTTGCTGTAGCGGTATTAATGGTTCCATCGGCATTAAGAATAGGGTTTTGTGGCTGTATAACTACTGTGTTCAAAATAAAGTTGGTATAGCTGCTGTAATAGTAGTTTACATCAACCAGTAGTTTATCGGCGATTAAGGCTTTATAACCCAGCTCAAATGCTTTTTGCTGCTCGGGTTTAATGTAGGCTACATTTGATTTTTTAAGCAACCCTTTATTGTTTTGAACCGCTTGCGGAAAAGGTGTGCCGCTTTGCATAGCTGCCCCAAACGCAGCACCAAATGCACTTACAGATGAAGCAGTGAATGAGTTTTCGTAAATGTTTAACCCCTTGCTGTTGTTAGGCGCGCCACCCAATATGGTGATGGGGCCTACATTAAGGTGAATGAACTGATCAACGGGCGTAGGGTTCCTGAACCCGGTTTGGTATGATGCCCTGAAGTTATGGGTTTTATCAACCGTGTACACTGCCGAAAAACGTGGTGTAAAGCTACCCTTAAAGTTCTCGTTCTTGTCATAACGTATAGAGGCGGTAAGCTTCAGGTTGTCATCAAATAGTTTTTTTGCGGCCTGCATAAACGCGCCGTACTCCTGTATGGTTACCTTGTTGGTTTTATCATCAAACAAACTGCCATTGGTAAACATTCTGTAATCGCGAAAGCTGCCGCCGGCAAGCAATTCAAATATTTTTATGGCACTGGTAAAATCATACTGGCCATCAGCATGATAAAATTTGCTGGCGCTAAACACCCCTGCACCGCTTAAGCCATAATTATGAATAGATACATCCTTGGCAGCGTTAAACGCCGTGGTTCCGGGTAAAAAGCGGCCCTGGTCGGCAAAAGTCCTTGCTGCAGTATTGTTTTGGGCTGTTACGCCGTTTACACTTCCGTTGTAGGCCGCGGCATAGCGGGTAAACCAGGTGTCGTCGGCTTTATCCGGGGTTACTGTATTGCCGTTTAAATCCTTAACCCAATCGCGGTTGATGAATTGCGCCAGGGAGCGGGTATTGTAGGAATCGTGAGAGTTTTCGGCAACGGAATAGCCGCGGATGAAGAAGTTGCTGCCTTTTAACTCCACCCTGTGGGTCTGCAACACAAAATTATTAAGATCGAAACGGCTGCTGCCGGTATAACTTGCGGTGCCTTTACCAAAGTTGTACTGGTAAATAGCCTCCAGGTTATTGTTGATGCGATAATGTAAAGCGCCATTTAGTTTAAGGCTATATACATTGTAGTTCATCAGGTCTTTTTCCTCATAACCTGTCCTCGAAACAAGGCCTATGCCGGGTAGTGTGCGTGATACTTCATCACCATAAATATTCAGGGCATCGCGGCCTGGGTTGTTTGGACCGCGCTGCGCAACCGGTGTTGATGCGCTTACATCGGTGTAATTGTCGGCATACCAATCGCGGCCGGTTAAATAGGAAGCGTTAATTTTAAAGGCAAATTTATCGTTGAATGCTTTGGCATAGCGCGCTGCAAAATCATATAAACCCTGTGGTTTTACAGCCGATTCGCCAAAATGGTTAAGGCCGGTTTTAACCTGTACGGTTAAACCCTGGTATTTAAAAGGATCTTTGGTTTTTAATGATAGCAAACCATTAAATGCAACCGGCCCATATAATGCAGATGCAGCACCGGGAATTACCTCCGCGCTTTCGATATCAATATCCGATGCCCCAAAAAGGTTACCTACCGAAAAGTTAAGGCCCGGGGTTTGGTTATCAACCCCATCAACCAGTTGTAAAAACCTACCGTTACCGGTGCTGTTAAAGCCACGGGTGTTTACCTGTTTGTAGGTTAAACTGCTGGTTACCGCTTCCATACCTTTTAAGCTTTGCAATCCATCATAAAAAGTGAAAGAAGGATTTTCCTTAATGGCTTTCAAACTCATTTTTTCGATACTAACCGGCGACTGCAAAATACTTTGGTTAATACGCGTGGCAGATGATACCACTTCGTTCAACACGATGGATTTTTGTTGTAATTTGAGGCTGACCTCGCCGACAGAAGTAACGTTGCTTTCTATTGGCTCATACCCCACGGCCGATATTACCAGCGTAAAGGGTGGTTTAATTTTGTTGAGGTTAAGGCTATAGTTACCTTTTGAATCGGTGATGGTACCGGTTAATTTGCCTTTAACGCTGATGCTGGCGCCAACAACAGGCGAGCTGGTTGCGGCATCGGTTAGGGTACCCGTTATTTTTGTTTCCTGTGCAAACAGGTTGATGGACGAGAGCAGTAATATGGTGAATAAAAGTTTTTTCATTGTGATCTGGTTTTTTAATTAATTAGGCAGGGGTTATTTTTTAAGATGATCATAGCCTTGCGGCAGGCGGGTATAGCCGTGGTTAACCAGGCGATCGGCCAATACATTGTAGTATCCGGCATCAACAGGCAGGGCAGTAGCCAGCCCATCAACATAGCGGTTATACAGGCAAAACAAGGCCGCTATCAGCACAGTATCATGGATTTCGATATCCGTTGCTCCGGCAGCTTTAGCCCTTTCCACATGCTGCGTGGTTACATTTTTACCGCTTTGGCCGGTTAGCCTGGCAATGGTAAGCAGCGCCTTCATTTTTTCGGTAACGGGGGCTGTCTCGATGTTTTCCTTTACTTTTTGGGCAGTTTCGCTTTCGCCCGCATAGAGGTCGGCTGCGGCGGTATGGGCTGTGGTGCAAAATTTACAATGGTTACCATGGGATACAACGGTTGCAATCAGTTCACGGTCGCCTTCTGATAAGGTTGAAGGGCCACGTAGTAAAATCTGTGTCAGATCGCGGATGGGTTCAGCAGTTTCTTTGCTATACTCAAGCAGGCCGGTAATTCCCGGTAAATGAGATTCAAGAGGTATGTAGGGCATGATGTTAATTTGAAAATTTGGTAATTTGAAGATTTGAAAATGGGCCGGAAGACGGCTTAAGCACAATAAGCCTTTTTATAGGGATATTACTAACGTGTTTTATGTCCTAACCTCAATGTAAAAGAGAGAGGGTTATTAAACGCGCGGGCAAATCCTGATAAAAAAATCAACAGTGCTGTAAAGCAAATCCGGAAAATGAATTAAACAGGGTAGGGGTATTAGCAGGAAGCCTTAGGCGGTTGCTCGGGGATATCCTGGTGGTAATGAACTAAAGGCTGTACGGGTTGTACAACGTTTTTCTGCAAATTTTTTATCGGGCAATAAAACTCAAACTGTACAAAAGAGAAACTGATATTTTCCTGTACAATTATTTTACCATACGGAACATGATCTTTTTGAGGTACCGGGATATCTTTAACACCTTTTGCATTCAGTATGTTTTTTTCAAGCGGCTGCGTGGTTTCATAATTGGGAATACACATCAGGTGGATGGCATTCCGGGTTATTTTCATTTTTACGTAGTTATAGTTGGTGTTACCAAAGCTGATCTGCCCGGCTATGTTTTCAAAATCTTTCCAATCGTGGATGTTGGGTAAGTTAATGGGTATAGCTATTTCGGTAAGGTCCTTAACATTATAAAGGCCCTTGCGGGTTTGTTCGGTAAAAAATTTAGCTGTTTTATATACCCGATATTGGTGTAATGCCAGTTGCCCGCCAATATTTAGCAGGTGAATGTTTAGTAACATTAAGGCAATAAACTTTTTCAAGCCGGTTTTAACTTCAAAGGGTTATTTAAAGATGTGATTTATATGTAAGCTTTCAAAATTAAATTTAACAATTTACTCAGAAGCTGTTTAAATTTGATTTATTAAGTGTTCCATTTGAGTGCAGTGGAACACCCCGAACGCTTTGGAACGCATTGTGGCTGATTATCAACAACTTAAGCTTTTTAAAAATCAACAAAGACCGGAACGCTTATGCGACTGATAATCAACATTATAAATCCAAATATTAACTTATGATTAAAATTGAGCTAGCGGACTGTAGTTCGATATCTGAATTTATCGCGCGCAAAGGTGCTAAGACGCAAAGTGATTTACTTCTTTTTTCTTTGTTGGTTAATTTCTATATAGTGTTCCTGTCTTCACTATAAATACACTTTTTTGAAGAAAAATCAATTTATATCGGGATATATAGAGCCGGATTAATTGGAAACTTATCATCCGCCTTTCTCACAAATCCGGCAAATTTTAGCGTCAATTTAAGAACCACAAAAGTTATAAATCAAAAGCCCATAGTTTAATGCCACTTAGAAAATTGAAAAAAACAGTAATGACGAGTTTTTTTTTATTTTTAAACGGCCTCTAAGCAATACTTTACTATGGAACAATAATATAATCCTTACGAGTGCTGTCTGCGCTTAAACTCGCTTGGTGTACAATCATATTTTGCCTTAAATACAGTTGCAAAGTAATTAGGACTGGCAAAACCAACCATATAGGTGATCTCGGATATAGAGTACGCCTCATGAACCAGCAGGTATTTAGCTTTCTTTAGCCTGCGGTTTAAAATATAGTCGGTAATACTACAGCCAAGCAGGGCCTTTACTTTACGGTAAAGCTGCACGCGCGATATGCCTATGGTTTTGCAAATATCATCAACGTTAAAGCTTTCGTTGGCCAGGTTTTGCTCAACAATGCCTGCAAAATCATTCAGGAATTTTTTGTCGATGGTTTTTGATACCGGCATTTTGCCATGACTAACATCGCTGGTGAAATGCTCTTTTAGTATTACCCTGTTTTTGATGAGGTTTTTTACGGTTGCCAGTAATTGGTCGTAGTTAAAAGGCTTTACCATATAGCAATCTGCCATACTGCGGATGCCGTCTATTTGTTGTTCAACCCCGGCCTGCGCGGTTAGCAGTATAACAGGTATATGCGATGTACGGATATCGGTTTTTAGGTTTTCGGTTATCACCTTGCCCGACATGCCCGGCAATACCACATCTGATATGATCAAATCAGGAACTTTTTCAAATGCTTCGGACAATCCTTGTGTGCCGTTATTAGCGGTGAAAATTTCATAATCAGCCGCCAGTTTATCGGTGAGGTAGTTTAGCAGGTCGGCATTGTCTTCTATAATGAGGATGGATTGTTCCTTGGGATGAGTAAGTGCATCTGAATCGGTTTTTATTTCGCCTTGCTCCAGGTCGGTGGTATAGATGCGGGCGCGCTCTTCAATGGCCACTGCATTTATTGCAGGGCTATTGTTATCGGTGGTATAGTTGTACAGGTTACCGAGGGGAAGGGTTATCGTAAAAGTTGTGCCCTGCCATTTTTTACTACTTAACTTAATGCTGCCATGATGAAGGGAAACGATTTCCCTGGATAAAGATAATCCCAGGCCGGAGCCGCGGTAGTTACCGTTATCAGCCTGGTAAAACTGGTCGAAAACATGTTCCATTTCTTCGGGCTCCATACCTATGCCATTATCCTGTATGGCTATTTCCACATTTTCGGAATTTTGAGTAAGCATTACCTGGATCCTGCCATTATCTTTAGTGAATTTAAGCGAATTTGATAATAAATTAAAGAAAACCTTATCCAGCATATTCGCATCAAACCAGGTGGTTATATTTTTTTCTGCCGATATTAAATTTAGGCTGATGTTACGTTTTTGGGCATTATGTTGAAAGCTATCCAGTATATCTTTAACAAACTCCACCAGGTTGCTGGGTGATGCATTAATCTGCTGCTTATCATATTCAATTTTACGGTAATCTATTAGCTGGTTAACCAGTCGCATCAATCTGAATACGTTTTTATAAATCAGTTTTAAGTTTTTACCGGCAACGATGTTCAGCTTTTCGTTCTTCATCATGTCTTCAACAGGGGAGAGAATGAGCGTTAATGGCGTACGGAACTCATGCGAAATATTGGTGAAGAAATTAAGCTTGGCTTCGGTTGCAGCTTCTGCGCGTGCCGACATTTCGATCAACTGGTTACGCTGCGACAGGATCTCGTTGTTTTTGGCTTCGAGGCTTCTGTTAATCTTACGGTTTTCCATCAGCCAGTAAAAAGCAAGCCCCCCGAATACAACAGCCAGCACCAGTGTTATCACGGTGATATTTAAAACTAACTGTTGACTGTTATAAATCTGGCGCTGCTCTTCCAGTAAGGATTGCTGCCGCTCAATATCTTTTTGCTGGCTGTTGATTTTGTTCCATTGCAGCTTCATGAGTTGTACATTGGTCGAATCAATAACCAGCGACTGCAAAATGTTCTCCTTAGCAAATGATTCTTTGTTCAGGATGCGGAAAGCTGTTGTGATAGCTTCTTTACCACCGGTTGGGTATACCAAACTGGCATCAATAATTTTGGATGCCACCATTTGCAGACCACCTCCGTTCCCGGGCATTGCGTCAACCCCCAAAACTTTAACATGATGATCTAAGTGCAGGCTATTTAGCACATCCCTCGATCCTACGGCCATTACATCGTTATGGGCAAACAGGGCATCGGCTGTTTTTAAATCCGCTTGTACCAGGTTTAGCTGCTTTTGGGCATGATCTTTCAGCCAGTCGCCGTATACCTGTGCTTTAATGTGAATGTTATTAAACTTTGATAGTGCATCACTAAACCCCCTATGCCTTTCAATTGCCGGGGACGAACCCGGAAGTCCCATCACCTCTACAATGTTGCCTTCACCTTTAAGGTTAGCTCCTATGTACTCGCCGGCCATTTTACCAACCTGGTAATTATCGGCACCTACATAAGCTGTATACAGGTCTGAGGATGTTTTGCGGTCGATAACTATAACAGGGATACCTTTATTATAGATTTGTTCAACTATGCCTTTAAGCGGCTGTGCTTCGTTGGGAGAAATGATCAGCAGGTCGATGCCTTCATCCAGCATTTTCTTTACCTGTTCAATTTGTTTTTTACTGCTGTTATCAGCATCGGCATAAATAAATCGGGCATCCGGGTGTAATGAAAGTTCCATTTTCATTTCATCCAGCATATTGCGCCGCCACAAATCAGAGCCTACGCATTGCGAAAAGCCTATTGTATATTGTGATGTTTTGTCGGCTTTTTTACAGCCGGCAAATACCGTTAATATAAATACGGGTAACAGGAATATGCTGCGCAGGTTATAATTCAAAGCCATTAACTTCAATCAGTTTCGTATAATAATTTAACGTTTAAGTACGGTTGTATTGGCCGATGCTATCCCTTTTTGGATGCTTCTACACAAATGTATCGAAAAATGTTTCTACAAAACAAACAGGGAAGCCTGCAGGGAGTGCAGCGGATGTATCAAAACTGAAATAAGCAGGTAACAAAAACAAACATGTTGCTGAAATAAAAATGATACTTTATTTTATTTACCTGAAAATCAAGTATTTAAACCTGTTTAAATTTTTGTACTGTTTTGGTATAAAATCAATAACTGCTGCTTTGCAAATGGCCCTACTTTGCAATCGTAAATCCAATTAACACCTTTTATAATTATTATGAGAAAACATTCCGTCCTGGCTTGGTCCATGGTCGTAGCCCTTGGTGGCTTCCTTTTCGGGTTTGATACCGCAGTAATATCGGGCGCCGAAAAATCTATCCAGCAATTCTGGCATCTGTCTGTAGTGGAGCATGGGCTTACTATTTCTATCGCGCTTATAGGTACCGTGATAGGTTCCCTTTTAGGAGCAAGGCCATCAGATATGTTTGGACGGAAGAATACTTTATACTTTGTAGCCGCTGCTTATTTATTATCATCAATAGGTACAGCGCTTGCCGACAACTGGCACGTATTTTTAATTTTCAGGTTATTGGGTGGCCTGGGTGTAGGTATATCATCCGTTACCGCTCCCATTTATATATCAGAAGTATCGCCTGCCGACCGTCGGGGAAGGCTGGTGGGTTTATTCCAGTTCAACGTAGTATTGGGTATCCTCGTCTCGTACCTGTCAAACTACCTTATCAGCCAGGGCGGCGAAGCCTCATGGCGCTGGATGTTAGGTGTACAGGCATTCCCGTCGTTACTTTTCCTGGCGCTCATCTATTTTATACCCGAAAGCCCGCGTTGGCTTATTCTTAAAAAAGGGGAAACCGGCAGGGCGCTTGAGATCCTAAGGATCATAAATCCGCTTAATTGCGATCAGGAACTGGCATCTATTAAAAACTCCAATTTAAATGCGGGTTCTTCAAACACCAGTCTTTTTTCTGGCCAGTATAAAACTCCGGTGATATTGGCCGTGCTTTTCGCCTTTTTTAACCAGGTATCGGGCATCAACGCCATTATATATTACGCGCCCCGCATATTTGAAATGGCCGGGCTTGGCGCTCATTCTTCACTGCTATCTACAGTTGGCATCGGGTTAATCAACTTTATATTCACCCTGTTAGGCATCAATATTATTGATAAAGTAGGTCGCCGTACATTAATGCTTGTAGGTTCTTTCGGCCTTATAGCATCGTTATTCCTGGTAGCGTTTACCTTTTACACCGGACATTTTAACGGTTTTGCCATACCCATTTATATGATGGTGTTCATTGCCTTCTTCGCCTTTTCGCAGGGGGCGGTTATCTGGGTGTTTATCTCCGAAATTTTCCCAAACCAGGTGCGTGCAAAAGGGCAAACATTGGGGAGTTCAACACATTGGGTTATGGCCGCGATAATTGCCTTTTGCTTTCCTTACCTGGCCGAGTCGTTGGGTGGTGCAGTTACATTTTCATTCTTTGGGACGATGATGATCTGCCAGCTCGTTTTCGTATGGAAGTTTATGCCCGAAACTAAAGGACGCTCACTGGAACAGATTGAAACTAACATGGTAATGCATTAATAATTAAATCATGATGAACCTGCAAACAGAAATATTAACCCCGGCCATTTGCTATGGCGAAATCCTTTGGGATGTGCTGCCCGATGGCCCGCAACCCGGCGGCGCTTTGCTAAACGTATCGTACCATCTGAATAAATTAGGTGTACCGGCCAGCCTGGTAAGCAAAATAGGTAATGACATTGACGGCCAAAAGCTGGAAAGCCTGCTTGACGGCTGGGGAATACCTAAACATTTGCTGCAAACGGATACCGAACACCCCACCAGCCAGGTAATTGCCAAAATGAATAATGGCAATGAAGTATCGTATGAGATAGTTTTCCCGGTGGCCTGGGATTTTATTAACGATAGTGAGCACATCCTTAGTCAACTGAAGCCATCAACCTACCTGGTGTATGGCAGCCTTGCATCAAGGAACAGCGTATCGCGCAATACCTTGTTTGAGCTGTTGGAAAGTGAAGCCATTAAAGTGTTTGATATTAACCTGAGGCCGCCGTTCATTAGCCGCGATTTGTTGGATGACTTGCTTCATAAGGCCGACATTGTAAAATTTAACCAGGCCGAACTGGAAATGGTACAGGGCTTATTCCGTGGATCATTCTGGAAAGAATCGGAACAGATCAAGTTTATCCAGGATCATTTTAACATCCCCGAGATCATTGTTACCAAGGGCGAGTTTGGCGCATCATATTATAAGGGCGATAACGCTTACCATGTAGCCGGCCGAGAGGTAAAAGTTATAGATACCATTGGCAGCGGCGATTCGTTTTTAGCCGCCTTTATAGCCAACCATTATCATGGCGAACAGCCGCAAACCTTATTGAAAAATGCAATAGCGATGGGAGCATTTATTGCGACAAAGAAAGGAGGTTGCCCGGATTATAAAATAAAAGAATACCAGGACTTTATAAACAAAATGTTTTAACCCCAACCAATAAACTTAAATAAAAATCAATGAGAAAATTATTACTTATTTGTTCCTTTCTTATACTGCTCATAAGCAAGGGACATGCGCAATCCCGTATCATTACCGGGACTGTATTGGATAACACATCAAAACCAATGGATGGTGTTACCATAGTGGTTGTTGAAACCCAAAAATCAACATTATCAGATGCCAGCGGAAAGTTCAGTATCTCTGCAGCAACCGGGCAATCTATAAGGTTTTCATATGTTGGCGTTAAGCCGGTAGTTATAACGATTGCAGCCGATACCAAAGTGCTTAATGTTGTATTTAAAGATGCCGCAAACACCCTTAATGAGGTAGTGGTAACCGGTTATACATCCGAAAGAAAGAAAGACCTTACGGGCGCTGTTGCAGTTGTTGATTTGGCACCCGTAAAAAACAACAGCTCGGGCAATACCATGCAGGCTTTGCAGGGCAGGGTTGCCGGTTTGTACATCGAAAAAGATGGATCGGCTAATGGCTCAACCAGCAGGATCCTGATCAGGGGTGCAAATACGTTGGGCAATAACAACCCTTTATATGTTATTGATGGTATACCCACCACCAGGCCCGAGGTGTTTCAAAATTTATCACCTTCAAACATCGCATCGGTACAGGTATTGAAAGACGCATCGGCCGAGTCGATTTACGGCGCAAGGGCTTCAAACGGCGTTATCATTGTTACTACCAAAAACGGTGGCAATACCGATGGAAAAGTTCAGTTCCAGTTTAATAACAGTACCTCTATCCAATCCGAAAAATCACTGCGGTTTAAAATGCTGAACGCCGCCGACAGGGGCAAGGCCTTATGGCAGGCCTCGGTAAATGACGGGCAAAACCCTACCGAAGGCTATGGAGAAATTTATAATTTTGACTGGAACAATAACTATAGCAACCCGGTTTTAAATAGTGTTACCGCCAAACCATTTGTAGGTGGCGATACCAATACCCCCGTAGGCGATACCGATTGGCAAAGCGTATTATACAAAACCGCATTTGTTTACAACAATGATTTCACCGCTTCGGTAGGTAACAAAAATTCGTCGCTGCAAATTAATTTCGGAAACATAAAAAATACCGGCCTGGTAAGGTTTACCAAATACGGGCGCACTACGGGTAGCGTCAATGCTGTAACCCGTGCCTTTGACAGCAAAGTAAGTTTTGGTGTTAATTTAAAAATTACCAATTCCAATGAAACGCTTACAACTAAGGACATTGGCGGTGCTTCGACCCCGTCTTTGGCCGCGACACTGGCACCTACTATTCCTGTATACCAAAAAGATGGTGTTACTTACGCCGGTGAATCGGGCGCGGGATACTCTGACAGGAACAACCCCCTGCACATGCAGGACCTGGCGAAATGGAATAACGCCAATCGTTTAAGCACATTTGGAAACGTTTTCCTGGAAATTCAGCCAATTAAGAATTTATTTATTAAATCTAATTATGGTGCTGATAATGCCAACTATTTAAGCAAGGTAATTACACCAACTTTTACTGAAGGTGCTTTAAGCAACACTACAAACAGTTTATTTTTTGATCAAAATCATTACTTAAGCACTACGCTGTCAAATACAATCAGGTATAACCTCGATTTGAATGCAAAAAATCACTTCAAATTTTTAGTTGGTACAGAATACGTTAAAACATTTACTGATTTTCAAACTACCAAAAAAGAAGGTTACACCGTTCAGACCGAGGATTATTTCACATTGGACGCAGGAATAGGAAAAACAATCGTTACCGGCACTTCGCTGGGAAACAAGTTGCTTTCTGAATTCGGCCGCCTGGATTATAATTACGACGGCAAATATTTAGCATCCGCTACTATTCGCCGGGATGGCTCTTCCAGGTTTGGTGCGAATAATCAATATGGTATTTTCCCGTCAGCTTCTTTGGGATGGAGAATTGATAAGGAAGGTTTTATGAAGAATAACGGCATTTTCTCTGAATTAAAAGCAAGACTTGGTGTGGGCCGTGTTGGTAACCAGGAAATCGGCGATCTGTCGCGCTACTTGCTTTACTACTCGCGATATGGCACTTCCCAGAACGAACTGACGCCTGGCTTTTGGGAACAATATATGAATGTTGGCACCGCATATTCCTTGTCAGGAGCTAATACCGGAGCTTTACCTTCTGGATTTGTTCAAACACAAGCGGCAAACCCTGCACTTAAATGGGAAACTACAGATGAAATTAATGGCGGGTTAGATTTTGCCCTGTTTAATGATAAAATATCTGGTTCATTTGATTATTTCTCACGAAAAACATCTGATATATTGATTACTCCCCCGGTTGCATCGGCCTTGGGCGAAGGTCAAAGCAAAACAGTTAACGGTGCTTCAAAAACCAATAAAGGCTGGGAGTTTTTAGTGACTTATCATGGGCAGCAATCGGGCGATTTTAATTACAATGTAACCCTAAACTTTTCGCACTTCAGGGATAAGATCACCGTTTTGCCTGAAAATGTTCGACCTGCTTATGCTGGTAATATAGGTAACACGATCATTGGTCATTCTCAATTTGACATTTTTGGCTACAAAACCGCAGGCCTTTTCCAATCCCAGGCTGAAGTGGATGCAGCGCCGGCTCAAATAGGTGCCGGGCCAGGAAGAGTTCGTTATGTGGATATCAATCATGACAATAAAATTGATGCCGATGATCGAACCTGGATAGGGACTACATTGCCCGCTTTAGAGTACGGTGCAAGAATTGATCTGACTTATAAAAAGTTTGATTTATCCATATTTGGATCGGGTGTTGCAGGGAGAAAAGGGTTTGATATTTATACCTTTTATAATAACCTGATGCATAGCCGGGAAAATGTGGGCCCAGGGGTATTTAACGGTTGGACACCGCAACATACCAACACGAATGTACCAGCCCTAACGCTTAAAGACAACAACAACGAAGGCAGAACTTCCGATTATTTCATTGTAAATACATCTTATTTCAAAGTGAGAAATATTCAGATCGGGTATAGCATTGTACCGAAAGCGGTTTTTTCCAGGCTACGGCTATTTGCTATGGCTGAGAACGTGTTTACATTTAAGAGTAAACAGTATTTAAGTCCGGATCCGGAAAGATTGAGCCTTGACCAGGTTCCGATCCCTAAGGTCTTCAGTTTTGGTATTAATGCATCATTTTAAAATATTCGATATGAAAACGAAAATATTTATAACAACAATTTTATCGGGGCTAATCATTCTTAGTTCCTGTAAAAAAGCACTGGACTATACTCCAAAAGGAGCATTATCCACCTCAGACCTTACTTCGCCTACGGCTGTAGAGGGATTGGTAACCGCGGCCTATGCCGCTATTGGCAACGGCGATATGATAGGCCCTATATACAGCGACTGGGCGTACGGCAGCGTTCGCTCAGATGATGCCTACAAAGGCGGCGGTGGTACCGGCGATGTTGGTGAAGTTGATGCTTTGGAGCATTACAACCTGGTAACCCCATCCATGGATGCCTTTGTTTCGCGCACCTGGAAAAATTTGTTTAAATCTATTTCAAGGGCAAATGTGGCGTTAAGAGCCGTTACTTCGCTTTCGGATGCTGATTATCCTAACAAAAAGACACGTTTGGCCGAATTGAGGTTTTTGCGTGCGCACAGCTATTTTACCATGAAGCTGCTTTATAAAAACATTCCCATTTTTGACGAAAACGCCTCTTCGGATGATATCCTGAAAGTTTCAAACACGTTACCAAATGAGGATGCATGGAATAAAATTGCCGCCGATTTTCAATACGCTATTGATAATCTGCCGGTGACTCAGCCCCAGCTGGCAAGGGCCAATAAACTAAACGCCCAGGCTTATTTAGCAAAACTGAGGTTATACCAGGCTTATGAGCAGGATGATAAGCATCATGTAACCAATATCAATAAAACAAGGTTGCAGGAGGTGGTTGATCTTACACAAGCTGTTATAGCATCGGGTAAATACTCATTGAGCAGTGATATTGCTGACGATTTTTTACCAGAAACTGAAAACGGACCTGAATCGGTATTCGCGATACAGTTTACCATTAATGACGGAACTACTGCCGGCCGTATGAATTTTGAGGATGGTTTAAATTATCCGCATGGCGCACCACAATACGGTTGCTGCGGCTTTCATGCTGCAAGTCAGAATCTGGTGAACGCCCATACTACTGATGTAAATGGCTTGCCCAACTTTGATTCATTTAACAACAGCATAGCCGATTTAACAAAAGTAACCGTTGATCCAAGGTTAGATCATACTGTTGGGATAGATGGCCACCCATACAAATATGATAACACAAAGCTATTCAGCAACAGCTGGGTACGTGATCCTGGTGTTTATGGAAATTTCCATACCATGCGCAACCAGCAACTGGCTACAAGCTCATCATACTTTAAGCTTGGTCCGTTTATGGGGTCGGCAAAAAATTATGATATCATCAGGTATGATGATGTTTTATTAATGCAGGCCGAAGCCTATATTGAACTGGGGCAGCAGGCAAGCGCTTTGCCACTCATTAACCAGATACGCAACCGCGCCGCTGCAAGTACAGGAAGGCTTAAAAAACTGGATGGTAGCTTTCCGTCCAATTATAACGTTAAACCCTATAGCATTGCCAACTGGACGCAGGATTATGCCCGCAAAGCGCTGCAATGGGAAAGACGCCTTGAGTTTGCTACAGAAGGCGCGCGTTTCTTTGATTTAGTGCGATGGGGCATTGCCGAAAAAACCTTAAACGACTATATCAATATTGAAAAAGGCAGGAGAACATTTTTAGCTACCGCTAAATTTACAGCAGGTCGGGATGAGTACCTGCCTATACCACAATCCGAAATTACATTTACCAACGGTTTATATAAACAAAACCCGGGATATTAAGATTGTTAATAAAATAACGGGTACCTGGCCTTATAAATTAGGCCGGGATCCTGTTTTTTTAAAACTAAATTTATGAAATATTTCTTTTAAGGTTTTTGAATACACCTGCCCAATAATATAACCTATTAAAAGCTTAAATTATGAAAACTAAATATGGCATATTAATGCTGATTGCCTTTATTACCGTAGCTTGTGTTTGTAAAGCTCAGGATATTTCAAAAAAACCTTACACGGAGGCATACCGCCCGCAGTTACATTTTTCGCCAAAAGCACATTGGGTAAATGATCCCAACGGCATGGTGTACTTTAACCACACCTATCACCTGTTTTTTCAGTATTACCCTAAGGATATTATTTGGGGCCCAATGCATTGGGGGCACGCGGTAAGTAAAGACCTGGTGCACTGGAAAGAACTGCCGATAGCTTTATATCCGGACAGTTTGGGCTATATATTCTCTGGCAGCGCCGTGGTTGATTCTAACAACACTTCGGGCTTTGGTAAAAAGGGCAAGATTCCGATGGTAGCCATCTTTACCCACCACGATCCGAAGGGAGAAAAAGCAGGAACAGACGTTTTTCAGAACCAAAGTATTGCATACAGCCTGGATGAAGGGAACACCTGGACAAAATACAGCGGCAACCCGGTATTGAAAAATCCAGGTATCAAGGATTTTAGAGACCCTAAAGTGATGTGGTATGCCAAAGAAAAAAAATGGGTGATGACTTTGGCTACTAAAGATCACATTACTTTTTATTCGGCAACCGACCTAAAGAAGTGGAAAAAGGAGAGTGAGTTTGGTTTAAGAGAGGGAGCGCACGGCGGGGTATGGGAATGCCCCGACCTGTTCCCTTTAAAATTGAATGGTAAAACATATTGGGTATTGATAGTAAATATTAATCCGGGAGGGCCAAACGGAGGATCGGCCACGCAGTATTTTATAGGCAGTTATAACGGTAGCAAGTTTACACCAATAGACACCAAAACCCGTTGGCTGGATTATGGCCCGGATGAATATGCAGGGATAACATGGAGTAATACCGGCAGCCGTAAAATATTTTTAGGCTGGATGAGCAACTGGGAATATGCTAACCAGGTACCAACCGAAAAATGGCGCAATGCCATGACAATCCCGCGCGACCTGCATTTAAAGCAAAGTAACCAGGGTATCGTGATAGCATCGGCACCCGTGCCCGAACTGGCTAAGATCAATACAACAACGGTGGCTTTAAAAAATGTACAGGTTAATAAAACGCTTGACTTGTCATCAAAGACCATAGGCTTTAAAAGCCAGTATGTATTAAAGATGAGCCTTGCGCAATTAAAAGGTTATACCATAAAGCTATCAAACAAAAAAGAACAAGAGCTGCTGATTGGTTATGATGAAGCAAAAGATCAGTACTTTATCGATCGTACAAAATCAGGAAAGATTGATTTTCAAAAGGATTTTGCCGGCCGGTTTACAGCGCCGAGGTTTACAGCCGCTAAAAATTCAGATATCACCATTGTGGTTGATAAAGCATCTGTTGAACTTTTTGCTGATGGGGGATTAACTACCATGACGGCTGTTTATTTCCCTGACGGGGACTTCACTAACCTTGCTATAAATACCACCGAATTGAAAGTTAAGGGCCTTAGTATTACCGGGTTAAAATCTACCTGGAATAAGTAAACCGGATTTAACTTTTGAAGCGCATTAAACAGCGCGTTTCTCCATAATCTAATCATAGGGATTGAAACCCTCTTATGTTTTTCTTAAGGCGCTTCCGCAAAATGGGAGCGCCTTTTTTTGGTTAATAGCCACATTAATTTTGCATTTAAAATTGTTAAAATAAATTTCGTAATCGATTGCGTAAATTACTAAATTGCCCTCCTTTAAAGCCTTTGTACTTTAAGCCACATAAACCCATATTATAATTTAAATCAAATGTATTCTATTAAGTACCCTCCTGTAAACGTTAGCGGTAAAAGGTTTTTGGTGTTACTTGTTTGCGTGCTGAGTTTTCAAAAGCTTACGGCACAAAGCAAAGTACCGCTTAATGACCTGTCTTTTTTTCAGGATCCCTCATCAAACTGGAAACTTGCAACCAATGTGCAGGCCGATCTTTTACAAGACGAAGTATTGTCTGTTAAGGATGGCGCAGGCATCCTGGTAAACCTGCCTGGTAAAAACGGAGCAAAAGATTTGTTCACCAAAACTAATTATGGCGATATGGATCTCGAGCTTGATTACCTGATGGCCAAAGGATCAAACTCCGGGATCTATCTCCAGGGGCGTTATGAAATTCAGTTGCTGGATAGCTGGGGGGTAGTTAACCCTAAATCGGGCGATAATGGCGGCATTTATGAACGCTGGGACGATAATAAACCCGATGGACAACAAGGATACGATGGCCACGCTCCAAGGCAAAATGCAAGCAGGGCACCTGGCTTGTGGCAACATATGAAGATCTCGTTCCAGGCGCCGCAGTTTGATGCAAACGGGCAAAAGACATCAAATGCCAAAATACTTTATGTTTGGTTAAATGGTGTTTTAATACAGGATAATGTAGAGCTTGCCGGGCCAACCCGTGGCGCTATAGATAATAAAGAAACTATTGCCGGCCCTTTACGCATCCAGGGCGATCATGGCGCGGTAGCTTTCAGGAACATTAGCATAACCGGGTTTGATAAACATCACCCGGTATTGTCAAACTTAAGATACCAGGTATACAAAGGCGGTTTGCTTACCGATGCTGATTACAAAAAATTAAAGCCCGAAGCCGAAGGTGGCTCGACAATTTTGTCATCAAACCAGGGTAGGTTAACCAACGACTTTTTGATCCGCTATACAGGTACCATTAAGATTACCGAAGCGGGCGAATATGCATTTAAGTTAAGTGTACCGGGCGGCAAGGGTTCTTTACGCATTAATGGCGCTGATGCTGTACCAACGGCTGAAAGCAAGGGCGCCGGCAAAATTCAATTGCAACCCGGTAACCATAATTTCGAGCTCTTTTATTCAAAAAATGTTGACTGGGCTAAGCCGGCTTTAGGGCTTACTGTAGCTGGTCCGGGCATCCGCGAGTATTTATTGAGCGATGCCAATGTTAGTTCAAATGATCCCATTGATCCGATATTGATCAACGCTACATCAAATACAATTTTGCGCAGTTTTTCTGATCTGCCGGGCGGCATACGGGTTACACATGGCGTAAATGTGGGCAGTACCGAGCAGGTGCACTATACCTACGACCTGGATAAGGGAATGATAGTTGAAATATGGCGCGGCGGATTTTTGGATGCCACCCCCATGTGGCATGACCGCGGCGACGGCTCATCGCGCCCTGCCGGATCTTTTCAATACCTTGGCAAACCGGTGCCGGTAATTGAAAAACTGGCTAACACACAGGCACCGTGGGCACCCGATACAGCAGGAACAGGTTATCGGCCTAAAGGATACATTTTAAATGCGGATGATCAGCCAACTTTCATGTACGTTATTTACGGCTCTGTGGTGAATGATGCCAGCAGGGTTATTGCCGGTGGGCAAGGCATTCGTCGCGACATAGTTTTGCAAAAACCTGTTGACGGTTTATTTGCTCACCTTGCTACAGGCGATAATATTGAAGAGCTTGGTAACGGACTATATATAGTTGACGATAAATCTTACTATATCCGTATTGATGATGCCGGGGATGCCAAACCGATACTTCGAAGCGCGGGAGGCAAGCAGGAACTTATCATCCCGATTAAGCAAAAATTAACCTATTCTATTATCTTTTAAGTAGCCTTCGTTATGAATTATACACTAAAACAAATGATAAACAGGGCCACATTATTTACTGCACTTATAATTGCCGCTCTTTTAAATTATACCCCAAATACTTACGCTCAGGCCGAATCGGCTAAAGAGGATGATTATTTTAAGATTATGAAAGTGCCCGCACCCGAGGGCACTATATTGGAAGTTGGTGGTTTGTGCACTTTACCCAATGGAACACTTGCTGTAACCACCCGTCGCGGCGATATTTTTATGGTGGAGAATCCAACCAGCCAGCATCCTTTCTTCCGCAAATTCGCGTCGGGACTGCATGAGGTTTTGGGCGCTGCCTGGAAAAATGGCGCTTTGTATGTGGTACAACGTGGTGAGCTTACCAAACTGGTTGATACCAATATGGATGGCAAGGCCGATGTTTTTGAAACCATTTATGCCTGGCCTTTATCTGGTAATTATCATGAATACAGCTTTGGACCTAAGATAGCGCCCGACGGGTCTTTCTTTGTTACCCTGAACCTTGGTTTCCCGCCTGATTGGTGGCACCCCAAAAGTTTTGTACCGTGGAGAGGCTGGGCCCTCAATATTAAGGAAGATGGCACGGTTACACCATGGGCTGCCGGTTTTCGCTCACCTTGCGGCATCAGCATGATTGACGGGGAATTGTGGTACAGTGATAACCAGGGTGATTGGGTTGGCTCGGGCAGTATTATGCAGGTTAAGAAGGGGGCTTTTATGGGGCATCCATCAAGTTTGGTATGGGCTAATTTGCCAAACTCACCATTAAAACTTACGCCGGAACAATTCTTTGCCAAAAACAATCCAAGAATTGAATTTGATAAAGACGGTCAACCGTTTAAGCCACAAAATATTGTTAACGAAAAATTCAGGACCGAATTTGAGGTAAAAAAGGAGATTCCTGAATTAACTCTACCCGCTGTTTGGTTGCCCCATGGCATATTGGGAATTTCCAACTCCGAAATTGTGAAAATACCCGAAGACGCTTTCGGGCCGTTTGCAGGCCAGTTGCTGGTATGCGACCAGGGACAAAGTATGATTGACAGGATCTTTTTAGAGAAAGTTAACGGCGAATACCAGGGTGCGGCATGGGCTTTCAGGAGCGGTTTTCAATCGGGTATTGTGAGACTTGCCTGGTTACCAGATGGTTCGCTGGCAGCAGGCGAAACTAACCGCGGCTGGGGATCTGCAGGAGAGGCTACCATGGGTTTACAACGTTTGGTATGGAACAATAAGGTCCCCTTTGAAATGAGGGCTATTCGCGCTATGCCGGATGGTTTTGAAATTGAATTTACCAAACCGGTGGATAAGAAGGTTGCCGGCGATTTAGCTTCCTACTCAGTAGAAAGTTATATTTATAAATATCACGGTGTGTATGGCAGTCCCCCGGTAAATACCCAAAAATGCCCTATAGTAGGCGTTAAAGTATCAGCGGATGGCTTAAGGGCAAGGCTTATAGTGAATAACCTGCGCAAATATTATATCCATACCATTACTCTTGACGGGATCCGCGATAAGGAGAACTATTTTAACCTCATTCACCCAACAGCATACTACACCCTCAACAATATTCCCGAAGGGCAAAAACTGTCAATGAGCGAAGTGAGCACTATCAATTCATCTAAAGCGATAAAAACAGCCTCACTTTCAGCGTCAAAGAAAGGAAAACTTTTAACTGCGGCCAGTGCGGTGCCAACTTATGATGAAGTGAAACCACTGTTACTGAAAAACACCTGCCTGTCATGCCATAGTGCCAGTAAACGCCAGGTTGGCCCGGCTTACTCGGATGTAGCAAAAAGAAAATACAGTGTAAATGAGCTGGTGCAGCTGATCAGTAACCCTAAGCCCGAGCATTGGCCGGATTATTCGACCCCGATGCCGCCGATGCCACAGGTGCCTAAAGAGGAAGCCAGGAAGATAGCGCTTTGGATAAAATCGCTTGCCAAATAATGAGAATTATGAGAAATAAATCGACAATCAACATATAAAAATTGAGAAAAATCAAGAAAAATTGAGAAAAACGATGAAAGTCCATCACGGTCATTAAAATTATTGGCGCGGGCCTTTGGTCTGGAAAAAAACCTTTTTACCAGACTTCATCCTGACCCTTGATCCTTTGCCATACATTGTTTTTTATTTACGCTAATTATAAATATATCCTAAAAATGAAACAACTTGTAATGTTCGCAGTGTTATTGGCCGGTTCGGCAATAACAGCTCATGCGCAGCAAACCGGGAAACCGGAAGATACCGAATATTGGTCGCCGGTACCGGCTGTGGTAACTCCGGCCAAAAACGTGGGCGGGGCACCGTCCGATGCCATCGTTTTATTTGATGGCAAAAACCTGGATGAATGGGTTGCCACTAATGATTCCACATCGGCACATAAATGGAAGGTTGCCGGCAAAATAATTACGGTTGATAAAACCGCAGGCGATATTCAAACCAAAAGAAAGTTTACGGATTTTCAGCTGCACATCGAATATCGCATCCCATCAAATATTACAGGCAGCGGACAGGGGCGGGGCAACAGCGGTATTTTCCTGGCTGCGTTACCATGGGGCGCCGGTGGATACGAGCTGCAGGTGCTTGATAACTATAATAACAAAACGTATGTTAACGGCCAGGTAGGCAGTTTGTACAAACAATCGCCGCCATTGGCAAATGCCTGCCGCAAACCCGGCGAATGGCAGTATTATGACGTGATATGGACAGCGCCGCGCTTTAACGAAGACGGAACTTTAAAATCGGCAGCGCGGGCAACGGTTTTGCATAATGGGGTGCTTGTTCAAAACAACACGGCCTTAAAAGGCGATACCCCATATATTGGCCAGCCCGAATACCGTAAACATGGCGCCGAACCTATTAAATTACAGGCCCATGGCGACAAAAGCGAGCCGATAAGCTACCGGAATATTTGGGTAAGGGAGCTGTAAAGCCTACACTTTATAAATAATTTGAACAGCCTGGCTATCAAACGCCCCAGGCTGTTTTTTTATAACCTGTTTACTTCTGCTAAACTTTATACGGTGCTTGTTTGTATGCGGTCAATACGCTAAATTCGTTCATGACCAATAACCGACGCAGTTTTATCAGGCAGGCGGCTGTGCTTACCGGCGCTTTTTCGGCATCCAGCCTGTTTAGCCAGGCGCATGCTCATGAATGGAGATCTGCCGAAAATAAAATTACCCATTTAACACCGCAACAGGTGGCGCAGGATGAGGATTTCTGGGGCGTTATCCAGCGGTCGTATTCGGTAAGCACCAATATCATAAATCTTAATAACGGGGGCGTTTCGCCTTCGCCGTTGGTGGTGCAGCAGGCCGTGGAGCGGTATAACCAGCTAACTAACGAAGGCCCTTCATACTATATGTGGCGCATACTTGACCAGGGCCGCGAACCTCTGCGCGAGAAACTGGCCCTGCTTGCCGGCGCCCTGCCCGATGAGATTGCCGTTAACCGCAATGCTACCGAATCGCTTAATACCATTATATACGGGCTGCCCCTAAAAAGCGGCGACGAGGTGATAGGCGCCAAACTGGATTATCCGCATATGGTGCAGGCGTATCGTCAGCGGGCATTGCGCGAAGGGATTATATACAAACAACTAACCTTTGATTTCCCGATTGAGGATGAGGCGCAAATTGTAAAAGCCTACCAGGATGCTATCACCCCCAAAACAAAACTGATACACGTTACGCACATCATTAATTATGTGGGGCAGATTATGCCGGTTCGCAAAATATGCGATATGGCCCATGCCCGCGGCATCGAGGTTATTGTTGATGGAGCGCACTCTTTCGGCCTATTGGATTTTAAGATCCCCGATCTTAATTGTGATTACTTTGGTACCAGTTTGCATAAATTTCTCTCGGCACCTATAGGCAGCGGGATGATGTGGATTAAAAAAGACAAAATTGCTAAAGTATTGCCCCTGTTGTGCGACGACAATCCCCAGGGCCCCGATATTCGTAAATTTGAAAACCTGGGTACACGTAGCTTCCCGATAGAGCAGGGGATTGGCGAGGCCGTAAATTTTCAGCTGGCTATTGGCAGCAAACGTAAGGAGGAACGGATCCGATACCTTAAAAACTACTGGGCGGCCAAAGTGCAGCACCTGCCCAAAGTAAAACTGCACACTTCGCTGAAACCCGAATATGCATGTGCCATATGCGGCGTATCTGTTGATGACATAACCCCTGCACAACTGGAGGCAGCGCTGTTTAACCAGTATAAGATCCATACGGTATCCATCGTGTTTGAAAACGTTAGCTGTGTGCGCATAACCCCGCATGTGTATACCACAATTGCCGATTTGGACAAACTGGTAAAAGCAATTACCGAAATAGCCGGAAAGACAGGATAATATCTATCTGGCCCCTCCTGCTTTAAGCAAAAATTACTCCGGTCTGAATTTAGGGGACAGCATCGTATTGATCAGCATTTTCAAGCTAAATAATTAAACAAAAATTAAACAAATCCCTCATTATCTGGTTTATAAGTATATCAGATGTTCCGGATCTTTTTAGTTATTGGAGGGGTAAATCAGAAGTCTGTTTATTGTTAAATATCATTAATTCAAATGACCATCGTCATTAATTAATGAATGGTTATTTCAGAATTTTATGTTATAAAATCAATTGACAATAACGATGAAAACAATACTTGTCCCAACCGATTTTTCAGACAATGCAACGCATGCTGCTGAATACGCTTATAACCTGGCAAAACATCTTAAAGCTAAAATGATATTGTGTAATGCCTTCATGGTTCCGGCCGCCATGCCCGAAGCCGGCATGGTAATTTGGCCAATGGACGATTATGAGCATATAATGGATGATAGCATACAGGAGCTTAAGAAATTGGCCGCCAGGTTAGAGGGTGAGGATTTAAGGGATGAGGTTAAACCTAAAATTACCTGTGTTAACGAAATGGGCGATTTTAACACCATACTAAAAGGGTTTGAAAATAAGGATGTTGATATAATAGTTATGGGAACTCATGGCAGCGGCCTGAGTAAAGTTCTTTTAGGAAATCATGCCAAAGGAGCTATTGATTACGTTTCAAAACCCCTGCTGCTAATTCCTCCAAAGGTTGCTATCAAACCTATAAAGAAAATTGCTTTTGCTACGGATTTTAAACATCCTGAAGAAGATTTGAAATTTGTGTATGAACTGATACCGGTTGCCAGGATGCTGGATGCCGAAATACTGATTACTCATGTAGTTAAAGATAAAGAGCCAGCAGGTGGTTTTAAAGAACTTATAGAGCCATTCCTGAATGAGTTATCAAACAAAAGCAATTATCCTCATATATATTACCGCATTTGCGAGGGCGCCAGGGCTACCGATGGCTTAAACTGGTTGTGTGAATTTGGCCACATTGATATTTTGGCGATGGTGCATCACTCGCATAGTTTTTTACATGGTTTGTTAAACGGAAGCGCTACACAAAAAATGGCAAGCCGGATAGAAATTCCACTACTTGTATTTCACTCACAAAATTAATGATATATATAGTTAATAATAACCTAAAAAGCTCCGCGCAACGGGGCTTTTTAGGTTATTAAGGAAAAAAATACCAATCAAATTAACACTCGCATAAGGTGACCACCGTCATTGTTTACCATAGCAGTGCATCATTTTTTAGCGGTACGTAATCATATAGCTTTACCGGTAATTAAAACTGCCATCTAACTAATTGTTCTTTTCTCATTAATCAAATGTTCGAAAAAGCAAATTCATACATACTATCCATTAACGGCGGCTCATCCAGCTTAAAGTTTAAGCTATATATATCCGGCTCAAATAAATTGGCATTATACGGCTCCGTAGATCATATTGGTACCCAAACTGGTCAGCTTGTAATAAGAAACAGTGATGATAAGCCAGTATTTAAATTGGTTGAGAATTTTGAAGATCAATTTAATGCCGCTACAGAACTAATCAGCTGGTTTAAAAATAATCAGCAACAGTATGATATCATAGCTATAGGGCATCGCCTTGTACAAGGTGGTCCCAATCATCGCACCCCTGAAATTATAACAGACGAATTATTACACTCGCTAAATGAGTTTATTTATTTGGCGCCCAATCATCTGCCTAATGAAATAAAGATGATTCAATTATTTCAAGCCGCATTCCCGGGTATACCCCAAGTGGCTTGTTTTGATACCGCATTTCACCAGGATATGCCTTTCTGTTCAAAATACTATCCGCTGCCATCAAAATTCGCAGATAAAGGGCTTATTCGATATGGCTTTCACGGTTTATCATATGAATATATAATGATGGCGCAAAAAGCAACATCAGCTCCAAACGGAAAAATTGTAATAGCGCATTTGGGTAATGGTGCAAGTATGGTAGCTGTAAGAAACAGGGTTGGCATCGATACCACAATGGGGCTCAGTCCCATGGGTGGGCTGGTAATGGGAACCCGTTCTGGTGATCTTGACCCCGGGGTAATATTGTTTTTGCTTAAACAAGAAAAACTAACACCCGATGAAATAGATGATCTGTTAAGTAAACAATCGGGTTTAAAAGCCATTGCCGGCACCAGTGATGTGCAGGAGTTGTTAAAAAATGAAGCAACAGATACCAGGGCCCGGGAGGCTCTTGCGGTGTTTTGTTACAACGCCCGAAAATGCATTGGGGCACTGGCCGCGGCAATGGGGGGGCTCGATGTACTGATATTTACAGGGGGGATAGGTGAAAATTCAGCAATAATAAGGGAGCGGATCTGTAGTGAACTTGATTTTCTGGGGATATCAATCGATCAAAAATTTAATTATAACCCGCAGGAAGTTATATCAACCGAACAAAGCCGGGTTAAGGTAAAAGCTATAGCAACAGATGAGGAATGGGTGATTGCTAAACATACACAAACCATTATTGATAACATTAAAACAAAAGAATTATGCAACTGATAGTGAACTACGATTTGGAAAAAATGAATTCTTACTGGCAGGCTATTAACTATTTATCTGCCGGGCAAATTTATTTGCAGGATAATGCAATGTTAAAAGAGCCGTTAAAGCCCGCGCATATTAAACCAAGATTACTCGGTCACTGGGGCACATCACCAGGATTAAACCTGGTATACGTACACCTTAACCGGCTTATAAAAGAAACGGACGCAGATATCTTATACATATGCGGCCCGGGTCATGGAGCGCCGGCCATAATTGCACATACCTACCTCGAGGGCACATATTCGGAAATATATCCGCGGGTAGGGCAAAATGAAGAAGGAATGCTGCAATTATTCAGGCAATTCTCTACGCCAGGTGGTATCCCCAGCCATGTAAGTGCACATACACCCGGTTCCATTCATGAAGGCGGCGAGCTGGGATATTCACTTGTGCATGCTTTTGGCGCTGTGTTTGATAACCCCGACCTGATAGCTGCCTGTGTTGTGGGCGACGGGGAGGCCGAGACAGGTCCGTTGGAAGGTAGCTGGAAATCTGTTGCTTTTTTAAATCCGGCAAGAGACGGAGCCGTTTTACCTGTTTTACACCTGAATGGG
The DNA here is from genome assembly GCF_056400585.1 of Mucilaginibacter sp. P5_A6. Taxonomy (NCBI): domain Bacteria; kingdom Pseudomonadati; phylum Bacteroidota; class Sphingobacteriia; order Sphingobacteriales; family Sphingobacteriaceae; genus Mucilaginibacter; species Mucilaginibacter sp. P5_A6. The sequence continues at coordinate 89,667 of NZ_JBFUKZ010000018.1, read as the reverse complement.
TACAAAATTTCGGGGCCAACCGTGTTGGCGCGAATGGATGACGATGCACTGCGGGCATTGTTCACAGGATATGGATACGAGGTGTTTTTTGTTGAGGGGGATGACCCTATGGCTGTACACCGGCAAATGGCAGAAACATTGGATCGTGTTTATGAAATAATTAGGAGGATTCAGTATGCAGCGCGGGTGGATGGCTTTATAACGCCGGTTTGCTGGCCAATGATTATTTTAAGAACACCAAAAGGCTGGACCGGGCCAAAAGAATGGAATGGCGTGCCGATTGAAAATACATTCCGCTCGCACCAGGTTCCGTTAACCGGGTCAAAGGAAGATCCTGCAAAATTAAAAGTGATTGAAGAGTGGATGCGAAGTTATAACCCCGAAAAATTATTTGACAAGAACGGCAAGCTTATTCCAGAACTTGCAGAACTTGCACCAACAGGTAATAAACGCATGAGTGCAATACCATTTGCAAATGGCGGCCTGTTGCTAAAAGAATTAAAGCTGCCCGATTTTAAGGATTATGAGCTGCGTGTTACCACTCCGGGCATAGTTGAAGCCGAAAGTACCCGCAACTTAGGGAAATATCTCCGCGATGTTTTTGAGCTTAACCAGGAGAACAGAAATTTTCGCCTTTTTTGTCCTGATGAAACAACCTCAAACCGTTTGGAGGCTGTGTTTGAAGTAACTAATCGTTGCTTTATGAAAGAGATATTTGCTACGGATGAGAAGCTTGCACCAGATGGGCGTGTTATGGAGGTTTTAAGCGAGCATCTTTGTGAAGGATGGCTTGAAGGTTATCTTTTAACCGGCAGGCATGGGCTTTTTCCTTGTTATGAAGCGTTTGTAACCATAGTTGACTCTATGGTAAACCAGCATGCCAAATGGGTGAAAACTGCCCATGAATTACCGTGGCGCAAACCCGTAGCCTCCTTAAATTACCTGCTAACTTCACATGTATGGCGGCAGGATAATAATGGTTATAGCCACCAGGGGCCGGGTTTTATTGATACTGTTATTAATAAAAAAAGCACGGTTGCCAGGATTTATTTACCACCAGATGCTAATACACTTTTATCGGTGATGGATCATTGCCTGCGGAGTAAGGATTATGTAAACGTAGTAATAGCAGGTAAACAGCCCGAATTGCAATGGCTCACCATGGATGAAGCAGTAAAGCATTGTGCTATGGGCGCTTCTGAGTGGAAATGGGCCGGTAATTGTAACAACGAAATGCCTGATGTAATATTGGGATGTGCCGGAGATGTACCCACGCTTGAAGCTGTGGCCGCCGCCTGGATACTTAAACAATATTTTCCCGATCTTAAAACCCGGCTGGTTAATGTGGTTGATCTGATGGCCTTATCACCTGCTGCATATCATGCCCACGGAATGAGTGAGGAAGTGTTTAGCGCACTATTTACAGATAACGCACCTGTTATTTTTGCTTTTCATGGCTATGTACGCATCATTCATGACCTGGTGCATGGCCGGCCAGATCCGGCGAGATTTCATGTAAGAGGGTATATGGAAGAGGGTACAACAACCACGCCGTTTGATATGGTAGTGTTAAACCAAATGAGCCGCTATCATTTAGCTATGGAGGCAGTTAAGCGTGTACCCCAACTGCACCAGCAGGCCGATGCGTTTATTGCCTGGTGCGATGCAAAACTTAAAGAGCACCATGAATATATCTGTCAATACCTGGATGATATGCCAGAAATAAAAAACTGGAAATGGACTGCGGTAAACGAAAGTGAACTTATAGGCAACTAATGGCGTATAATCATATAGCATTAAAATATTATATAAATAAAACTATATAAGGTTATTCCGGGTTATTTGGGTAAATTTCAATAATGATTAATAAAAAGGAAATCTTTGGCTACGTGCCAAACAAAAACTATAAAGCGGGTGTGGCTTATTTTTCAATGGAGTTTGCCGTTGACCAATCTTTAAAAATTTACAGCGGTGGTTTGGGTTTCCTGGCTGGCTCGCATTTACGCAGTGCGTACGAGTTAAAACAAAATTTACTGGGTATTGGCATGCTTTGGACATACGGTTATTACGACCAGGTAAGAGGTACCAGTGCGCTAATGAAACCGGACTTTATTAAAAAGGAATACTCATTTTTGCAGGATACCGGGATTGTTTTAACGGTTTATATTCACAGCGCACCTGTTTATGTTAAGGCATATTTATTAAAGCCCGAAACCTTTGGTACAGCGCCGCTGTTTTTGCTAAGTACCGATATTGCCGAAAATGATGAAGTATCGCGCTCAATTACACACCGCTTATACGATGCAAATGAAACTACGCGGATAGCCCAAAGTATAGTTTTAGGCATTGGTGGGGCAATGTTATTAGATGCTTTAAAAATAGTACCCGGTGTTTACCACATGAACGAAGGGCATTCTATACCCCTCGGGTTTTATCTGTACAAGAAGTTCAATAAGCTTAGCGAAGTAAAGAAAAGGGTAAGGTTTACTACCCACACACCAGAAATGGCCGGGAATGAAGAACACAATTATGGACTGCTAAATGATATGTCGTTTTTTTACCAGATGGACCAGCATGAGGCTAAGTCATTATTAAGTTTAAACGGCGGAGGATTTAATTATACTCTGGCGGCTTTAAAATTTGCAGGTAAAGCCAATGGGGTTTCAAAGCTACATGGTGAAGTAGCCAGGCAAATGTGGGGCAGTAATCCCGGCATTTGCGAAATTACTTCCATAACAAATGCGCAAAATAAAAATTACTGGGTAGATAAGGAATTAAACACAGCCATTACTAAGGGTGATGACCTGGTTATTGCCGAAAGAAAAAAAGAATTGAAGGGCGCCCTTTTTAAAATAGTTGCAGATCAATGCGGGAAAATATTTGATGAAAATGTACTAACCATTGTTTGGGCAAGGAGATTTGCAACCTATAAAAGGGCCGATTTGATTATGTACGATTGGGACAGATTTCTGAAACTTGTTAATAACAAAAAAATGCCCGTACAGATCATCTGGGCTGGCAAGCCATATCCGGGAGATGACGGCTCCGTTAACTTATTTAATCAAATTATATTAAAAACAAAGCACTTCCCTAATTGTGCTGTGTTAACCGGCCATGAGCTCGACTTATCTGCGCAACTCAAAAAAGGTGCGGATGTATGGCTAAATAACCCCCAAATGTACAGGGAGGCATCTGGCACGAGTGGAATGACAGCTGCTATGAATGGTGTAATCAATGTTTCATTACCTGATGGCTGGGTGCCGGAATTTGCCAGGGATAAGAAAAACTGTTTTATTATACAACCTGCAGCAGATGAGCTTCCATACGACGAGAAAAACACGGTAGAAAACCATAACCTTCTTGAAATTTTAGAAAAACAGGTTTTACCACTGTACTATAATGATCAAAAAAAATGGTTAAAAATCATAAAAGAAGGTGCCAAGGATGTTGTGCCGGCATTTGAATCAGCAAGAATGGCTGCGGAGTATTACGAAGTGCTATATAAAGTTTAATTATATTGTTTGCTAAGCCTGAATGGTGATGAAGAGCAGGTTGTTACGTGACTAAGGTCATTAGTTAGCTGTAAGTAATTCTTAAACTTTACAGCTAATATCTATAACCTTTATTCTCTTCAACTATGAAAACAATCCTTGTAATAAATGATCATTCTGCAGAAGCATGCCATGCTATAGCATTTGCAAAATTAATGGCCGAAAAAAATTATGCGAATGTCATTATAGCTAATACCTGTGAAGTAAATAAAAAAGTTTTTGAAAATGTATTAGCAGGAAACCGGTTTGATTACCCCGATAGCTCATTGCCTGTTGAAGAAGTAATACCCCATTTGTTGGTGCCTCATGATGATGAGAACACTTTTAAGCCAGAGGTAAAAGAAATTGATATTTCAAATATCAATGAAACAGAACTTGCGCACCTTGTTAACAAAGAACAAATATGGCTGATGGTTAAAGGTATGGGCGATGATAGTCCCTCCTCAATCTTTAAAATAAACGTAAATTATTTATTGAACAAAATGCTTTGCCCGTTGATGCTGATACCTGCTAACTGGCAAATAAAGGATATTGAAAGGATTGTTTACATTGCTGATCTGCGCTATTGCCGGTTACACATTGTAAGGTACCTGGCCGAAATGGCAAAGGTTATAAGTGCAAACCTTTCCATTGCTCATATATCGGCAAAGGGCCTGCCTCATATGGAAGAAAAATACGCTCTTGATGTTTTTAGTACAGAGATAGCTAAGAATGTTAACTACGACCAATTGTATTTTAACAATATCAGGGAAAGAAACATATCTATTGCCGTGGATGTTTTAAAAAACGGCCTGCATAATGATCTGCTGGTTATGGTTAATCACCGCTATCATTTTGTAGAAATAATAGGTAACAATATAACAGATAAACTCCCTGCAAACCTTATCGTTCCGGTACTCATTTTTCCTTATTAAAACAAAATTGATCAGAGAAAAAACCTGTCTGCCCCAATGGAAATCATTTTTAAAAAACACTGAAGCCGTGCCGCCCGCTTAAGCGCATATTCATGTGTCATAGCGAGAAACTCACCAGATAAATTTTGGAAAAAACAGTAATGACGTGTATGGATACCACAATCACCTCGTGATCGTCATTGCGAGGAGGTACCAGGATAATCCTGGAAAAAAAGGGATGACGTGCTGGGTTTAAACCAAGCAATCGGCTTTGCATGCTGGCAACGACTCACCCCGGCTAGGCTTCGCTGGCCGACCCTCTCTTCAACTTCGTTGGAAAGAGGGTTTAAAACATTTTTATTTATTTTTCAAATCCCCTCTATGCGCGAAGCGGAGAGAGGGGTGACAAGCGCAGCGTTGTCGGGGTGAGTCGGCTCGTCACTATGCTGAAACATCATTTCAATTTCGCTAAATTTCACAATTCATATCGTAGGTTAGTTAAAATATAGACTGATAATCAACAAATTAAAATCACGTCATTGCGAGGAGGTACGACGAAGCAATCCTCAAAATACAGATCGGATTTGCAAAGCTACTCTGTAAATCGGGGATTGCTTCGTTCCTCGTATGACGGGTAAGAGGTTCATGTGTAAAAAAAATACGTACTGACAATCAGTAACTTATAATAGGCACGAAGATAACCGACCGCAGGGAGCTCATTAATACCTATAAAAATAAACACAACATTAATAATCCCTAACTGTACAGGGCAGCTCTGTAAGTCCTACTGTCCGTTTTCTGTGTGTTCATCCCTACAAAATCCTAAATTGTGTAAAAACAAAAAAGGCTCCGGGTTATCCGGAGCCTTCRCAAATAATGTTTTATTRAAAATTATTTTTGTTTGAACTGAACGCGACGGTTTAATACACGTCCTTCTTCGGTTGAGTTATCAGCAATAGGKTTGGTTTCACCAAAGCCTTTTACTTTCACTTTTTTAGCATCAACACCAGAGTTAACCAGGTAAGTTTTTACAGAGTTAGCGCGATCTTTTGATAATTGTAAGTTGTGAGCAGCAGTACCTTCAGATGAAGCRAAACCATCAACTTCAACACCTTTACCAGCAGCCCTTAAGTCGGCAGAAGTAGCATCTAATACWGGGTAAGATGAAGTGCGTAATACTGAGCTGTCAAATTCAAACTGGATGTTTGAGTAAGCAGTACCCACAGGGGCAGCAGCAGCAACAGTATCTTTAGGGAATACAATAACGCAACCAGAACCATCAACCACGCTACCTGCAGCAGTACCCGGGCATTTGTCAAACTGATCAGCCACACCRTCACCGTCTGAATCTTTTTTCAGGTCGTTAACAGCAGTTTCCACATTGGTAACACGGCCTTTTAAAGCTTCTACTTCCTGGCGTAAAGCAGCATCGTACAATTCATCATACATTATAGCAATTGGGTTAACCCAATCAATGTTCGGTTTAGATTTTGAACCGAAAGTATACTCTAAACCACCATAAGCATAAGCRWAATGRTCTTTATAGGCTTGTCCRCYCCTGGTAGTWTKGAAACCGCTAAAGTTGTAGCCATCAATAAAGTTGGCRGTATAGCCAATRTTAAGGGCAAGTGCATCAGATAATTTAACTTTAGCACCAACACCAAYCGGAACRATTAATTCTTTTACATAATGTTTAGAACCATCAGTATTAGTGTWAGCCAGAGCTGTACCAGCATTGTCAACCCAGGTTGGGTGGTAAAATGCTAAGCCGGCACCTGCAGAAGTGTAAAAGTTAATTGCGTTTTTACGGTGTARGAAGCTAATGCTTCCAAATTGCCATATTCCGCTTAAGGTTCCAGARTAAAAAGTTGTTTCAAAGCTGCTTCCATTAAAGCCATGGCCCGGATCGCCATTGTTATCTCCCTTTACTTTACCGCCATGGAAATCTAATTGTAACCCAAATGGATGTGAAAGTTGTTGCCTAAGAGAGACACCGTAGCCAAGGGCAGGTTTAAAATGAGATGTTGCATCAGTTCCAAACGGGATCATTGCTGAAGTAACACCAACATTGGCACCAATGCTAAATGTTTTGTACTGACCAAGACCACCAAATACTTTTGGAGTAGTGGTTTCAGACGAAGTAGTTGCTGTTTTGGTGGAATCGGTTTGAGCATTAGCCATACCTATAACCATCAAAGAAGCAAATGACAATACGACTGTTTTCTTTAATGTAGAATAATTCATAGTTTTTAAGATTTGTTTTTAGTGAAATACCACTAAATGTTTTAAATTAATATGCTATATAACCTATAAATAAGATAAAAGTTTTCGGTATGAGAAACTTTATTTAATTTAATAGATTGGGAAAGAAGCGGACCGCTTTCGTAGCAGTTGTTGTAATTACTCTCTTTGCATTGGATGTTAACCTTTATGGGTTTTGCAATATGAATATTGAGTGTTATGCGGCGAAGCTTACGCTGATGCACAGGGGGTTGAAGGCGCCTTGCAAACTGCGGATATTATGCTTAAAAAAGTTATCGAAAACCAATCAGTTAGTAAACTTCAATGCGTTTAATCAAAAAAAGGAATAAATAGCTTTTAATAAAAAAAGGCCGCCCCATAGTTACTTATGAGACGGCCTTACTTTTATTGAAAATCGGGGGTTAGTTCTTATATAGTTTGATGCTAAACACCTGGAAATAGTTGCCGGGATTGCCATTTCCAACCACGTTTCCTAAAAATCCAATTGATACCACCTGCGGCGTGGTAAGTGTAAACGTAAAGCTTCTTACTTCCCTGGAAGTTGGATTCGTTTTACCCACGGTAGCTCCATTGTACATAGCAACAGATCCTAATGCCGTAGAGAGGTCTGCAAGTACCGGGAGGCCGTTCCCGCCCGCTGCAGCGATACAATAAACAGAAGAATTTAATTGAACTTCTGAATAGGCATCAAATGAAACGGTATACTCTCCTGCAGGTAACGGGGAAGATGTAGGTTGATAGATTATCCCATTTACAACGGGGCTATTATTCCAGGTTTCCCAATTAATAACCCCGCCCGCGTCGGAGCTATAGCCACCGTTCACGCCATTATCCTTATTTTTAGCGGCCGCATTTGTAATCCATGGCGCTGCAAGCGTTCCCCATCTTCCATCATAAGTCGCTCTTTGAAAAGGGCTTGTTACGTTTGATAAATAAATGCTGGTTACTTCGGCTTTTACAGTATGGGTTTGATAGTCTGTATAAAAAGTATCAATAGCCGTTTTAGTTGGTTTGAAAGTTGTACGGTAGCTGATAGCGCTACCCGCTTTAAATTTGGGCAGAGAGGTACTTAAATCGGTTGGCTCAGATGTAATTAAGGTGTCGTGCTGTTTATTGATGGCATCGGTATATTTAATTCGCATCGAAATTAACCCATCATCGGCATTTACATCGGCCCAGTTAATCAGGGCAGATCCATCTGTTTGTAGTTCGGCTTTGGCTATGCCACGATTGATGAGCGAACTTTGGTACAGGGGGCCATATACATTACCTGCTAAAGTAACAGGGATAGATATATGCCCTTCATTATCATAAGTGCGGATCTCGAAGGTCATTATACCTTCAGGTAAACTGGGTATAAGCAGTTTAGCTGTATCAACACCCGATGTGCGGGTTACCGGTATTTCTATTGAATCCTGTTTACTGTTCCAATATACCCGATATTTTACAATTTTAGGGTCGGATGTAAAAAGACCGGTTAAAAGCACCCGGTTCCTGCCCGAAAATATCTGTACCGAATCGAGTTTGCCCGGGTATATAATTGGTCCGTTCGGCTCGTATTTCTTTTTATAATCATCCATTTTAGTGCAGGCGCTCATGACAAACGCTGTTAACACTAAAAGGAAGTATGATGTTATTTTATAATGTTTCATAATCAAAATTTAATTGAAAAAGTGCTTGTACACATTTACTACTTTCCAAATAAGGTAAACTCGCTGATACTCATAAAGTACGATCCTGTCCAGTTGCGTAAGCTTCTGATCCTGATATACCGGTATGAGCTTAGCCCAGCCGGAAAATCAAAGCCCCAGCCATCGTGTGCATATTTGTAATCGGCAGCAGTTTCTGTACCAGATGGAGACCCTGATGGTTTTACAACGTTACAGGTTACTAATTTTGTCCACGAAGCATCCAGCGCACCGCTCACATTTGGCGTGTTTGATCCCCAGATCTCGAAGTCCCTTAAATTTCCTCTTACGTAGTATACGTTACCAATCTCGATAAAAGGATTAAGTATAAAACGGCTGAATACACGCGGTTTACCCAAATCAAGGGTTATCATTTGCGGGCTGCCTGCTTTCTCTTCGGTAAACACACAATTTGGCCAGCCGCCGGTAAAGTTTCCATCATAAATTTTGCTTGGAATTGTGTAATTATAAAGCGGTATCGCATCACCTGGCAGGGTATAACTCGACCAGTCGAGTTTTGAAAACTGTTCCTCATAAAAAGGAGTAAGTTTTAAAAATAAAGTGTCGGACCGGTTTAAAAATCTGTCTCTCACAAAAAATGCGTATTTTCTTTCAACGGCAGGCTGCCCTCTCACGGCGGCCTTAATTAAAATACTGTTACTGTAAATGTTATCCATCCCTTTTGGCTGCACAAATAAATTGTTATTGGCCGTATCAACCAGCGGTACAATGGCCAGGTTGTCTTTACTTGGGTTATCGCAGGCCACATTAAAACCACCGAAAGTAGCGGTGATTTTAAGTGATCTGAAAGCAAGTATATAGGGAGGGGTTAATGGGTTTACGGTAACGGAAACCGGTGCCGATGCCTTTTCGCTCGAGTTTACCGCATATAGTTTCACCACATGTGCCAGGGTATCGCCAAAACCATCCACTGTTAAGGTATTGGTGTAGTGCGATGCAATTACTTCGCGCGTTTTGCCTGGCGAGGTTTCATAAACAGCTTTTACGTAAAAAAGATCGGCATCGCCAGGCAGCGTGTATGTTAAACTGGCTTCGCCGTTTTGGTTTTGTACCTGCACGTTGCTAACAACTCCGGGGGCGTTGTTATTGGTTGCGGTAGGCTTATTGAGTGTTTCCTGCTTGCAGCCGGTTGCTATTATTGCTAATAATCCGATATATAAGGCAGCTCGAAATTTCATTGTTTCCATTTTAATGTTTTTAGTATTAAACATATTGTTGCTATACATTTACCAGTTAGGGTTTTGAACCAGGTTTTGGTTAACCAGTAAATCATTTTCCTGTATTGGCCATAAATAATCACGCGGGATTACAAAATGCCTTGAATATATGGACCTTTCACGGTAATACAGTTCAGGCGAATTTTCACTTATCGACCATCCTGTTACGTTTCCGTTAAGCTCAACACCTGCGGTCTTCCAGCGCAAAAGATCCCAAAAGCGGTGCCCTTCAAAACAAAGCTCAAGGGCGCGTTCGCGCTGAATGATTGATCGCATTCCGTCTTTAGTAGTGTATTTGGTTGGGTTGATGCTGAAGTTTGACCATGAATCCTGCACGGTAGGCAAACCAGCTCTCGCCCTTATACGGTTTACATAGGTATATACATCGGCTACCGGTCCCTGTACTTCATTTAATGCTTCGGCATAAAGTAAATACAAATCAGAAAGGCGCATTTCGGGCCAAGGGTAATTGATATAGGTAACCGTTGCCCACTCGTAATGCCAGTTAAGCGCTTTTTTCATATAAAAGCCGGCAATTGGTATTGGCGATGATTGGCCTACTTCGGCACCACGCGCTTTCAACCACCAGGTATCTTCGTCGGTTTTGGTCGGGCTGTTGGCCATATACCATACACCACGATCAAATCCCAGGTCGGCATAATAACGTGGCTCCCTGTCAAAATTAAGCCGGGCAGTAGTTTCTCCTTCTTTGATGTTAAAACGTTCATTGTGATTGCCAACCCGCAATTGCGATATGTTGCTAAAATCAAGCGTTTTATCTTCATTAATAGGCACGCCGTTTTTAGTATAAAACATTTTGGCCATTTTTATGGTAGGTCCCAGCAAAGGACGGTTCGCCGATTTTGCGGCATCAGCATTATTAAAATCATACTGGCCTGCACACATCGATTGGAAGAATGAATTGTAGTTGATATTATTATTTGCTGTTAAGCCCCATATCAACTCATCATTCCATTTTTCGCTCATCGCATTCCTGATGCTCATTTGCGTCATGGTAGTTTGGCTAAGCGGTGTGGTTGGCACAGGGAATGTATACAATTGTATATTTTGCGCCTCGCAGAAATCGATGGCTGCTTTACAGGCGTCAGCCGCACGCCGCCATTTTTCGGCACTAAAGGTTGAATTAAATAATTGCTCGCCGTCTTTGTTTTTGAATGAATTATAATCCGGATTGCCATTAAACAGTGGACTTGCAGCAGTTACCAGTAATTTTGCTTTCATGCTTAAAGCGGCAGCTTTGGTAACGCGGCCAAGTTCGCTGCCTTCATTCCTGATTGTTAAAGGCAATTTGGCTGCTGCCAGGTCATATAAACCGGCTATGTAGTTCACTACTTCGTCAACCGGGCGGCGTTTTACCCTCACCTCGTCGATAGACGCGTCAATAGGTAAGTTTTTATCGATAACAGGAATTGGCCCATAAGCCCTGAACAACTGGAAATGATAAAAAGCCTTTAAAAACTGGGCTTCGGCAATCCAGCGCTCGCGGGTATCAACATCCAAATCGCGCACCTTTGTCAGGTCGCTCACATTTTCGATAAAAACATTACAATCGCGTATAGCCCTGTAGTTTCCCGCTGCATCCCTGGTACCGTTCATATAATTGGCTATAGGGTCTGATGAGTTTTGGAAACCCCTTGGTAACTGTAATACGTTTGTTGACCRGATGTGATTTGCCGGGTCTTCTACCCAAACCTCATCACCTGCCGTAAGTCCAACGTTATAAGTAGGATCGGTTTCCGTAGGCAAATAGGAGTAGCAGGTAAACAAATACTTTTCTGCCTCGGTTTTTGAAACAAAAGCATTGGCTATTGTTGATACGTTATCAGGAACTACATCCAGGAATGATTTTTTGCAGGATGATACCGGCAAAATCACTATAAAAGCCACCAATAGCAAGGCGATGCGCCCATTAGGTGCGTGACTTAGTGCTGTATGCTTAATTTTTTGTATAAAATTACTTTTCATATAATTGATTTGAAAGCTTTTAAAATTCTACCCTTAAGCCTAAATTAAATACCTTTTGAATTGGATATCCCAGGCCCGATGTGCCCATTTCGGGGTCCCACATCTTAAAGCTGCTTAGCGTTAATAGGTTTAAGCCGTTTACGTAAATACGGGCACTATTTAAGTGGACGCTTTTAAGCTGGTTTTTAGTGAAATTGTACCCAATCTCGGCCGATTTTAAACGTAAAAACGAGCCGTTACGTAACCACCATGTAGAGGTTTGGGTATTGTTGCCTTGTATATTAGTGCTTAAACGTGGCCAAAAGGCATAAGGGTTCCGGTTATCTTCCGACCAATGGTCATCAGCTATTGAACCTAACAGGCCGCTTTGGTTACCCGAAGTGAGCTTGTTTGGCTGCAGACCGCTGATTAGATAAAAAGGCGAAATATCTCCGGAATTGATGATAAATGACGACCTGGCCGATCCCTGGAAAAACGCGCTGAGGTCAAAGTTTTTATAACCAACGGAAAAACCAAAGCCATAAATAATTTCGGGCACAAGCGGGTGCCCAATCGGCACCACATCCGAGCTGGATATTTTGCCATCCCCGTTCATATCGCGGTATTTAATATCTCCGGCTTTATAATCGCCAAAGCTTTGTACCGGTGAGTTGGCTGCATCCACATCATCAATAAATAAGCGCTCGGCAACAAGGCCGTAAATCTGGCTTAACGAATTACCTATCTTGCTCAGGTATTTCAAATTATCGTTATATACAGGCTCTTCGTTTTTTAACAGCTTACTTTTAGCGTAGGTAAGCGTTCCACGCGACTGGATCCAGAAAGAATTGGTGAAATTTTTCTTATAATCCATGGCAACATCAACACCCTTGCTGGATGATTTGCCTGCGTTTGATGATATATTTGCCTGTAGGCCCATAGAAGTAGGGATGGTGCTCCTTACCATTAAAATGTTATCCCGTTTGTTTTCGTAGGCATCTAAGGTTAAATTAAAGTTTTTTGCAATGGTTAAATCCATACCTATATTGGTTTGCCTTGATTGCTCCCAGGTAATATTTTGGTTTTCATAACGATAGGTAGCCACACCGGGCCTGCTATAGGTATAATTAGTGCCAAACTGACCGTAGCTCCCGTTGTTTAAGTTAACATCCGACAGGTAAAAAAATCTGTCGTTTGCCGATCCAATCTGGTCGTTACCCACTAAACCGTAGGTGAACCTGAATTTAAGGTTATCGATAGTTGAAAGGAGTGGTTCGAAAAACTTTTCGTTTGATACCACCCAGCCGGCGCCCACTGATGGGAAAAATCCGAAACGGTGGTTACTTGCAAAACGCTCGGAACCATTGTAGCCAAAGTTAAATTCAAACAGGTAGCGGTTATCATAACCATAAGTAAACCTGCCCGATACACCCTGGTTGCGGGATGGTAGCGATAATTGTAACGTAGGCGCATTAGCGGTAAGATAATTACGCATAGTACCAATTAACAAACCGCTGATGGCATGCTTCTGGGCAAATGTACGGTTGTAGTTTAAAGCAGTTTCAATATAAGTAGTGGCGTTGGATACACTTCCTCCGGGGCTGTAGGTTAAATACTCGGTTGGTGTGGCGCCTATACTTCCCGACGACCCATCGTTAAGTAACGTTAAGCCGTTAAATTGCCCATTCAGTATATTCGATTGATAATAATAAGGGCTATACTGGCGTGCTACCGCGAAATACGAATAGCGGGTTGTGTATGCCATTACCCTTGCCGATAAGCCCTGGGTAATAAAATCAAACTTTTGGTTTAAATTTAACTGGGCGGTTAAAGTACTGGTATTTGAGCTTTGGAAGCCTGAAAGTGATTGCGCATAAGGATTGATATACAGGCCGCCACTGGGAATAATGGCATTACCAAACAAAGGGTGGTTTACATAAGGTAATAAATTGCTTGGGTAAATAGCCGGAAAGGCTACCGGGTTGCTCCATAAGGCATTTAAAAAGGTAAACCCTCCGCCGTTTATAGGACCATGATAGCTATCAAATTGTCCTTTTAAACTAACTACAACTTCTGTAGTTTTAGTTAGGTTTAAGGTGGTATTTGATAAAATAGAGTATGATTGCAGCTTAATGTTGTTGCTGAAATTATTGAGGCTATTTTCGGCCAGGTTACCATTGTCAATATTATAGGTCATGGCTAAATAGTACCTCGCTTTTTCTGACCCCCCATTGGCATTCATGTTGAACCTTTGGTTGCTGGTTTTGGTTTTTATCAGCTGTTTAATCCAGTTATTGCTGGGATATAACAGCGGGTCATCGCCATTGGCTGTATGATCTATTTTGTTTTGCGAATAGGGTAGGGCTCCCAATGGGTTACGTGTAAGCACCGCCTCGTTAGCCAGGGTCATATAAGTAATATTATCAGCCAGATCGATATTTTTGATGTTGGACGATGTCGAATTTTCGCCGCGCATATTAAATTTAACCGCGCCTATATCGCCACGTTTAGTAGTTACCAGTATTACGCCGTTTGCACCGCGCGCACCGTATAGTGATGAAGCGGTGGCATCTTTTAACACCGAAAAACCGGCAATATCATCAGGTTGTAACCGGGCCAGATCTGTAGTTGAGGATTCAATACCATCAATTAAAATCAGCGGGTCAACTTTACCGGCGCCAAAGGTACCAACACCGCGTATAAAAAACTGGGCATTATCAGCGCCTGGTTCGCCGCTGCGCTGGTATGATATCATTCCCGGTACCACACCGGCAAGCATGGTGGTAAGGTTACTTGAAGGGCCTTTAAGCTGTTTGGGGCTTATGGAGGTGATGGAACTTACCAGGCTTGACTTTTTCTGGGTACCATATGCCACAACGGCAACCTCCTCGAGTGCGGTTTTATCGGTACCAATGGTTACATCTAACACATAAGTTCCATTTGATGGCTGGTAGTTGTTTAAATCAAATTCCTGGGTTTTAGATCCTACAAATGAAAACGTGATGATGGTTTTATCGGTTCCCTTCAGGTTAATTAAATATTTACCGTTGACATCCGATTGAGTACCTATACCTGTACCTTTTACTTTAACACTTACACCAGGCAGGGTAAGGCCCTTCTCGTCGATAACTGTTCCTTGTACCGTTTTGGACAATGGCGTTTGTGCCTGCTCCTTTTTGGGAGTTACCGGGGCTGGTTTTTCGGCCGCAACTTTCTCAATTACAATAAGCTGGTCGCGCAATACATAGCGTAGTTTTTTGCCTTTTAAAAGGAACGTAAAAACATCTTGTAAACTGGTATTTTGAAAATTAACAGTAACAAGTTCTTTGTCGTTTAAAATGCTGTTACTGTAAAAAACAGTAAAGTCTGTTTGCTGTTTTATTGACTGAAATACCTCGGCCAATGTAATGTTAGCCTTTTTGAGTGTTACCAGCCCCGGGCTTTGCGCTTGCGCGTAAGAAGACTGGGCGACCCATAAAAAAATAAAAACAGACAGTAGCAGCCGTCGGTAAAATAAAATTTTCTCCATAGTTTATTGGTTTATAATTTGGTTTTGACTAAAGACCGCTTCTGAGCAAAACGGGTGAACGGAAAGAATTTTTTTATTGTTATTTTGACAACTAATTATAAAATAAAGGTGCTTTCATCAGATTTCATAACCAAAAAGACCGGTTTTCAATTGAAAACCGGTCTTTTTGGTTAAACATAACCGCGTAAATAAATAGATTAAAAATTTGAAATTTACTTTCAGTTAATACCCGGTTTTAAAATTGCTTCATCTTTTATTTTAAAAGGTGCACTATTTTATATGTAAAACCCCATCTGTAATGGTTGCTTCCACATCGGCAGAGGACTTAAGATTTTGGATAAAAACCTGTACAGATTTGTTTTTAGCAATGGCACCGCTAAATGATTCTTCTGCCCTGGCCGGGTTATCAAAAACAACCTTTAAATCAAACCAGCGTAGCAGCACTTCGCTGATATCGCTTAATTTTTTATTATGGAAATAATACATGCCATGCATCCAGGCCAATTCAGTGCCGGCATCAAAGGGCTGCTTTAAAAAGCCTATGCCTGGCGCGTAAACAGCCTGGTAGCCTGGTTTTAACAATGTTTTTTCTTTATAATGACCACTCGTAGATACTGAACCCTCAACCAGCGAGGTTGTGGTGATGTTGGAGTTATAGGTGTTCACGTTAAATTCGGTGCCAAGTACCTGCACGTCTGTTTGGTTGGTATGAACAATAAAGGGGTGAGCGGCATTTTTTGCCACCTTAAAAAAGGCCTCTCCTTTTAAATATACTTCCCTGGTATTGCCTGAAAACGAAAAAGGAAAACGCATGCTCGAAGCAGAATTTAGCCAAACCTGCGTCCCATCAGATAAAACAATCTTATAATCTAATTCCGGGGGTACCAACAGTGTGCTCCAATCCTGTGTTTTTGCATCATCAAGCTTGTAACTTAAGCCATTCGCTCCTTTTTTTAACCGGGCAAATGGTGTATTGATAACCTGTTTACTGGTATCAGAAAGGTCAATATGCTGCCCGTTTGCCATTTGTAACTCAATGGCTGGCTTTTTATGTTTTTTAACCGCCACTATATTAGAAACAGGATTTGCCGCCCAGTAATATATGGCTGACAGCGTAATACATAGTAAGGCTGCTACAGACAGCCATCGCTTAAAACCCAATTGTTTAACATTATTTGGTTTTACATATCCAAGTTCGCCCTCAATTTTATCCCATGCTTTGTGTTCGTCAATACTGTTAAAAAATGTTTTAGCTTTATCCGAGGTTAAGGCATGCTGCATCTCATCCCACATCTGTTGTACGTGTGGGTCCTCTTTTATTGCATGCTGAAGTAAATTATCATCCTCCTCACTTATCGCACCTGCAATTTTGTCTATTATTAATTCCTGTATATATGTATTATTATATGCCATTATCTATAAGACCGGATTATGAATAAAAGGGTGAACTATTCAGCACTTTTTAATCCTTCTTTTAAGGTTTTAACTGCCAGCTTTAAATGCGTTTTTAATGAATTGATACTAATACCCATTTCAAAGGCGGCTTCTTTATATTTTTTGTTTTGGTAATGAACTAATGTAAAGGCTTGCAATCGCTGTATAGAAAGGTTTGCCAAAACTTTTTCTGTATAAATTTCCTGTGCAGGTACTTGTTCTGCCTCTTCTATTTCTGTAAGTGTGTATTGATAGTCAACTAATTTCTTTTGGATTTGCGTTCCCTTTTCAACCCTTTTCAAACACCTGTTACGGATGGCTGTTTTTAAATAAGCGTTTAATGAGGAGTTGATGTTTTTATATAATTGCCTCTCCCAAAAATCGAGAAACAGATTTTGCACGGTATCTTCGGCCTCCATTTCATCCCGCAAAATATAAAAAGCTGATACGTTGAGCAGCTTGTAGTATTTTTTGAAGAGTAATTTGAAGGCCTCCTGGTTACCCTGTTTTAATTGCTCAACAATTTGATTGTCGTCCAAAATTTCCATGAAATACTATATAATTGGTTATATCTGCATAGAATGGGCTCCAATGCAAAGCTAATATATAGATATTTTAATTGTTAAAACAACAGTTAAACAAAAAAAATAAAAAAAACATGAAAATAGAAGCTATAGGTTGGTATATGGATACATCCCCATAGCGAAAAACTCAGACCAAACGCTTTATTTTCTCCTGATCATGAGCAAGCCGTTAGCCGTGGTGGCATAAATAACACCTTTTGAATCCTGAACCAATTGATAAATTGTATGACCGGGCGCAGGGGAGTTGTTGTTGTGATAGTTTTCCCAGCCACCGTTCAAATTAAACCTTACCAGGCCCGATTGATCTGTACCGATCCACAAAACGCGTTCAAACTTATCATACAATATAGTGTTGACATGGTTGGAGGGAATTCCGGAATTTTTATCGTTTAAATGAAGCCAGGTGCCGTCAGCTTTTAGCACCGCTATTCCCTCTTTGTCATCATCGCCACCGGCTTTATTGTAGCTAATCAGCGAAAAGTAAAGATTGCCGTTTTCATCTTCGGCCGCGCCAGAAATGCAGGCGTTTTTTAAAGGTGTATCAGATGTATTAAATGTGGTTGGCAGCAGGTTCCTGTCAATCATGATGTTGCCTTTTGATGTACCTATCCATAAACGTTTCTGGTTATCAACATAAGCGTAATATACATTGCTTGAGGGGAGCAGCGGTATCGTTTTTTTATTTAATACTACTACCTTATCCTTTCTTACCACCACCATGCCATCTTTAGTGGTAAAAAGAAGCTCGCCGTTACGACTATTTAGGATATGAGTAACCCCCGATTTTATAAACTTTTTAAAATCATATACCTGCCAGCCCGCATCGGTACATTTATATATCCCATTGTTAATATAAACCCACTTGTTATTGTCTTTGTCAATAGTCATATCCTGCACGGCCGTTTCGGAAGTAAATGGCGAGTTATATTCATTAACCGGATTAAAGTTTGTACCATCAAACCGGGTAAATCCCCTGGCAGTAGCATACCATAAAACATCGGCTTTGTCTATAGCAGCAGCCTGGCTGACATTATCCGGTAGCGGTGAATTATACTTAGTCCACACGGTGAATTCATAATTTTTTAATGATGGATTAGTATAAAGAACGTTTTTGTTATAAACAACAGGATTGCCGGGCGGCGCTAATTGAGCCAGGTCCATTCTTTGCATCTGGCTTGATATTCTGCCATTCGCGATATGAAAAATCACATTCACAGATGCAGATACACGTTTGCCGTTTTCAATAGCTGGTTTCCAGATACTTCCGTTCAGGAGCCGGATCAAATCGGCGGTTAATGGGCTATTGGTAATATCGGTGTGGCTAAGCACACAGCTAAACCCCGAGGGTTCAACTAAAACCTGGAACGTTACCGACCCATTAGCATCTTTAAATACGTATTTACGATTTATTTTGTCGGATATCTGATCAAGCGTAAACTGAGAACAGGTAGCTTTCGGGCTGCCGCAATCCATGCAATAATTTTCACTACTACATAAATCTACCTTTTCCAGGAAAAGATTTTGCGCGGAGACCACTGCTGGTAAAAAGAAAATAGACAAGCTTATAAGCGATAGCTTATAAATTTTTGTTGGGGATAACAATATTAACATTACGTTTATAAATTAACGAAAGCTAATTCAAAACACCAAATGAATGATATGTTAAATAATGTTAAGTAAAATGACCGATTGTTAAAGCCGGTGCCACACGCTCATCAACCCAATCAAATAGAATGAATTTCCACGATTGCAGCTGAGGATTGAGTGGGACAGCGTTGATATTCAACGTTTTTCTTATAAGAATTTTTTAATTTCAAAATTGTTGGTGATATTAGTTGAAACCATCCAATGGAAGCCAAAGAAATCTTAAAAGCTCATGTAGCTAAAATAGCCATGTTAACTGATGTGCAGTTTGATTATTTCTTTTCGCATTTTAAAAAACTGAGCTTTCAAAAAGGACAGGCGATTATTACCGAGGGCGATAAGGTAGATTGTGAATACTTCGTGATCTCCGGCTGTTTAAAATCCTTCTTTATCAACGATGATCTTAAAATGTTCATTCTGCAGTTTGCCATGCCCAACTGGTGGGCATCAGATTACAATGCATTATATAATAATACCAAAGCTACCATCAACGTAGACTGCATTACCAATGCCGAAATACTTTGCCTTAGCAATGGAGATAGGGAAAAGTTATGTAAGGAACTTCACGATGTTGAGCATTTTTTTAGGTGGAGGACCAATAAAGGATACGTTGCGGCTCAAAAAAGGCTGCTGTCGTTCATGAATAATAATGTGAAATACAGATACGAAGAGCTTTTGAAACTGTATCCCGAACTGTATAATATTGTGCCTAAAAACCTGATTGCTGCATACTTAGGTGTTTCAAGAGAAACCCTTAGCCGGCTTTACAATACCTGAAAAGTGATGTACATCACATAAATATTAACTCATTTCAAATGTGATGTAGGTCACGCAGCCACCTGAAATTTCCTGCCGTACTTTGTTGTGTAATTAAAAACATAAATAAAATGGAAACTCAAAAATTTGAAATCGTAAGCACCCAAAGCAATATCGACTGGGTGGGCAGAAAGGTAACCGGAGCACACAATGGTACCATCGCCGTTAAAGAAGGTGAACTTATTTTGAATGCAGGTAAACTTACCGGCGGTAAATTCATTATCGATACCACCTCTATCAAAATACTGGATGTAACCGACCCTGCAACCAATGCACAATTCGCCGGTCACCTGGCCTCTGATGATTTTTTCTCTATTGAAAAATATCCGGAAGCAACTTTGCAAATTACTTCAGTTTCAGGCAACCACGTTGAAGGCAATCTGACCATCAAAGGCATTACACATCCTGTTGGTTTTGATGCAGCGATCAATGTAAATGGCGACTTGGTGGCTACTACCGGAAAGCTGGTAATTGACCGTACTAAATATGGAATAAAATTCCGCTCGGGTAATTTCTTTAAGGATCTGGGCGATACGCTGATTTATAATGATTTTGAACTGAATGTAAGTGTAACCGCTAAAGCTGCCTGATAAGCAGTTTTAGCATAAAAATTAAAGCCATGCCATACGTAAAAATTGAAGTAACCCGTGAAGGAGTTACAAGAGAACAAAAACAGCAACTGATAAAAGGGGTTACCGACCTGTTGAGTGATGTATTGAATAAAGACCCGCAATTAACCTTTGTGGTAATCCAGGAAGTTGACCTGGACAATTGGGGCCATGCAGGGGAACAGGTATCTGTGCTGAGAGAAAAAGGTATAACTGCTGATAGAAAATAATATAATGAAGAAGCAAACAATAATAGTTACCGGTGCCTCATCTGGCATCGGTAAAGAAATAGCCCGCCATTTTTTAGCAAACGGCGACAATGTAGTGATCAATTCGTCAACTGCCGAAAAATTAGAACAAACTTACCAGGAACTGGGTGGGGGCGAAAACCTGGCTATGGTAACAGGTAATGTTGCTGACAAAAGCACAGGCAAGCAACTTTTAGCAACCGCCATAGAAAAATTTGGCTCGGCAGATGTACTGGTAAACAACGCAGGAATATTTGAAACCAAACCATTTCTTGAAGTAGACGAAGCTTATCTCGACCGCTTTCTGAATACAAACCTGAAGGGAACTTACTTCACCACCCAGGCCATTATCCCTCAGATGCTGAAACAGCATGATGGTGTAGTGATCAATATCGGCACGCCTTTAGTCAATCACGGCCTGGGCGGAGTGCCCATTACTGCACAAATGGCATCAAAGGGTGCTATACATGCGCTTACCATACAACTGGCAGCTGAGTTTGGTAAAGATAACATCAGGGTGAATACGATTGCGCCCGGCACCATCCGTACCCCAATGCATGGTGATAACGCCAATCAAGCTGCAGGTTTACATTTGCTAAACCGCATTGGCGAAGTAGAAGACATCGCAGAAATGGTTTATACCGTTGCCAAGAGTAACTTTATTACCGGCGCTATTATCAACGTAGATGGTGGTATAGGAGCCGGGCACAACTTGAATTAATATGAAAACGCTTTTATTGACCGCTTTTTTGTCATGCACTTTGCTGGTATTAAAAGCGCAAAATTCAAAGAAAATGGAAACTAATCAGCAAGATTCATTAGCCATCACCCAGGTGCTCGAAAATTATTACTTCAAAGGTATCTACGAAGGCGATATTAGTACACTGAAACAGATTTACAATCCCGGTACTTTATTGTTCGGGGATGTTAAGGGGCAGCCTTATGCCAAAACGCTCGATCAGTATCTTGATGGTGTTGCTCACCGTCAAAGCCCGAAAGATTCGGGCAAACCTTTTAAGGGAACAATCATTGCTATCAACGTGGTCAACTCTATAGCTGTTGCCACGGTACATGTTAAAATGTACGAGTTTAATTATGATGAGTTCCTGTCATTTCACAAAATAGATAACCGCTGGTTGATTGTTAATAAAATGATTGCAGACGTGGCGGAATAAATTTTAATGTTATGTGGTACCAAACAAAAGCATCCCAAATACTGGGCATTCAATATCCTATCCTGCAAGGGCCGTTCGGCGGCAACCTGTCATCTGTTGATCTGGTATCAACAGTATCTAACGCCGGCGGACTTGGGGGTTACGGGGCTTATACACTAAGCCCGCAGGAGATAATCGAAGTAGATAAGCAGATCAAAGCGGCAACCAACAAGGCTTACAATATTAATTTGTGGGTTTCGGATACAGATGCTGTGGATGGTACGGTTTCAGACGAGCAGTTTAAACAGGCCCAAACGTTATTCAAGCCTTATTTTGATGAGCTTGGAATTGCCCTGCCCGAAAAACCTGCTGTGTTTACATCCCGTTTTGAAAACCAGGTAGAAGTGATCCTGCACCAGAGGCCACCGGTATTTAGCTTTGTGTTTGGTATTCCATCTGCAGATATTCTTGAACAATGCCGCAGGCTTGGTATTGTTACCGTAGGAGCCGCAACTACACTGGATGAAGCCATAGCGCTGGAATCTGCAGGGGTTGACCTCATTATTGCTTCAGGGTTTGAAGCGGGAGGGCATCGCCCATCATTCCTGGCACCGGCAGAATCATCTACTAACGGGACTTTTGTATTGCTCCAGCTGATAAAAGAAAAAGTAAAAACCCCGGTTATAGCCGCAGGTGGTATTGCTAATGGAAAAGGTGTTGCCGCAGCATTGGCGCTTGGCGCCGATGCCGTGCAGATTGGCACCGCTTTCCTGGCGACTGACGAATCAAATGCCACAGCAATTCACCGGCAAATGTTGTTTTCAGATGCGGCTAAGTACACTACCTTATCTCGGGCATTTACCGGGAGGCTTGGCAGAGGAATAACCAGCCGCATTGCAAAAGACCTGGTGCATAAGGAAAAAGGTTTTCTTCCCTTCCCGCTGCAAACACAGTTTATGTCGCATTTAAGAAAAGCAGCTATAGAACAGGAAAAATGGGATATGATTCTGTTCTGGGGCGGACAGATAGCGCCGGTGCTGAAACATACAAAAGCCGCTGAACTGATGAAATCCATAATCGAAGAAACCAAAGCATATTTTGACCATTTAAAAGCATAATGTGATGAACAATTCAAAAGTATGGTATGTAACAGGGGCCTCCCAGGGATTGGGGCTAACCCTTGTAAAAAAACTGCTTGCTCAGGGCTACCGTGTTGCAGCAACTTCCCGGGATGCGCGAACATTGGGCCAGGCGGTTGGGCTGATAGACAGGGAGCGTTTTCTTGCGTTGGCTGTCGATTTAAATAACCCGGATTGTATTGATGAATCTATACAGCAAACGCTGGCTGCATTTGGACGGATTGATGTGGTAGTTAACAATGCCGGCTACGGAATGGCCGGAACAGTGGAAGAAATAGCTGAACAGGAGATCCGGAACATTTTTAATGTTAACGTACTTGCAACCATAAATGTGGTAAAAAGTGTTCTGCCGGTAATGCGCAGTCAAAAATCAGGCTATATTATAAATATCGGTTCGGTGGCTGGTTTTGTGGGTGCTCCCGGCTGGTCTGTTTATTCGGCCACCAAAGCTGCGGTGGCTGCTTTTTCCGAAGTGATTGCACTGGATGTTAAAGAATTTGGAATAAAGGTTACCGTTGCAGAACCATCAGGCTTCCGCACAGGCTTTTTAACCAAAAACTCACTTGCCCTAACCGATAGTAAAATAGAAGGTTATGAAGCCGTAAAAAGCACGCAGGATCGTTACCTGTCTATGAATGGGCAGCAGGCAGGGGRCCCCGATCGCGCAGCGGAAATATTTATCGAATTAGCCGAAACTCCGGAGCCGCCGATGCACTTGTTTCTGGGGAATGATGCCTATAACAGGGCTTCGGAAAAACTGGCTGCAATGTCTGCTGAATTGGAACAGTGGAAATTGACAACTACCGGCGCAGATTTTAAATAATGACCGACATTTAAATAAAATAACACCAGTAGCTTACCAACAAAAAATAGTTAATTTGAGCCGTCGGCTTAACTAAGTATGATGTTCCTGAAAACGGGCAAGATCGCGGGCCATTGCGATCTTGCCCGTTTAGCGCTTCCAACGGTAACGGGTGAATATTGCGCAACCGAACATGCCATAAGTATAAAGTTAGATGATTGGACAAAAGATAAAATAAACAAAAAACAATAATTAAATATGAAAAAGCTATTGAGCAACAGTTTGAAGGTTTTATTAATGATATTGGCTTTATACAGCCGGGCTGTTGCTCAGCATATTTCAAATGAACCGACACAAATAGCAGTAGATCTATCGAAGCCTATAGCCCCAATGAAACCAATTTGGGCCTGGTTTGGTCACGATGAACCTAATTATACCTATATGAAGGATGGCAGGAAACTGCTTACTGAACTGGCAGCCTTAAGCCCTGTACCCATTCATTTGCGGGTACATAACCTGCTTACTACGGGCGATGGTACCGCGGCCCTGAAATGGGGATCGACCAATGCTTATACCGAAGATGCAAACGGCAAGCCTGTTTATAACTGGCACCTGGTAGATAGTATATTTGACACTTATATTAAACTGGGGATTAAACCATATGCCCAAATTGGTTTTATGCCCGAGGCATTGTCAACGCATCCGAAACCTTACCGGCACTATTGGAAACCTGGAGACAATTATAATGATGTTTATACCGGCTGGACCTACCCACCCAATGATTATAATAAATGGGAAGAGCTGATATACCAATGGGTAAAACATTCGGTTGAAAGGTATGGGAAAAAAGAGGTAGAAAGCTGGTACTGGGAAGTATGGAACGAACCAAATATAGGCTACTGGAAAGGCACCATGCCCGAATTTTTTAAGATGTATGATTATGCTGCCCATGGCCTTAAAAGAGCCTTACCAACCGCCAAAATAGGCGGACCAGAAATAGCCGGAGGATCGAGCCAAAGCGGGATGAAGTTTTTGAAAGCCTTTATTGAACATTGTGTAGCCGATACCAATTATGCCACCGGCAAAATAGGTTCGCCGCTGGAAGTGATATCATTTCATGCCAAAGGGCAGCCGGCAATAACAAATGGCCGCGTGTGGATGAATATGGCCCCTCAGTTGCGTGATATTGCCGAAGGATTTAAAATTGTGGCATCGTACCCGCAAACCAAAAATGTGCCGATAGTTATAGGCGAATCTGACCCCGAAGGCTGCGCTGCCTGCGGTATGGCTACCAATCCATCCAACGCTTACCGTAATGGCACCATGTACTCCAGCTATACTGCGGCTTCCTTTGCCCGTAAATACCTGCTGGCTGATTTAGTTGGTATTAACTTTATGGGTGCTGTTTCCTGGTCGTTTGAGTTTGAGAACCAGCCCTGGTTTTATGGATTTCGTGATTTAGCTACAAATGGTGTAGATAAACCCGTGCTCAATGTGTTCCGGATGTTTGGCAAGATGACGGGGCAACGGGTAACCGCTTTAAGTAACCATATGTATCCGCTGAAAACAGTTTTGGATTCCAGCATCCGGCAGCAAACCGATATTGGTGTATTGGCTTCGCATGATCCCAGGTCAGCATCTGTAATGATCTGGAACTACCATGATGAAGATAAACAGGGATCGCCCGAACCAATAAAATTATCAATTAACCATCTACCGGCAAAAACAGTTACCGTAACACATTACCGTATTGACAACGAGCACAGTAATTCCTACGAATTATGGAAAAAAATGGGGTCTCCACAAACGCCCACACCAGCCCAGGTAGCTGAATTAGAAACAGCCGGACAACTCCAAACACTGGGTAAGCCCCTAAGGTTGAGAAGTAATAATGGAAACCTGGTAATGGATATTTCATTACCACGACAAGGTGTATCCTTAATTAAATTAAACTGGTAAAACCAACTTTGGGGTAAAATATCATTTTTGTTTTGGCGCTATTTTGAACTGCCATAGCGGGGAAAAGGATGAGTTAACTTTTGATTGCTATACATAAATAGTTACAAGGTGTAAATTATTATAACATTTTCGTTACAATTGCGTAGCTTTAATATTAATTCAAAACCAATTTAACCCTAATTTAAAGAAGCCCAATGTCCGGATATGATGGATATACTGATAAGGAATTGCTCGTTTTAGTAAGAGGAAGCGACAGAACGGCGTTTACTGAACTGTATGACAGACATTGGGATACTGTATATTCTCAGGCATTTAAAAAACTAAACGATGCTGATGTCGCAAAAGATATTACCCAGGAAGTGTTTATCTACCTATGGACCCATCGTGAAACAAATCTCATCGAAAATCTTGAAGCCTATTTGTTTAGCGCTGTCCGCAATAATATATTCAGGTTCCTGAAAAAAGAGAGTCGGTTTATTTGTATTTCTGATTTAGTTCTGGAGGCAAGGGCATTCTGTTCCGAAGCTGATGCATTAATATTACAAAAAGAACTGGTCAACTCCTATGAGTTGCTGGTTAAATCCATGGCGCCTGCTCAGAAACTAATATATGAAATGCGTTTCCACGAGGATTTGTCGACCCTTGAAATTGCCCAACAACTTAATATTTCCCGAAAAACTGTGCAAAATCAACTTACAAGAGCTTTAACTCTGCTCAGAAGTTCACTGGCATCTATTGCCATTCTTTTTATTTCACTCCGTTAATTGCTAAGAGTTTCCTTTGTTTGATAACCTATAAAGTGATGTGAGTTTTCTGTTTATTGGCGCTCCAGCCTCAAAAAACAGAAACATCAAAAGGGGATAAAAAATATTTTTTTTCCATGTGGGATTTTTCTTACTTAATGTCTCATGTATATACCAATATTTATAAACCGATGACAAAAGAGCTGTTTTTAGTAATTCTTACTAACTACCTTGAAGGCAATGCAACCAAGGAAGAAGAAAACTTTCTCCATGCCTATTACAACTTTTTTATGGCAGATGTAGATGTGATTGCTTTATTGGATGAAAAGCAAAAGGACCGGTTAAAATCATCAATGAAATTGAATATTGATCATTTTATAGATTCAGAAATAAAGCTGGTTAAAAAAATAAATATTTGGCCGCGAATTGCTGTAGCTGCATCCATCACTTTAGCGCTATCTTTTGGGGGCTATCTGTTATTGCATCAGCCTAAACCCCAACAAATAGTACATATTCAGCACAATGATATTGCACCAATAGGTAACAAGGCTACACTGACACTTTCCGGAGGCCAGCAGATAGTACTTGACTCAAAACATAATGGTCAGTTGGCCCAACAAAAAAATATGGTAATTCGTCAAGCCAATAACGGAATAGTTACTTATTCTGCAAATCAACAAAACAACCCAAACGATAATTCCCCTATTTACAATACAATGACTACCGGTGGCGGACAATATTCGCTTCAGTTATCTGATGGTACGAAAGTATGGTTAAACTCGGCTTCGTCTATAACTTATCCGGTTGCGTTCACAGGCAAGGATAGAAAAGTGGAAGTTACCGGCGAAGTGTATTTTGAAGTTGCCCATAATAAAGCTAAGCCGTTCTCCGTGACTACCCAAGGACAAACCGTTCAGGTGCTCGGCACGCACTTTAATATCAATGCATACGCTGATGAGGCGCAAATGAGAACGACACTATTGGAAGGAAGTATAAAAATAAGTAAGGCTGATCAGGCTACGCTGCTTACACCAGGACAGCAAGCCCAAATTAGATTTGATTCAAACAACATTAAAATAAACAGTGGTGCAGATGTAGAACAAGCCATTGCCTGGAAAAATGGATTATTTAGTTATGATCAGACCGACCTGAGAGAAGTTATGAGACAGGTGGCGAGAGCATACGAAGTAAAAATTGAATATGAAGGGAAAATTCCAACCCGAACATTTACAGGAAAAATCCATCGAAACATTAGTGCTTCAGAGGTACTTGATATTTTAAAGTTCACAAGAATAAACTTCAGGCTTGAGGATAAGAAAATTATTGTTACCCCATAAAGGCCTAATAAGATACTGCTACCCAATAAACCAATTAATAAACCGATTAAACCAGAAAAATGAAAGCAATTTTACACGAATGATTAATCAGGGGTTAAAAAAATAAGCCGGAAAGTGTTGGCCCACCGTCCGGCAAGTTTGAGTTAACCCTTTCTATCCGCCGGATAGCGGAAAGATAAAAACAAATTAGAGTCTATTTTTTACGTATTAACCCAAAACATTACAAAAGTATGAAATTAAATGCTTTAAAACGTGGTGTGCCGTCCCTATGGCTGCCACATAAATTGCTATTGATTATGAAACTAACCACGTTCATCCTCATCATAGCTCTTGCACAGGTAAGTGCAAAAGGATTTGGACAGAGAATAACGCTGAACGAAAAAAACACCTCAGTTAAAAAGGTTTTACATGTTATTGAACAACAAAGTGGCTACACTTTTTTTTATGACAGCAAGGATTTGCCAAATATACAAATCACGGTTCAGCTAAAGGACGCTTCAGTAGAAGATGCAGTGAAGGCAAGTTTAAAGGACCTACCTCTAACTTATAAGTTCGTCAAAAATAATATTGTCATAACCAGGAAGGAGATTTTGCAAGATAATCAACCGAAAACGAGTGTTTTAATAAAAATAGATGTTTCGGGAAAGATTGTAGATTCATTGGGCAGGCCATTAAGCGGCGCAACAGTTACCAATAAAACCGCTAATACCCATACGGGAGCCAATGCCAATGGCGAATTTGCAATAACGGCGAACGAGGGGGATAAAATAGAGATTGCATTTATCGGATATCAGTCTTATGTATTCACTGCAAAGGCTAAAGAACCATTTGTTGCCATCACCCTGCACGAAATTTTGGGTAAGCTTAGCGAGGTTGTAGTTGTTGGCTATGGTACCCAGAAGAAATCTGATGTAACCGGTTCACTGTCCAGCCTGTCATCCAAAGATTTTAAGGATCAGCCGGTTACCCGTATTGACCAGGCCTTACAGGGCAGGGTTGCAGGGGTGCAGGTGGTTAGCAATTCCGGCGCGCCCGGTGGTGATGTTAAGATCAGGGTGAGGGGGTCCAATTCTATACTTGGGGATAACAATCCGCTTTACGTTATTGATGGTTTTATAGGCGGCGATTTCAATAGCCTAAATCCTGATGACGTCGCTAATATTGAAGTTTTGAAAGACGCGTCGAGCACAGCAATATACGGTAGCAGGGGAGCAAACGGCGTTGTTTTGATAACCACAAAAAAAGGAAATTCGCAAAAACAGGAAATAACCCTTACACCTGTTTTTTATTCATCAAAGGTTATCAAGAAAATGGATCTGCTAAGCGCAGCTGATTTTGCTACCACGGTAAATGCCCGCAATGCGGCTCTTGGTATATCACCTTTTTTTACCCCGGCACAAATAGATAATTTCAAAACCACTGGCGGAACTAATTGGCAGGATTTGGTTTTCAGGAATGCGCCCGGGCAGGAATATAAATTAAGCTATTCTGGTGGTAATAATAAATCATCATACTTTATTTCCGGTGATTATCTTAACCAGGATGGTATTGTCATTAATTCAAACTTTAAGCGGTATGCTCTCAGATCCAACATTAATACACAGTTTTCGGATAAACTAACTACACGGCTCAATATCTCGGCCATACGAAGAGAAACCCTGAACACAGGTAATGAAGGTACCGGCGGCTCTGTTAACCAGGCTTTGGCATGGGCGCCAACTACACCTGTAAGGACCGCTGCCGGAACATATACCCTTGTAGATCCATTGGGCTCTATTCGTTATAATCCGGTTGCTTTGGCAAATGACGCAGAAAATATCGTCGACAACTCCAATGTAACCTTAAACGGAGGTGCAAATTACCATTTTTTCAAGGACCTTTCGTTGGACGTAAGCTTTGGTGTAGATTATCAGAATATTCAAGGCAAAAACTATTCCGGGCCAACTATTACCAATAATGTTCCAAACGCCAGCCGCACATCTACAGAATTGTTCAATTTGCAAAACACCAATACTTTAAACTATTCGCACCTTTTCAACAATGTGCACAGCTTAAACGTGACCGCGGTATTTGAGCAGCAGAAATATACTTCAACAGGGTTTAGCGCAAATGCCAATAGCCTTACATTTGCTAACCTGGGCTATGATAATCTTGCCTTATCCACTACACAGTCGGCCGGTTCTGCTTATTCAGGGTCAGCTTTAATTTCTTATTTGGGCCGGGTAAACTATGCCTTTAAAGACAAATATTTGCTAACCGTTTCAGTCAGGAGGGATGGGTCTTCAAAGTTTCAGCCCTCCAACCAGGAAAGTACCTTCCCATCAGTTGCCTTAGGCTGGAAACTTTCTGAAGAACCATTCATTAAAAAACTCAATCTTTTTGATACATTCAAAATCAGGGGCAGCTGGGGCTTAACCGGTAGCCAGGCTATTAATCCATACGCCACGCTTTCAACTTACCTTAGCGATGCTTTTTCGGCAGCTAACAGTTTTAACAATACGTCGGTTTCTTCGGGGATTGTACTTGGTAACGCAGCCAACCCTTTCCTGAAATGGGAAACAACGCAGGCAGAAGACCTGGGTTTAGACTTGTCGCTGTTTAACAGCAGGTTAAATTTTACAGCTGATGCGTATGTTAAGAATACCAGGGATTTGCTTTTATCCCTTCCGTTGCCGGCATATGCAGGTGGGGGAAACATTATTAGTAATGTTGGGAAAATGAAAAACAGCGGGCTTGAGTTTAACATTGGAGGCACGCCTGTTCAATCGGGTAAGTTTACATGGTCCAGCTCATTTAATATAACGTTTCAAAAAAATCTGGTTAAAAGCTTAGGTACATTAGCCAGTGTATTTTCAGACAAAAACGTACCAAACGCGGGGGCGGGCCTGTCTACCCAGCCCGAATTTATAATTAAACCTGGCTATGCGCTGGGCTCATACTGGGGACTGAAATATTTGGGAACCTGGAAACCCAATGGAACAGCTGAAGCAGCAAAATATGGCAATAAGCCAGGCGATTCGCACTACCAGGATTTAAATGGGGACAACGCCATAAACGGTAGTGATTTCCAGATTATAGGGAACGGTACGCCTAAACAATCGCTGGGTTGGAATAATACCTTTACTTATGGCGATTTCTCGGTAAACGTATTTGTTCAGTCGTTATTGGGCTTTAGTAAGCTGGATTACTCTTATGCCAGTTCTATAACCGCTAATGCAGATGCCAAGCAAGCTACTAATGTAGGGGTTTTGAACAGGTACCAGCCGGGTATCAATGAAAGCTCAAACATACCGGCATTCAGCTCAACCAATAAAGATTATTTTGAATCGAGCCGCTTTCTCGAAAACGGAAATTTTGTGAGGCTGAAGAACTTAAATATTTCTTATCACCTGCCAAAAGGAACCATCAAAAATGTTGATCTAAAGCTATTTGTAGGTGCAACCAACCTGTTTACCATAACCAAATATAAAGGATTTGATCCGGAGTCAACTAACGCGGGTTCGGGCTCGGATGTTACCCAAAGCATTGATTTTGGCTCTTATCCAAATTCGAAGACATTTAACGTAGGTGCGGTATTGAAGTTTTAAACTTATTGAAAAGATAAATTATGAAAAAGATTTTAATTATATTAATGATCCTATCGGTGGTGGGCTGTAAAAAAGCACTGAATGAAGACCCCAGAGGCCAGGTAGTAGGATCACAGGCATTAAGTACCGTGGCCGGTTTAAATGCAGCATTGGTAGGCGCTTATAAACCATTATCAACCACCTGGATAAACGGGTTTACTACTGCAGCAGTTGTTGCCGTGTTAATGGGATCTGATGACCTTACTACTCACGCGGCCAGCAACAAGGCCGACCTAAGAGAATTTGATCAATACCATGTTTCCAATCTTAACGGCAGGATGCTCAATATTTGGAACGGATGTTACAAATCAATACAAGGCTCCAATAACATTATCAACAATTATAAATCAACCGCAGGCGACGCTGCCGCTATCAATCAAATCCTGGGCGAAGCTTATTATCTTCGCGCGCTTGATTATTATTGGCTTGTTAGGTTATGGGGAAAAATTCCGCTGATAACTTCAGAAGTTTATAGCCCRGAGGTTTTAAAGGTCGGAACATCTGCTCCAGCCGAAGTATATAAACTGATTGAAAGCGATTTGCTGAATGCCGAAAAACTGATGCAGAATAAAAAGCTGGATGCCGGCAGGGCTTCCAAAGGCGCGGCATCAGCGTTGCTTGCAGATGTTTACCTTACAGAAGGCGGCTGGCCTGTTAACGATAATGCAAAATACGCGCTGGCTGCTGCTAAAGCCAAAGAGGTAATTGACAATAAAGCTGCCTACGGTTTCGATCTGGTAGCCGATATAAACACATTATGGCAGAACACCCGGTTAGGAACAACAACATCAGAAGAGGTTTTTGCCATTCATAATTGCGGTACCTGTAACTGGTTTAATTCAAATGCACTTTATGGTTCTTCTGCAATGCCTGGCGAAGAAAATGGTTGGGATGATTTTTTTGCAGAAATCAAATTTTTTGTTGATTTCCCTGCCGGACCAAGAAAGAGTGCCACTTTCCATACGGTTATTAAAAAATCTGATGGTACAACTATACCTTGGCAGAGTGATGCGGTAAAACACCCCTATTATGAGAAGTTCAGGGCTCCTGTTGAGGGCAGTACCGACGGCTCAAGTGCTACCGTTCAAATGATGCGGTATGCACATGTTTTATTGATATATGCCGAAGCACAGGCCAGGAGTGGCGCTGTTAATGATCAGGCTTACGCAAGTGTTAACGCCATACGTGCCCGTGCTGGTTTAACTCCTTTGATTGGCCTATCAGGTACAGATTTTGTAAAAGCGGTAATCAGTGAAAGGGCGTGGGAATTTGCGGGCGAATATACCAGGTGGTTTGATATAACCCGTTTGCAGCTGTTAACCCAGGTTATTGCTAACAGAGATCCGTCAGAAAATGCTCCAATTGGAACGCCGCAATACTATTTGCCTATCCCATCCGGTGACCTACAGTTAAATCCGAACTTAGGAAATTAATAATCCGTCAACCTCTAAAATTCCTAACCGACTCCAATTGTTAGTGTTAGAATGCGAGAAAGTAAAAAGTTTAGAATGATTTTGATGRAATCGCCCTCCTGGCGATTCCATCTTTTGTCTTGGCACAGTCGCCTGTCAACATCAACGGGCTTTAGTTAAAAAAAATGATTTAAAACGGTTTTGTATGTTACTAATGAGCATGCTTTAAATAAGAAATAAAAGAATGGCAAGAATATTTATGACAATCATGTTGCTAATACTAATGTTGTTTTCTTCCACGCGGGGGGAGGCACAGTCACCTGTATTGGCGCGGCCTACTTCCCGGCAACTTGAATTTCAGGATCTTGAACTTGGAGTTTTTATTCATTACAGTATTGACACATATGCCGCTCGGGATGCACAGCAGGGCAGTACACCGGCATCAGCATTTAACCCAACTGCGCTGAACCCGGAGCAATGGGTGCTGGCCGCTAAAGCAATGGGCGCAACCTATATGGTGCTTACAGCCAGGCATGAGCAGGGCTTTTGTTTGTGGCCGACGCAAACTACAAATTACAGTGTAGCGTCGAGTCCTTACAAAAACGGTAAAGGCGATATCGTAAGAGAGTTTGTAAATGCATGCAGAAAACACGGGTTGAAGGTTGGTTTATATACTGCCCCCTGGATAGATTCACATTGGGAAGCCGGCCAACCAGGGTATAAAGACGGAGAAACAGGAAGGCTAGATAAATTTGATGATTCGGAGCTATATAAAAAGGCCTTGCAGAAAGAGAAAGAGCAAATCCGCGAATTGATGACTAATTATGGCCCTCTTGTTTTTATCTGGGACGATCATTTTGGCCGTTCAGATGCAATTGATTCTGTACCTCGCGGCGGTAAATTAAGAGCGTTTTATGCAGCGCTGACCAAATATGCGCATGGGCTTCAACCTAAATGCCTTTTTTTAGGGCCGGATATAGAACATGTTGGTAATGAGAATGGTAAAGCTGGTTACCCGCTTTGGAACGCGCTGAACACCGTTGATGGTACCAGATATTCGGTTAGTAAAACCTACAGATGGGATCATATCAATATCGGTGACCCGATAGGTAAATTCTACCGGCCGCAAATAGCCCCAACTACAGTTAGCTTTAGTACTGGTGGCTGGATGTGGGATGGGCCGCGTAAAACCCAGTCGCTCGCGAGGCGTATGCAGGCTTACTATGAAACCATCGGACGTGGATCTGGCTTGATCGTGAACCTGACTCCTGATCGACGCGGGTTGATTCCTGACGACCTTGTTGCGGCGGCAAAGGAAACGGGTAATGAAATTAAGCGTAGATTCAGTAATCCAATTGCTGCATCTCATTCAAAATCGCCTGTGCAAACCCTGAAATTTAATGGATTAAAAACATTTGACCATGTGGTTACTATGGAAGATCTGCATGATGGACAAAAAATTTCGAAATATACTATTGAAGCACAAGTTGATGATAAGTGGAAGATCATTGTAGCAGGACAAACCATAGGGCATAAGCGGATAGATCAGTTTGCTAAAGTTTCGGCCACGGCCTTGCGTTTTACGGTTACCAGTTCTATGGCAATAATGCGTAGTATTGCTGTTTTTAATGCAGATACTTTTTAAGCCCTTTACTAGCTTATTTACAACATTGTTAATATATTAACCTAAGAAAGATGAAATACATTACACTTATCACGTTATTATTAATATGCAAAAGTTTAACCTTTGCAAACACGGTCAAATCATTGCCAGATACCCTTGTGCATGGTAAGGTGTTATTTGATACAGATGAGAAACCTATTAACGCCCATGGCCCTGGTGTAATGTATTATCAAGGTGTTTATTACCTTTTTGGCGAAATAAAAAATGGGAAAACCTGGCTTGTTCCGGGCCAGAACTGGGAAGATTACCGGGTTCCGGCAGGCGGAATATCCTGCTATTCATCTACAGATCTGAAACATTGGAAATATAGGGGCATCGCCTTGAAACCGGTAGTGAATGACCTGGGCAATGACCTGGATACCGGCCGCGTGATTGAAAGGCCTAAAGTGATTTATAATGAACATACAAAGAAATTTGTGATGTGGATGCATATAGATAAGAACGACTACAACTATTCAAGGGGTGGTGTTGCCATAAGTGATAGCCCGGTTGGGCCATACCAATATTTGGGGAGCATAAAACCAAACGACCAAATGCTAAGGGATATGACTTTGTATAAAGATGATGACGGTAAAGCCTACCTGATTTACTCATCCGAAGATAACAATACTATGCATATTTGTCTGCTGAGCGATGATTATTTAAAGCCAACAACAACATATGTAAGAATATTTGAGAATAAAAAACGGGAAAGCCCGGCTATTTTTAAAAATAATGGGAAATACTATTTAATTACTTCGGGTTGTTCGGGCTGGTCGCCAAATGCGGCATCTTATGCAGTTGCTGATAATATTATGGGGCCATGGATAGAACAAGGCAATCCATGTAAAGGACTAAATGCAGAAGTGACCTTTTTTTCGCAGGGAGCATTTGTATTACCCGTTGCAGGCGAAGCCGGAAAGTTTATCTTCATGGGCGATGTGTGGAATAAAACAGACCTGGAAAAGTCTGCCTATCTATGGTTGCCTTTAAGCATAAATGATGGTAAGGTAGAGATTTATAACCTTTAACTTATGGCGATAGGATTTAGACCGATATGGTGACCAAAATATGGAGATCAAAGTACCGGGAATGTTTTTCTGAGAATTTAAGCGCCATCAATTAGCTTGTTGCTTCTTTTTGAAGTAGCAACGCGTGCCATGGTGGAGAAGATGGGTCCTTTCCAGAAAAAAAACTGCTGAAGAGTAGTCATTGCGAAAAAATGGCCGGTCATATTGCTGTGTCTTTATCGGTGTTCCCTACTACTGAATAATTAAAGTGATGAACGATCTTAACATAAAAAATGACACACGAGGGTGTCATTTTTTATGTTAAGGTATTTGATAGACCTGGTTAAATGAGCGTGTCGTCAAGCTTATGCTCAGCGATACCCAGGTCTGCATTTAGCGCTTGCATCAGCGCTGATGTCTGGTCGGGTAATTCGCCAAAAAGTTGTTTGTAATATGCTATACCGCTTATAAGTTGATCTTTAAATTTGCCGAACTGTTTTATTTTCTTATCCGTCAGCTCTTTCAGGTGTTTTTGCACATCGGTTTGTAAATAATCAATATACAGGTTTAATTCTTTAACAAACATGTGCGGCCGTTTAACCTGATCCAGCAAATCGAGTTTGCCGTAAATGTGTTTCACCATTTCATCCAGGGAATAGGTCCTGTTAAAATAAGCGAGGTTGGGGCCCGGGCAAACAGCCACTGCCTTGTTTTCTTTGGGCTTGCTGATATTGTATTTGATATAAGCTGATGAACAGAGGCCCTCACAAAGGCATATTTTTTCGGTTATGGCGTCATATTGCTGTTGGTAGTCTTGAGTGTCCAGCTCCAGCGTTTGTAACTGTTTGATCTTTAAATGCTGATATTCCCTGGAGGCAGTGCAAATGGGTTGTACGGTAAATTCGGTATTGGTGCAAAGGTATTTTTTGGTGCAGGGGCTGCCCGGCCTGCCGGCTTCAATTCGCGCTAATCTTTGGTTTTCGCTGCTTGCTTGTTTAAAGTTATTAAACAGAATGCCTAAGGGTGACGAGGCGCTCAGGTAATAATCTGATTCCTGTGCGCCTGATAGCTGCATGAGCGTTTCTTCATCTACATTTGTTGCTTCAGGAACCAAAAGGAATGGGCTGCCCCATCCGGTAGCATCCAACTGGTAGCGCTTTATTAAAAAATCGTTTTCTTCGGCTGTGCCAATACCTCCCTGCACGCTTAGCTTTTGTTTTGGAGGAGTAGGAGATGTAATGCCTTTTTGAAATATTGCCGCCTGGTATAATTGAAATAATTCGGTGATCATGTCGGCTCGTTTCTGTTTAAACTCTTCCAGTATTGGTCCCAACAGGTAACCTTCTGTGGCAAAGGCATGTCCGCCGCAATTTAATCCCGATTCTACCCTGAACTCAGACACCCACAGGCCCTTTTTTGCCAGAAATTTAGCCTGGATCAATGCCGACCGAAAATCGCTTACCTTTAAAATGATCTTTTTCTGTAGCTCTCCGTTTTTATCCGGAAAAAAAGCGTTGAAGGTTTCCAGGTAACTATACAATTTAGGATTCATTCCGGCAGATAGAATAACCGAGGAGCGAAGGTTGCTATCGGCAAATCCACGCAAAGCAGTTTGCGCATCTGTATTTTCGTCCCCCAAATAATCTCCCGCTGCGCTAAAATTCATCCGGTCAACTTTAGACATGATGTTCACATCAATAGCACCCGCGGTCATCATCCGGCGCAGGATCTGTTGAAACAACGCTTTATTTTCGCCTTCCGGGTAATCCATCATCAGGTCGTAACCAGCCTTTAATTGCGAGCCTTCGGGCAATAGTTCAAAATAACGGCAAATATCACTGCCTGTTTCAAATGGTTGGCTGCGCAGATAGTCGAATTGTGCGTTAACCAGGCTGTGCAGCAAATTAAGGTAGGCTGTTATCCGCTTTGCCCGGCTATCTGTTACTTTTTTTAAGATAGGGATAAAAGGTCTTTCATTTTCTAACGAATGATATTCGCGCATGCGTTCTATCAGTTCATCGTCTACAATGGATAGTACGGATGATATACCGTAGCGGGCTACTTTAAGCGGGGTATCAATAGAATAACCCAATCCTAAAACGGGAATATGAAAAGTATGGCTCATGATAAATAACAATAGATGAGGAAACGACTTTTATCAGTCGTTTCAATTTTCAAAGCTATGTGGTATCCATGCTTGTAAAATTGATGAAGGTCACATTTTGAGGTATCAATGGTCACTCTTTACAGATACGGAATTCTGCAGCTTTGAGCATTAAAATTCAAAAGATGATCCAACCCACCATCATGGAGAAAATTGCCTGCTACCATTGTGGCGACGATTGTTTAACAACAGTTTATATTATGGAGGGAAAAAACTTCTGTTGTAATGGCTGTAAATCCGTTTTCGAGATATTGTCGGCCAGTAAAATGGCTAATTATTATAGTTATAATGACCATCCTGGTGCTACAAGGGCACGTACAGACAAACGCTTTGATTATTTAAGTTCGGCAGATATTGTTGGTGAACTGGTTGATTATACTGATGCCCGGCTTACTATTGTTACCTTTTTTATTCCGCATATCCATTGCAGTTCTTGTCTTTGGCTGCTGGAACAGCTAAACAGCATCAACCCTGCTATTCATTACAGCCGGGTTGATTTTTTAAAAAAACAATTGAATATCCGCTTTGATCATCGAAAGATCAGCCTACAGCAGGTGGTGGAGCTGTTATATGATGTAGGGTACGAACCACTCATCAGCCTGCAGGATATCATCAAAAAGCAAAACGGGTTGAGTAAGGATAACCTTGTACAGAAGATTGCCGTTGCCGGCTTTTGTTTTGGTAATGTGATGTTGCTTAGCTTCCCGGAGTATTTTGGCTTATCTGATTATGAAACTACATTTAAACACTTTTTTGGCTGGCTGAACATTCTGTTTACCCTGCCGGTTGTTTTTTATAGCGGTCGGGGATATTTTATTGCTGCCTGGCAAAATCTGAAGAAAAAAGTATTTGGCATTGATTTTCCGCTGGCATTGGGTATAGCCGTATTATTTATCCGTACCTGTTTTGAAGTTATCACCCATAGTGGCGCCGGTTTCGCGGATACGCTTTGTGGGTTGGTTTTCTTTTTACTGGTAGGCAAACTGGTACAGAAGAAAACCTACCACCACATCTCTTTCGAGCGGGATTACCGGTCATTTTTTCCGGTAGCGGTTCATGTTATTGAGGATAGCCTGGACAAACCCATTCCGCTGGCTCAATTAAAAACCGGTCACCGGATGCTCGTTCGCCATAACGAGATCATCCCTGCCGATGCTATTTTATTAAAAGGAGAGGCCCTGATTGATTTTAGTTTTGTAACCGGCGAAAGCATACCCGTAAAGAAAACATTGGGAGAAGTAGTTTACGCCGGAGGGCGGCAAACCGGCGAAGCCATTGAGCTGGAAGTAGTTAAACCGGTATACCAGAGCTACCTTACCCAACTATGGAACAATGAGGCATTTACCCGCCAAAAGGATAACCGCATGCAAACCTTCAATGAAAAGGTAAGCCGGTATTTCACTATTATATTATTGGTTATCGCTTTTGGCTCATTGCTATTTTGGCTGCCAACAGATGCAAGACGAGGCTTCGCCGCTTTTACCGCCGTGCTGATAGTAGCATGCCCATGTGCGCTGGCTTTAAGTACGCCATTTACCATGTCTGCTGCACTTTCCATATTCGACCGTAATTTCTTTTACCTCAAAAACGTGGCGGTGGTGGAGCAGATGGCGGCCATAGACACTATTGTTTTTGATAAAACCGGCACTATTACCACCGGAGATAGCAAGGAAATTAAAATAGACGGGCTTTTATCTGCAAAAGAACAGCTGCTTATTTACAGCACTTGCATCAATTCAAGCCATCCCTTAAGCCGGATGATTTGCCAGTACCTGGGTAACCAGCAAAGGCTTGCAATTAGCAGGTATGCCGAGATCCCTAACCTGGGTATCCAGGCTACTATTGACGGGCACCGGTTACGCATAGGCAGCTCAAAACTGGTTTTAGGTTACAAGGAAATAGAAGACCAGGCGAGCAAAGTTTACCTGATGATGGATGATGAGCTGCTGGGCTTTTTTGAATTTACGCACCAGTACAGGGATGGAATGGGAAATATTCAGACATTGCAGCCTGCTTATACCACGTATTTACTCTCGGGCGACCAGGATCACGAGCGGGCAGAACTGACCCGGTTTTTCAAAGTGCCTCAAAGTATGCATTTTAACCAGTCGCCGCAATGCAAGCTTGATTTTGTACAGGCATTGCAGCGGCAGGGCAGGCAGGTAATGATGATGGGCGACGGGCTCAATGATGCCGGTGCTTTAAAACAAAGCGACCTGGGCATAGCAGTAACCGATGATGTGAACAACTTTTCGCCGGGCAGCGATGCCATTATGGATGGCCGGTCTTTCCATAAATTACCTTCATTCCTGAGGTTTTCTAAAGATACCGTTAACATTATCCGTTTTTCATTTTTGATATCGCTTACTTATAATCTTATTGGGCTTAGTTATGCGGTAACGGGTAACCTATCGCCGTTAACGGCAGCTATACTGATGCCCCTGAGCACGGTAACCATCATTACCTTCACCAGTTTGGCAACGCATTTCGCAGCCAGGAAAAGGAAACTGGCATGAGCATTATTTACTTCCTCATCGGCTGCAGCGTGTTATTGGCCCTGGTATTTTTAGTTGCCTTTTTCTGGGCGCAGCGCAGCGGGCAAAACGATGATCTGTATACACCATCTATACGCATCCTGCTGGATGACGATGAAGAACCGCCTGTAAAAAAGTGACCGCTATCATATTTCCAGGCAATGCTTATCATTCCTAACCCAAGCAGCTCCAACTAATTTTACAATATCATAAAAACAACTATGCAGCCCGAAAAATTTTACTACGATAATAAGATCGTCCGCAATTTTGGTATAGCTACCGTGGTCTGGGGGATCATTGGAATGACGGTAGGTCTTATCATTGCCATACAGTTATATGCCCCTGGCATGAACATGAGTAACCAATATACCACCTATGGCCGTATCCGCCCGTTGCATACCAACGCGGTGATCTTCGCCTTTGTAGGTAATGCCATTTTTATGGGTGTTTATTATTCATTACAGCGACTTTTAAAAGCACGTATGTACAGCGATTGGCTGAGCAAGCTCCATTTCTGGGGATGGCAGCTTATTATAGTATCTGCCGTAATTACATTACCATTAGGTTTTACTACTTCTCATGAATATGCCGAACTGGAATGGCCTATTGATATTGCCATTACGCTCATATGGGTGGTATTTGGCGTAAATATGTTTGGTACTATATTTAAACGCCGCGAACGGCATCTG
This sequence comes from Mucilaginibacter sp. P5_A6, assembly GCF_056400585.1. Classification (NCBI taxonomy): domain Bacteria; kingdom Pseudomonadati; phylum Bacteroidota; class Sphingobacteriia; order Sphingobacteriales; family Sphingobacteriaceae; genus Mucilaginibacter; species Mucilaginibacter sp. P5_A6. Next base: position 48,975 of record NZ_JBFUKZ010000018.1, on the reverse strand, counting down.
TATGTTGCCATCTGGTTCTACATCGCCACGTTTGTTACCATTGCGGTTTTGCATATCGTTAACGCTATGGAGTTGCCGGTATCTGCCTGGAAAAGTTATTATATCTACGCAGGTGTGCAGGACGCGCTGGTACAATGGTGGTACGGCCATAATGCCGTAGCTTTTTTTCTGACTACGCCCTACCTGGGTATGATGTACTACTTTCTGCCTAAAATGGCTAACCGGCCTATTTATTCGTACAAGTTAAGTATCCTGCATTTTTGGGCGCTTATATTTATTTATATCTGGGCTGGCCCGCACCATTTGTTATACACCACGTTACCGGGCTGGGCCCAATCGTTAGGTATAGCGTTTTCCATTATGCTTATCGCGCCAAGCTGGGGCGGTATGATCAATGGACTATTAACCCTGCGCGGTGCCTGGGATAAGGTACGTGATGACGTGGTATTGAAATTTATGGTAGTTGGCTTAACCGCCTACGGTATGGCCACATTTGAAGGGCCCATGTTGTCGCTAAAGCAGGTAAACGGCTTCGCTCACTTTAGCGACTGGATCATCGCTCACGTACACGTAGGTGCATTAGGCTGGAATGGTTTTTTAACCTTCGCTATCCTGTATTGGGTTATTCCCCGCATCTACAAAACAGAATTGTTCTCCAAAAAACTATCGGCCTTCCATTTCTGGATAGGTACGCTGGGGATATTATTTTATGCTATCCCTATGTATTGGGCCGGCTTTGCCCAAAGCCTGATGCTGAAAGAATTTACGCCAGAAGGGATGCTGAAATATCCTAACTTTTTGGAATCCACCCTACAGATCTTGCCCATGCACATGATGCGTTCTGCAGGCGGAGCCATGTACCTGCTGGGGGTTATTGTGATGGCCTATAATTTGGCCCGCACCATGATGCAAGGTAGCCTGGTGGCCAATGAAGCTGCGCAGGCTATGCCATTAGCCCCTGTAAATACAGTGGTAAATGAAAAAAGCTGGCACCGCACGCTAGAACGTAAACCTATCCAGATGATGATAGCAGCGTTGCTGGTGATCCTGGTGGGCACATTTGTGGAGTTGATGCCAACACTTACCATCAAATCAAACATCCCAACAATAGCCAGTGTAAAGCCATATACGCCGTTGGAGCTACAGGGGCGTGATATTTATATCAGGGAAGGGTGTGTTAATTGTCATTCGCAAACGGTAAGGCCATTCCGTTCAGAAACCGAGCGGTATGGCGAATACAGCAAGGCCGGTGAATTTGTATACGATCACCCGTTTTTATGGGGATCAAAGCGTACCGGGCCGGATCTGGCAAGGGAAGGTGAAAAGTACGGTAACGCCTGGCACTATAATCACCTGATGGATCCAAGGCTGATGTCGCCGGGTAGTATCATGCCTAACTACGATTGGCTGATCTCGCAGAAACTGGATACCACAACAACCCGGTCAAAAATAAATGCAATGCGCACGCTAGGCGTTCCGTATGCATTAGGATATGAAGATAAGGCTAACCAGGATCTGGATAAACAAGCCAAAGGCATCTCTGATAACCTGGCAAAAGACCACATTAAGGTAAAAAGTAATAAAGAGATCATCGCCATCATTGCTTACCTGCAGCGTTTAGGGGTTGATATTAAAGCCAGCAAAACCGCTAATAAATAACAAGATCATGTTTAAACAATTTACAGAAAACATCACCGCCAACCAGGGGTACCTGCTTTTCTCCTTAGGTATATTCTTTTTATTTTTTGTTGTAGTAACCATTATGCTCATGAGGCTGCGTAAAGAACATGTAACGCACATGAGCGATATGCCATTGCATGATGGGATCAATGAACCTCAACCCAATAATGAGCTATGAAATACGTAAAGCTATTTTTTATACTGCCGTTGTTGGGGCTAACACAAGCCGCAAGTGCCAAGGGTGGCGATAGCCTGATACCCGATGATGTAAAAAACTACATTGCTTATGGCGCTATAGTAACTATGCTTTTGCTGATAGTTATTGCCATGCTGGTACTTGTACGCACATTTAATGTACTCACCAGGCTTGTTTTAAAGGCCGAAGGTTATACAAACGCACAGGTCAGCGCCGAAATGCATCCCCCTAAAAAGCCGAAAAAACCCAAAAAAGAGGTATGGAGCAAACTGCTTTCGCTAAGGCCGATGGCAGAGGAAAAGGAATTGTTGATAGCGCATGATTATGATGGTATCCAGGAATTGGATAACCCTATCCCCGGATGGTTCATGTACCTGTTTTATGCTTCCATCATTTTCGCGGCAGGTTACCTGCTTAATTATCATGTTTTTCATACAGGCCAGTTGCAATACGAAGAATACAAAACAGAAATGGCGCAAGCAGATATCGCTAAAAAACTGTACCTGAGCAAGGCTGCCAGCCAGGTAGATGAAAATACGGTAAAACTGGTTCATGATCCGGAGATATTAAAAGCGGGACAGATGATTTTTGCACAAAATTGCCAGGCCTGCCACGGCGAACACGCGCAAGGTAATGTGGGACCAAACCTTACAGATGATTTTTGGCTGCATGGCGGCAAGATCAATGATCTGTTTAAAATCATCAAATATGGCGTACTGGCAAAAGGGATGCCTACCTGGGAAAAACAATTATCGCCAACACAAATAGCTGATGTGGCCAACTACGTAAAATCATTGCATGGAACCAAGCCTGCCGGGGCAAAAGAGCCACAAGGCACTAAAGAAACAGCAACAAACCAGCTGGCCTCAATCAAATAATTATGGACGGATTACTGGCGGGAAAGGAAACAGGAGCACGGAAGTGGATGTACCCGCTGCTACGTAAAGGTGTTTTATATAAATGGCGTAGCTGGGTAAGCTATTTTTACCTCGTCATTTTTTTTGCTGGTCCGTTTATACGAATCAGCGGGCAGCCTTTGCTGTTGCTCAATTTTATAGACCGGCAGTTTGTGATACTCGGGCAGGTATTTTGGCCGCAGGATATTTTCCTGTTTGTGTTGGCTACATTGGTCTTCCTGGTTTGTATTGTACTGTTTACCATCGTCTTCGGGCGTGTATTCTGCGGCTGGATCTGTCCGCAAACTATCTTTATGGAGATGGTTTTTCGAAAGATAGAGTTCTGGATAGAAGGGGATGCCGCAAAACGCAGAGCATTGGATACAAGACCCTGGGGTAAGGAGAAAATATTTAAGAAAACGGGCAAGCATTTGTTGTTCCTGTTTTTTTCCTTTTTGATTGCCAATACTTTTTTAGCTTATCTGATAGGGAGCGAAGGCTTGTTAAAGATCGTTACAGAACCGGTAAGCTTGCATTGGTCGGGTTTTTTCAGTATCTGGGTGTTTACTATCCTCTTTTATTTGGTATACAGTCAGGTGCGCGAGTTGGTTTGCACGGTGATATGCCCTTACGGACGCCTTCAGGGGGTATTGCTTGACCAAAATACCATAGTGGTGGCTTATGATAATTTGCGAGGTGAGCCCCGTGGAAAATTTTCCAGGGATGCGGAACTTAACACTTCCAAAGGCGATTGTGTGGATTGTGGCCTGTGCGTATCCGTTTGCCCAACAGGTATCGATATTCGCAATGGCACACAAATGGAATGCATCAACTGCACTGCCTGTATTGATGTATGTAACGAGGTAATGATCAAAATAAAAAAGCCGGTTAACCTGGTTGGCTTTTTTTCAGAAAACATGATCCAAAACCGGGTAAAACTCACATTTACCGGTAGGATGAAGGCATACACGGTTATGATCGCCTTATTAATTACGGTGCTTTGCTATTTTATATTTAGTCGCAGCGATTTGAATATGACGGTTATGCGCGGCGCCGGAATGCTTTACCAGGAACAGCCGGGCGGTTACATCAGCAATATATACAATGCCGAGATCATTAATAAAACCAAGGCGAATAAACTCATAACCATACAGCCGGTTGATCCTGCTGTGAAAGTGAAATATATACAGGCACCGGGTACTATCATTGGAGGTACAGCAGCCAAAGCTGTCTTTTTTATACTGGTTCCGGCCGCAAAGATACATGCTGCGAAAACAACCATTAGCTTACAGCTGATACAAAACCACAAGGTTATGCAAACGGTAAATACCGCTTTTGTAGGGCCCGTAAACGATTAATATTATGAACTGGGGAAAAGGAATTATTGGAGGAATGGTGCTTTTTATGCTGTATATCATCAGCATGTGTGTTTATATGTTTATGGCGCCCGATGATGGTTATGATCACCAATATTATGAAAAGGGCCTAAATTTCGATAGGGACTTTAACAAGGAGCGGCTGGTTCTGCAGGATCATGCCCAGCCGTTAATTCAATTATCGGGCAAAACGGTTAGTATAACTTTTATTAAGCCTGCATCCGGCACCGTTAAATTTATCAGGCCATCTAACCAAATGTTGGACAAAGAATTTAAGTTAGATAGTGCAGCCGGGAGGGTAATAGTTATTCCCGCGCAATCCATGGTTACTGGCCGGTGGCAGTTGGTATTGAATTGGGAAAGTAATCGTAAGGMTTACCTGTATCAGCAGGAAATTTATATTAAATGAGCAACAACAGTATCGCTTTCTTTATCGGTTTATTTGGCAGTGTGCATTGCATAGGCATGTGTGGTCCGCTTGCACTGGCAATTCCATCCTTCCAAACCAAATGGTGGCTGATAGTGAGCGATAAACTGCTGTATAATATTGGTCGAGTTATTACTTATTCTTTTTTGGGGTTATTGATTGGTTTATTAGGAAAGCAACTTTGGCTTGCCGGCATGCAACAGGTGGTAAGCCTTTTAAGCGGCACGTTTATTATTATGGCTGGCCTATCGCGTTTATTCAAAATAAGGGTTTCAAAAAATCCGGGCATATCTAAACTATTATCGCCGGTTACCCGATTATTAAATTATGCGCTTAAGCATAAAGCCGGCCATTTAATAGTTGGCATACTGAATGGGTTTTTGCCTTGCGGCTTTGTTTATCTGGCTTTGGTTGGGGCAATTAACACAACATCGCCTGTATCAGCTGCGCAATATATGTTTTGGTTTGGAATGGGCACCTTTCCGCTTATGCTGCTGGCCACTATTGGCTCTGGCTTTATAGGGCCGGTTATCCGCCGCCGCATTAACCGTACCATGCCTTACCTGATGGTTTGTCTTGGATTTTGGTTTATACTGCGTGGGTTAAATCTGGATATCCCATACCTAAGTCCGAAGATCCAACCGTCGGGCATCAGTGTTTGTCACTAATAAATCCATATTCATATGTTACGGCACCTGGGCACCAAACGAACTTACAGACATAATGTTAAGCTGGCTTCTTTGCTGGGTATTACAGCGGGGTTTGTTAACGCAGCCGGATTTTTAGGTTTTGCCGTTTTAACTACTAATGTAACGGCGCATGCCGCGCTGTTTGCCGAACGGATTGCCTTGCAGGATTGGAAAGCTGCGCGGGTAGTAGCTTTGTGGATGTTTTTATTTTTAGCAGGTGCTTTTATCTGCGGTTTAATTGTAGCACGTATTGGTCGTAACCAACGTTTTTCATATGTTGTTCCTATTTTTATCGAGATAGCCATATTATTAACAGTAGCCTTGTTGGGTTACCGCTATGACTACAGCCTGGTGGCTAAAGAAGTATTTGCAGGTAGTTTGCTTTTTGCCATGGGCCTGCAAAACTCGCTGGTATCTATGGTTTCCGGGTCGGTTGTCAGAACAACACATCTAACAGGTACTTTTACAGATCTGGGGATAGAGCTGGCACAGTTCCTTCAAAAAAAGCCAGATGATCGTGCAGCCCTTATATCCCGGATCAAGCTGCGGTCGGCAATCATTTTATTTTTTATGTGCGGCGCTTTGGGTGGAGCCTATCTGTTTCGTTTGATGAGGTTTTACGCATTCTTTATACCTGTGTCAATATTGATTAATACGTTAATACGTTAATATACGATGTTTTCCGGATAGCTGTTAAACGTTATTACCATCAATTGCACCATCCGTTTAAGGGCGAAAAGTGATGAAGGTCATTTTGCAGATAGATCCCCATCATGGTTTAAAATGGCATTCCTAACCATCTTTGATCTATTAAAACATATCAATCATGGCAATTTTGAAATTAAACGCCCCAACATGGGCAGCAACAACTAATCAAAGCAACAATGCAAATTTATGGAACAAATGGCTGGCCGTAGCAGATAGCCAGGCTCCTAATAAAACTATGTGGTTCCTGGTTTCCCTGATGATGCAGGGTGTGCTTTTTTTGCCAATCCCCGCTGTTTTGATGTATTATTTTGATGCACCCATTATTGTATTAGGTGTTACAATGATCTTGTTCTTCGCCAATATCATTGCCGGCATGGGCGGTTCTGGTATCAGAACCGTATTATCTTTCTTTGCAGCCAGTGTAATTATGCACCTGGCTATGCTTGCCGTTTTTATATTATAATTCAACATATTCCTAACAAAACATATGCTACCTAAAACAATGAAAGCAGCGGTTATCCATGAATTTGGATAAGCGCTGCATATCGAAGAAATGCCGGTAAAAGAGCCCGGCGAAAATTAAATAGTGGTAAAAGTGATCGCACGTGGCGTATGCCATACCGATCTGCATGTCTGCCAGGGTGACTGGCCCGCCAAACCTAAACTGCCGCCGATACCGGAAGGAGAACTTGAACAAGTTCTTTTTTCATTTTAGATAGCCATGCTGAACAACTGCGTTGCCTGCTTATCAGCCCATAGCCGGGTATCGAGCGCCATACAAATGTTTCTTAAAAAACCTTTACCTAAGGGCGTTACTTTTAACCCCCAGGAATTAAGTTCAATCAATCCGTCATCGGCCAGGGGCTGTAAACGATCTATGCCGGCAAATAGCGAAACGCAGGGCTCCAGGTGATGGTTCCATATGGTTTCACCTTTGCACATGATGTTTTGGATGTGTTTGCGGATCACCAGGTCATCTGTCGTTAAAAGGTGCCCTTTAAACACAGGTAATTCTCCTTGTTTTACAAGTTGCAGGTATTCCTCCACATTTTTTACATTCTGGGCGAAAGCATATCCTGAGTCGCTGATAGCAGATACCCCAAGCCCAACCGATAGTTGCGTGTGCTGATCTGTGTAGCCCATAAAATTGCGGTACAGGTGGCCGCTTTTCATAGCAGTAAACAATTGATCGCCCGCTAAAGCGAAATGATCCATGCCTATCTCCAGGTAGCCGTAACTGTGTAATAAGGCACGCCCTGTTTCTTGTAATTTTTTTTTGGCTTCGGCATTGGGCAAATCATTTTCTGTAAAAAGGCGTTGGCCCGGTTTTATCCATGGTACATGTGCATAGCTGTAAAAGGCTATCCTATCGGGCATTAGCTCGGCAACCTGTTGTATGGTAGTGGCTAAACCATGTAAGGTTTGTAACGGAAGGCCGTAGATAAGATCGTAATTAACAGATATGTAACCAATGCGACGTGCCTGGCTGGTAACTGTTTGTACCTGTGTGAAGCTTTGTTGACGATTGATAATAGCTTGCACCCTGCGGTCGAAATCCTGAATCCCCAGGCTTAGGCGGCGAAATCCAAGATCATATAATACCTGTAAATGATTAACAGTAGTGTTGGCGGGATGCGCTTCAAAACTAAATACTGCATCGGGATGAACATCTGTATGAAGTAGAATAGCACTGATTAGCATTTTTAAGTTTTCTGAACTAAAAAAAGTTGGGGTGCCGCCGCCAAGATGGAGCTCGCGGATGATGGGCTTTTGACCAAAAATGTTTTTATACAAAGCCCATTCCAATAGCAGGGCTTTAATGTACGGCTCTTCAACGCGGTGATTTTTGGTGATACGGGTATTGCAGCCACAGTATGTACACAGGCTTTCACAAAAGGGGAGATGGATGTAAAGGCTTATGCCTTCTTTAGCATTGCTTTCCTCAAAAGATCGCCTTACGGTTTGTTTCCAATAGGTTTTGTTAAAAGCGGCAACATCCCAATAAGGCATAGTTGGGTAACTGGTATAACGGGGTAAGGCCACATTGTACTTTATAGCAAGGTCGATATTTTCTGGAACTGGCATGTAAATGATTTTTACAATTGTGCTTTATCAATGGCTCGGCAGTCTTTTTGGCAAATACAGGCTTTACCCACGCATTTGTTCAACTGCCACAGGTCCAGGTTTTTAATGGTCTGGTCGGCAATTTCCTGCAGTGCTTCTTTGGTTAAATAGGCCTGGTGAGGTGTTATCAGTACATTGGGATAATCCAGTAAGCTGTGCAGTAAAGGATCTTTGACCATATCGCCTTCGTGATCTTCAAAAAACAGCCCTTTTTCAAATTCATAAACATCCAGGCCGAGGTAACCTATTTTCCCGCTTTTTAATCCCGCTATAATATCTGTCGTTCTGATAAGCGCTCCCCTGGAGGTATTGATCAGCATCACACCACTCTTCATCCTGTCGATGGTTTCCCTTTTAACCAGGTGCTTCGTGGCAGCTGTAAGCGGTAAATGCAAAGAGATAATGTCGGCGGTGATTAATAAGTCGTCAAAACTGACACATTCTATATCAGATAGGTTTTCGGGAAAGTTTGGGTCGCAGGCAATTACTCTACATCCCAATCCATTAAATATTTTCGCGACCGCTTTACCTGTATTACCCAGGCCAACAAGGCCAACGGTTTTTCCGGCAAAATTAAAGCCGATCAGTTCATCGTTCCTGAAATCAAAGTGGTGACTATGCTGATCTGCCGTAACCAGGTGACGGTTTAGCGCGAAAGCCAGAGCAACCGCGTGTTCGGCAATTGCCTGTGGAGAATAGGAGGGCACATTGGATATTTTGATGTCAAATTGTGCAGCGGTATCTTTGTCGATATGATCGGTGCCGGTAGAGCGGGTGACAATATATTTTACGCCCGATTTGGCTAGTTTTTCAATAACCGCTGCCGATACATCATCATTGGTAAATACGATAACTGCATCCTTGCCATCCGCATAGATTGCGGTATCCTGGCTTAGTGCATTGGATATCAGAGTGATATCGTGCTTCTTTTCGTTGGCTTTGGCCAGATACTCTTTCTCAAATGGTTTTATACTATAAGCTACCGCTTTCATCCGATTCTGTTTTATTAAACAAAACTATGGTTAAGGCAACGTTTAGGGTATGCTTATCATCAGGCAAAAAAGTGATCTTCGTCAGTTCTTCATTTTAATAAGGCGCTCAAGGTCGAGGATAGTAATAGTACCGCCTTTTTTGTCAATCAGCGTTTCATCCTTAAAATCGGCAAGTGTACGGCTTACCGTTTCGGTAGCCATACCGGCCAGGGCAGCCAGGTCTTCCCGCGATATTTTAAAGCTCATTTCTGCACTATTCTGCTGCCGGTAAATTCGCAGGATGGCTTCGGCCATTTTTTTACGAACGGAATGGTAAGCTAATTGCAGCAGCTGCTCTTCTTTTTCGCGGATATCATTAGCTAATAGTTTAATGAATGTCCTGGCCACTTCCGGGTACATGTTCAACAATTCATCCAACTGGTCTCTCGGTATCAGGCAAAGCTGGCAGTCTTCTAAAGCAGAAGCAGTATCCGCATAAGCTTCGTTACTTAGAATGGCGTGAATACCCAGGTAATCATCTGCAGCGTAGATACCGGTCATGAGCTCCCTGCCGTCGCTAACTTGTTTTATGGTTTTTATCTTGCCGCTCATCACCAGGTAAAGCCCGTACCCCTTATCTCCCTCGTAATAAATTACCTGCCCTTTTTTAAATTGCCGTATTTTACGCTCCTGGATAATTTTTTTTAATTCAACCAGCCCTTCGCTTTTGGCCACCAGCGTATGTAATCGGTCAAGACTTTTGCTGTATAACTGGTGTATGCTATCTTGTTTTTTTAGTCTTGTTTCAATGGCGTTCAGCAGTTCCATATCATCAAAGGGCTTGGTAAGGTAGTCATCGGCACCCATTTCCATGCCCTTGCGCTGGTCGAGCCGTTCTGCTTTGGCGGTTAAAAAGATAAATGGTACCGCGGCCATTTCCGGATGTTTATTCAGCATAAAGAGTACGCCATAGCCATCCAGTTCGGGCATCATGATATCGCAAAGTATAATATCCGGGATGTTTTTCAGGGCTACGTCGACACCCGTTTTACCGTTATCAGTTTCAAATACAGTATAACCGGCAAGCTGTAAAATTTCCGCAATGTTTTCACGGATATCATTGTTGTCTTCGATGATCAATACTTTTTTGCTCATTGGTTGGGGAATGAAATGGTGAATAAGGTGCCATGGTTCACATTGCTTTGAAAATCGATGGTGCCATTCATCAGCCTGGCATAACGGGCCACAATGTTTAAACCCAGGCCTGTTCCGGGAATATTACCCGTGTTATGTGCCCTGAAAAAGGCTTCAAAAAGATGTTTCTGGTCTGCTTCGGGAATCCCAATGCCATTATCCTTAATGATGATGTGATAGCCGGCTTCGTTGATTTCGGTATTAAACTCAATAAATGTGTTTTCCCCCGAATACTTGATTGCATTGGCGATGAGGTTGATGATACAATTTTTAAGGAGGCTGGCATCCAGATTTGCTATATGGCTTATACCGGTATGCTGATAAATGATGTTCTGGTTTTGTTTGGCCAGCATCTGCATTTCTTCGGTAATCTCCTCAGCCAGTTTTACAAGGTCAAAACGACTGAAACTTGGCTCCACCCGTCCTGCTTCCAGTTTTTCCAGGGACAAAAAATCGTTGAGGATACCTGTAAGGTTGCCAACCGCTTGTTTGATGCGGGCAACATGCTTGGTTATATTAGGGTTGTTAAAAGGCTGTGCGTATTTGTCAATCAGGGATGCAGAAAGCTGCACGGCACTTAGCGGCGTACGAAATTCATGCGAGGCCATTGATACAAAACGGCTTTTTAACTGGCCCAGTTCTTTTTCTTTTTCAAGTGAAAGGCTAACTTCTTCCTTTGCCTGGCTCAAAGCCTCAACGGTATTCCGGAGCGATTGTGTTCTTTCTTCAACAAGGTCCTCGAGGTGTGCGGCATATTCCTTGAGTTGATGTTCTGCCTCCTTTTCACGGCTCAGGTCATGGATAAATCCGGCATAGATTTGTCGTCCGGAGTATTTTACCTCGCTTACAGCAAGACGGAACGGGAATTGTACGCCATCTTTCCTTAAACCGGTTACTTCGCGGCCAATACCAATAATATGCGCATGCCCGGTACGCTGATAGCGGTTTAAATACTCATCATGCTGCTGCTTATCAGGAGGTGGCATTAATACGGATACATTTTTGCCAATAACATCTTCGGGCGAATACTGGAAAAGTTTACATGCAGCCGGATTGATTGATTCTATGTTACCTCTTGCATCTATGGTAATAATACCATCAATAGCATTGTCAATTATCGCACGTAAAAGGGCTGCATTCTCCATATATAGATTTTTGACCGAATGGCCATTTATCAAATATCAGCATAAGCTATTACACAACAAGTAATTAATTTCATGCCGAAAGGTGACGAAGATCATTTTTTAGCAAACCAGGTGATCTTTATCAGTTAATGGCCGAAACAAAAATTATTTCGGTTCCTTGAACTGGTAATATTCCTTACGCTTTTCTCCCGGCTGTTCCTGCAGGTATCCTGCCTATATACATGCTGCTAAATATGCCTGCCAATTCTGCCTGATCCCTGAATAATTTTAATGAAAAAGGCCTTAATAGCTATTGTTATCACGTAAAGCTGTTACAGTTGTGATTAAGTATTAGATGCAATACAGGCTTAGGCTGGTGTGGTGAAAACACCGACCAGAGGCTAAAAAGTGCTGGCAAAATCAACTACAACCTGTTGGTTTTTAGTATTGCAAGAATCAATTTAAATGCTTAGCTTTAAGTGTCTTAAATCAATGTAACTTATCTTTTCTTTATTGACAAATGTAAATGTTTATTTATGAAAAAGGTTTTGTACTTGCTCTGTTTCCTTATTGCACTTATGGTTACTAATACCGCCTCGTCACAAGGATTCTTAAAGAAGCTCAAAGACAAGGTGAATAAAGCAGTAAATAAGGAAGTAGACAAAAAGGCCGGCATTCCTCCTGAAACCGGATCAGGCAATAGTAACTCCGGCTCTTCCGGTAACCCCTCCAATAAAGGCGGTGGCGGATTAAGTAATACTGCCCCCCCTGATGTAAAAGCTCAAATGGCAGAAGCTGAAACGGCCCATGCGGCTAAGAATTACAGCGATGTCCGGTATTCGTTACAGCAGGCGCTCATGGGTGTAGAGATTCAATTGGGTCGACAGATTCTCAAATCTTTACCCGCTTCGGTAGTCGCTTTAAACGTAGATACACTACAGGACATAGTAATGAGTACTCAATGGGGTTGGAGTAACCTGAACATTCACCGGGTGTGGAAAAACAACGCCGATAAACAGTTGACAATTACTGTTGGAAATGCAGGAATCTATGCAGGTTTAGCTGCTTTATATTTTTCAAATGTCGGTATGATCGAAGCCAATGGCGCTAAACAAAATTTTAAACAGGTGAGAGTCAAAGGCAACAAAGCAATCATTCAATACGAAGACAGTAAGGGATATACACTGATAGTATCCATTGGCCAAAATTCCATGATTGTTTGGGAGTGTATCAACTTTGCCAACGAGCAGGAAGTGATGACTGCTGCTAATACTTTTGATATTGACGGAATAAAAAAGATGCTTGGGGAACAATAATTTTAATCTCAACAAAAAAATTCATGAAGCGTTTTATAACATTAATCGCAGTCATCGCCTTTATAAGTACTGGCGTTGCACAGGATTTCACTAAAGCAATGACCACTGCTAAAACTGCCTACCGTGCAGGCAAACTGGAAGAAACACATTTTGCTCTGCAGCAAGCCATGCAGGAAGTTGACCTGATAATTGGTAAGGAAGTGCTAAAATTGTTGCCACCTAAAATGGATGCAATGGAAATCATTGCAAAGGAAGATAATGTTGCTTCCAATATTGGTTACGTTGGAGCTACTATACACCGCTCTTATGAGAAAGGCGGCAGGAAAGCTGATATTTCTATCATCAGTAATTCCCCATTGGTTGCTATGACGAATACGGTATTAAATACACCTCTTTTAGGTGGAATGATGAATGATGGTAAGACCAAAACTGTAAAAGTACAGGGTTATAAAGCAAGGCTTGAAAAACAGACAGGTAGCACAAATGACAAAAATGATTACGAGTTACAGATACCCTTGGGAAGTGCTTTAATTACTTTTAAAGTAGATGATTGTACAGATACACAAATACTGGAATTTGCAGAAACAATTCCATTGCAAAAGATAGCTAAACTGATCCAATAACTGGTGTCCTATTTAACCGGTGCTCCAGTTGGTTTTTTCACCCCATAGGTGATCATTTTTTTGACTTTACCGTTGAACAGTTCGTAGATATCGCAATAATACATATCAAATACCTTTCCGTCACGGTTCTGGCATTGCACTTCACCGCTCACTGATGCCTGGTCTCCGTCAATCAAAAAATGATCCTGAGTGCAGGTGATCACTTTAATTTCCGGGTTGTTTGAAAAAAAATGGCCGATGTTTTCCTTACCGGATATGACATCATCACCTAAGATATGCCACTCCACATCATCGGCCATATATTTTATTATTGTTTCGTCATCGTTATCATTAAAAGCTTTAATGATAATCTCGATAATTTGCCTGTTTTCCATACCTGTTATATTTAAAAAGTTCATATACAAATATAGTATTGCTATAAAGTAAACCGGGTGTCATTAAGCGACATTGTACATGGCTATACGCGACAATTTGTAGAGCCGATGGTCCGGTCATCAATTACTTATCTCTATCGAATCGTAACAATTTATTGGCGGCTCCATTTTATTGCATTTTTATGGTGTAAATAAGGTAGATAAAATTGCTGATAAAATTGCTTTTTAGCATCCCTATAATGACTCACCGCCCCAGCATATTTATTCAGCTTATGGTCGGCATTTTCACCACACCATCTGTTAATAATCTGGTTTTCTAAAAAGGCCTTAATAGGTTATCACGAGTGAAATATTGTCGCAATATGCCTCTAAAATGGCGTGAACGGCACTAATCCGGAAGAGAAAAATCATTTAATTTTGAGGTAGTTAATAATTTGTTCAAAACAATTAGCGCCTACGATCTTTAACAATATATAACATCAAAACCATTTACCTATGTTACCCATCAAACCACACCTCTGGTTCGACCAGGAAGCAAAACAAGCAGCTGAATTCTATGCAACCTTAATGCCCGGCTCGGCTGTTAATTATGTAAATCATTTTCCAATGCCTGGTGGCGGCGAATGCGAAGTAGTTGAATTTACCGTTGCCGGCCAGCCGTTCCTGGGTATTAGTTCAGAGCACAAGCTTGGGATCAATCCATCCATTTCCTTCATGATCAACTTCGACCCCTCGCGTGACCCGGATGCCACTAAGCACATCGACGCGGTTTGGAGCAAGCTGATTGAGAACGGAAAAGTACTGATGCCGCTGGATAGCTATCCTTTTAGTGCACGCTATGGCTGGGTAGCCGATAAATACGGCGTATCCTGGCAACTCATCCTGACTAACCCGTCGGGCGAGGAAAGGCCCGTGATTGTTCCGTCGCTGCTGTTCACCCAACCGATGGCCGGTAAAGCCGATGAAGCCATCGGCTTTTACTGCTCGGTATTTAAAGACAGCAAACGCGGTAATACCGCTCCGCGCCCGGAGGATATGGGGCCGGATAAAGCGGGCACACTTATGTACGCTGATTTTTACGTTGATAAAACCTGGCTGGCCGCTATGGATAGCGCGCATCAGCATGGATTCGGTTTTAACGACGCGGTGTCGTTATTGATCCCATGTGAAACCCAGGAAGAAATTGACTACTATTGGTCGGCACTTTCGGCTGATGGCGAACCCGGCCAATGCGGCTGGCTGAAGGATAAATACGGTGTATCCTGGCAGGTGGCCTCCACCGTGATGTTAGATGCGCTCAGGAACGGCAGCCCCGAACAGATAGCGCGCATTACGCAAATTTTTATGACAATGAAGAAAGTTGACATCGAAACCCTGCAGCGGGCTTATAATGGTGAGTGATCAATTGATTTTGCTTATCCAGGTCTGTGAGTATAACGGAATTCGTCTGCGGAATGCCTGGACATTGACCAGGGGTTAAATCACAAATTCTCATTTTGGATTTGCTTTAAATATTTTGTTTTTTGGCTAAACTTCAGTTCCGAAATAAGGGTCGCAGCAAAAATCAGGCTCCCACCCATAAACAATCGCCAGGTAAGATGCTCACCTAAAATGAAACATGCGGCGACTGCACCAAACACCGGTTCAAAAAGGTAAATAATAGCAACTCTTTCGGCACTCAGGTAGCGTTGGGAGAGATTGGAAATCGTATACATGTAAGCTGTGGAGAATAGTGCACAAAAAACTACGCCTATCCAAAAGTAATTGCCTTCGGGCAGCCAGTTTACGCTGTTGTCTGTAAAGGCAAGACACAAGGTGATTATTGAACATGCTGCAAACATAGGGACGATGACGTACGCGATATCCTGTAATTTGGCATGCTTTTCTACTTTAATCAGATAAATAGCAAAGCCAAATGCGCCGGCAATTGTGTACAAATCGCCAATGCTAACCGAAAAATTATCATTTATGGAGATAATTGATAAACCCGTTAAAGCAATGGCTGCAGCCACCCAGATTTTTGCAGGTGCAACAGTCTTGTAAAACATCACTTTTAACAGCGGTATAATAATCACGCACATGCCTGCAACGAAAGAGCATTGTGAAGCAGAACTATGCCTGATACCCAACGTTTGTAAGTGAATTCCGAAGCAAAGGGGAGCGGCTAAACTTACCCCTGTTTTAACAGAATGCCAGGTTATCATCTTTAAATACCCCGGGAATATGACCGACAGAACCGCTGTTGCTGCTAAAAAGCGATAGAATAAAAAGGTAGACGAGGAAGCATGGCCGATAGCCAATTTGGTGACTGAAAATGATATGCCCCAAAAAGCGGTTCCTAATATCAATAGCATAAGAAAAACGTTCTTTTTATCCATCTCTCAATCGTTTTTTAAAACCTTTTTCATCATGATATCAATTTGTTCATCCATACCTAACATGAAAATATGCTTGTCAAACTCTGTAAACCCGTTTTTCTTATAGAAACTAATCGCCCTTATATTTTTTTCCCATACGCCAAGCCATACATAATTGGCACTTGCCTGCTCGGCAATCTGAATAGCCTTATTGTATAACAGTTGACCAACCTGCTTTCCGTGAAATGCCTGCGATACATATATTCGCTCAATCTCCAACGCATCGTTATCTTTAATATCAGTTTGCGCCTGCCCAACGTTTAGCTTTAAATAACCAATAACCTCACCATCCAACACTGCAAAATAAAACTGCGATAATTTATTGCTCAGCTCAGTAGCCAGTTTATCTATAGAAAAACCATCTTCAATATATTTTGCCATGTTTTCCTCGGTATTAACTGCCGAAAAAGCCTCAGTAAAGGTTTGCCTGCTTATTTTTTGAAGTTGTGCTACGTCGTTCAGGTTTACGTGATCAATCTTTAAGTTCTCCATAGCACAAATTTACGATGTTGTTAAATGCGATAAAATGCTATTTTGTCATTCATTAATGCATATATTGCATTAATGGACTTGCAACAGATCAAATATTTTTTAGCGTTAGCACAGGAACTTCATTTTTGGAATACAGCCGGAAAGATGAACATTACTCAATCCGCCCTCAGTCGGCATATTCAGTCATTAGAGCGTGAGTTAGGAGTTCAATTATTCGAGCGTAATAAGCGCAATGTCAAACTGACCCCGGCAGGCAAATTTTTGATGGAAAAGTGGGAAGTGGAATTGAATGAACTTGAATTTATTCATCAATTTGCCCGCCAGATGCATTTAGGGGAAAGTGGCACGATAAGAATTGCTCATCCGGATTCAATCTCAGGCTCTCTGATGCCGGATATTATTGCCCGTATTTCCAATACATTTCCTAAACTGCAAATTGAATTGGTGCAGCTGCGATATGAAAACCAGCAAGAATTTCTCACCAATTATAAGATAGATTTGGCTATTACAAGGGACATTAATAACGCCCAGGAAATAAGATCGGAAAAAATTTACAGCGATCACCTGTCAATTGTAGTTCCGGAAAATCACTTTTACCATACTATAGATGATGTTTCTAAAGAGACCCTTGCTCAACAAAAATTTATACTTCCGATAAAAGATGAGGGCAGCAGTTATAGTGATATCATTCAGCAAATGTTCAGGTCTTTTGATATCGTCCCCGACGTTTACCTACATTCAGAATTCGGATCGACGATCATTGCATTGGTTCGGAAAGGGCTTGGGATAGCCATATTGCCAGATTCTTACATGTATCATGACAGTCCGGGATTACGATTCATCAGGCTTCCTTTTAAAACTGATCTGTACATCAACTGGAGAGCAGATGACCATAATCCGGTACTTTCCAATGTGTTAAAATTGGTATTACAGTAAGTACGCTTTCTCAACCACTGTAATCCGAACCACAATAAGATTAGGATATTACTTGCCATCCAATAGCAAGCCCTGGTACATTACAAGTCTGGGGTTGGTGCGATGAAAACACCTACCAGAGGTAAATGACATACATGTACCACCCTTTGTTGTTTTGAGGATTTTTATTTTACGATGATCTGGTTAGAAAACATTGATATCGTTTCGGTACTACCGCGGTGGGCTGTAACCTGGAGCGTTGTTGTGCCGCTTCCCTTTGCGGTAAACGTCCAGATATCCTTACCAAAATCGCCTATATTATTTGTGCCATTTTGGTGCGTATGGCTCTGTAATGTTAATATCGAAGTTTTGTACTGAGGGTTGTTAAACTGGTAGCCGCCATCGCCGGGATTACCCAAGGTTAAAGAAATGGTTTGGCCCATAGTAACCGACGCCGTGCTGCCTGCATCGGCTGCGGTTAATTGCTTAACGGTATTATCTCCGGTGTTTTTATCTTTATGACAACTCATTATGACCAGGCAAGCTATGATACATGTACAGCTGTAAATTAACTTCATGATAAGTTTAGTTTGTTGGTTTATTAATAACCGCTATATATCATATAACGTAGGTACATTGCTAAACGCTACAATTATATTAAAAATTAACATCCGGCTCTAAAATGCTAACTACGCGGTAGGTGCCTTACCGAACTTTTTCTTAAACGAATGAGAGAAGTGGGAGAGGCTTTCAAAGCCCAGGTCGAGGTAGATAGCAGATGGACGCTTGTTTTTTGTTTCAATGAGATGGCGGGCTTCCGTCAGTCTTTTTTCCTGGAGCCAGTGGCGGGGCGCCATGCCGAATGTTTTTTGGAAGTCGCGCTTAAACCCAGCGAGGCTTCTCCCGGTGAGTTGCGCGAATTTTTCAACAGGGAGGTTGAAATGAAAATTGCTGAGCATGAATTTTTCCAGGTCGATCTTATAAGGCTCCGAAAAGTCGAATAGAAAGTTCCTGAGCTCTGGCATGATATGCAGCAGTAATTTCACACCCTCATTTACTTTCAAAATGCCCATGTCAGCCGTCAGTTTTTCTGCTGAATTCCGTACATAGGGTATTATCGATTGAAAATAGCCTTGCAGAAAATCGTTTGCGGGGATAAGAATGTTGGGCGGGCCGGTGTATTTATGCTGTATATCTATTTGCTCGTCAATCGCTATCTTTCTGAGCAGGTCTTCCTGCAGCGAAATCACAATGGTTTCATAATCCTCATCGGGCAGCGGGGTCTTGGTGATTTGCCCCAGCTGATTTTTGCCGATCAGCAGCATTTCGCCCCGTTTCATCGAAATTTTTTGCCCGGAAGTTTCCAAGGTAAACTGCCCGGAAACCTGTAATACCAGGCTATTGTGCGACATAAAGCCCACTCTATTCTTTTGCCTGGTAGAGAGGTAGGAATAAAAGATGACGCCTGGTATTATTTCGGTTGGATTTGTCACTATGTAAAGATATAAAATAGGCGGGGCTTATGTACAGCCCCACCCCGTTATCGTTGCAGGTATGTACCGCCAAGTATAGCGCCAGGCGAAAATTGCGTGTTAAGGGTATTCATCTCATTGGGAGTAAATTCAATCTCCATAGCTTTTATGTTCTCAGGTAGGCGCGACCTGCGGCTCATGCTTACCAATGGCATAATATGATTGTCCTGTGCGTTCACCCAGGCTATTGCCAATTGAGCAGGAGTGGCCCCTTTTTCCTTTGCCATTGCCTTCAATACCTCTACTTTCTCCAGGTTTTTCACAAGGTTGTCGCCCTGGAAACGTGAGAAGTGGTTGTGGTAAGCATCGGCTGCAAGGGGGGCTTTCATTTCGCCGGTAAGCAAGCCTTCGGCAGTATTGGCAAAGGCTACTACACCAATGCCCAGTTCTTTCGCGACAGGCAGCAGGTCGGTTTCTATCTGCCGATCTGCCAATGAATAGCCTATTTCCAATGCGGTTACGGGGTGCACGCTATTGGCCTTGCGCAGCTGATCGGCAGTTATTTCAGAAACGCCGAGGTAACGCACCTTTCCCTCTGTGATCATGTCGGCTACGGTGCCTATCACATCTTCTACCGGAACGCTGTTATCAAGCCTGCAGGGCTGATAAAGGTCGATAGTGTCTATACCCAAACGCACCAGCGAATAGTTGATGAAGTTTTTGATGGCAATGGGGCGCAGATCCAACCCGATCCATTGGCGGTTGTAAAAAATAGCGCCAAATTTTACACTGATGAACGCGTCATCTCTTCGGCCTTTGATGGCTTTGCCTATCAGCAGCTCGTTATGGCCGCTGCCGTAAAAATCGCCGGTGTTCAGGAAATTAATACCACTATCTAATGCCGACTGAATGGTAGCAATGCTTTCATTTTCGTCATTAACCGGGCCTCCCCAAACCGACGACATGCGCATGCAGCCTAAGCCGAGTTTAGAAACGAGTGGGCCATTTTTGCCGAGGTTTATTTTTGTTATGTTTTTCATAGCTGATATTTATGTATTAACAACACAAAGATCAGCTTTATATTAAATGGCCGATGTCTTTTACGGCTCAATTTACTTGTCTGTATGGCTCAATCCTCTGCGTAGCTATGTTATTAGCTTTAGCCTGAACATGGCATCCTAAGCCGGGTTGATTGTTTTAGTTGGGCGGCAGCTTATGAGGATAAAAGCCTTCAGTAAACGCCATTATAAAAACTCTTTTTTAAACGTAACTGCATAATAGCATGCATCAACAGTTGAATGCCGATATAAAAAAAGCCAAACATCCACCAATGACCCATCCGCACCGTGTTGTGCGAAAATAAATTAGCAATCAAATTCGCTATGAAAAATAATGGGACTGCACATAAAAACCAATAAACAATTCTCATAAAATACAGCGATGGTATGTTTTTGGGTAAAGAGAATTTTATGCCGTTGATGAATAATAATTCCAGCCAATGCCCGCCAAAAACGATGAGAAAGACAACCAACCAGATCATTTCAAACAGGGCAAGTTTACTTTTGCCATCGGATGGAAATACATGTAACCAGTTTAAAATGATGGCAATTATAGTTGTGGTAAGAATAGTGCGGATAGCTGTTTGAATAAATGATTCCGTATTTTTCTCGGGATTTTTCATCTGTTAAGCTTGCTGTTGGTTTGTATCGGCTTGATAAATCTGTTAACGCAATTTAAGCTCTTTATGCTTCTTCAGTCTACTAAAAATAGACAAAAGTTCAAAAAAATATAAAACCTGTATACATAGGCATTTTACTATATCCTCAATCAAGACAACCACTTGATTGCGCATGAAATCGAATATATTTGAGTGAATTTAAGGAATACGGAAAACTGAACAGGAAGTGCCGTGGTGAAAATATCCACCACGGGCTAAAAATCCGCAATGCCTGCTATTTAGATTGTTACAATAACTAAGCGCTATGTTTTATACCTTGTACCCATAAATCTGTTTCCTTATGTTGTTTAAGATCAAGGTACTTTGTACCGCTGTAGTATTATCGCTGTGCTCGCTGGGTTCATTTGCGCAGCAAATAAATTATCCTCCTGCCGACAAGGTCGCTGCCGATTTTAAAAAGCTGCTGGAAAGGCCGCGTGTTCCGCTAAATCCCTCTTTTGAGGTAACAAAAACAGATTCGGTTATTGTAGAGCATGGTTTTGTTTACAGCGAAAAAAACGAACGGGTGCCTATGCTTATTTACAAACCTGTTACGGGAACCAGGCCATACCCGGCGGTTATTTTTTTACATGGCACGGGCGGCCGAAAAGAGGATAACAAAAAAATATTGTACCAGCTTGCTAAACGTGGGATTATGGGCGTGGCAATTGACGCCCGCTTTCATGGTGAACGTATTGCCGGAGGCGCACATGGTTCAACAGAGTATGTGGCAGCGGCCACCGCGGCATGGGAAAATAAGGACAAAGCCCACCAAACCCATCCGTTTTTGTTTGATACCGCTTTTGATTTGTGGCGGGTAACGGATTACCTGGTGAGCAGGCCGGATGTAGATGCAAAGCGTATTGGAATGGGCGGTATATCCATGGGTGGTATCGAAACATGGCTTGCGGCATCGGCAGATAAGCGGATAAAGGTGATTGTACTGGATATTTCGGTACAGAGTTTTAAATGGTCGTTAGATAATGATAAATGGCAGGCCCGGGCAGGCACTATTCAGTCGGCGCATTTACAGGCTGCCAGAGAACTTGGCGACACTGTTTTAAATAAACGCAACGTAAAAGCAGTTTGGGATAAATTACTGCCCGGTATTACCGGCGAATTTGACTGTCCATCCATGCTTCGGCTGATGGCCCCGCGTGCGCTACTGGTTGTTGGCACCGAAAATGACCCGAATTGTCCTTTGCCCGGCGCAGACATTGCCTATGCATCGGCCATGCAGGCCTACACATCCCAAAACGCGACCAATAAAATTAACCGTGATGTAACACCGAAGCTTTCCCATACCTCGACACCAGAACATTTTAAAATGACACTGGATTGGTTTAGCAGGTGGTTGTAGGTTTGTGACTTAACGGGTATGGCTTTAGGGCGATGTTGCATCAAAGTCCAGCAATCCATTTTTTACTGCATATACGTGCTGTTGATCCGTCAGGTAAATGACGATGTCTTCATATTTAAGCTGATAAAAATTGCCTGGTAAATTATTATCGCGCGCCAGGCGTTTCATGAATAACGTAAACTTGGTGTCCACCCAGCCGTATGCGGTAAGAAACCTATAAGAATGAGTCTTGCCCTTAAATACATATTGTAATTTATAACCACCGGTTACTTTTTGTTCGGAAATCCTTGCTGGATTAAATGCACCACGGGTAATCTCCGCAAAGTGATTTAAAATGCTGGTGTAAGGAGTATGCGGGTCCATCGACGCCGTATGCAGAGGATAAACCACATGCGGAAAATCGGATATTAATTTATTCATCGAATACCAGTCGTCTGCTCTGGCATCGTCAATCGCTTTTTCTATTTCCGCTTCCGAAAGGTGGGCAAAAAGACCAATCTTTTTCCATTCAGTTATCGTGCTATCAATTTTGCCAGATGTAAGTGTATTATCGTAGCTATCCATGCTCACAAACATGTATGTCATACACGGCTCTTTCATAAATATTTCGACCTGATCTGCGCGTAACGCTATAATGGGCAGGTATTGTAAACCGGAACCTGCGGAGCTGCCCCGGCTAAACATCACTTCGTGCAGCCGCAGCGGCGATTGTTGATCAGTCAAAACCTTATTGAAAATGCGGAAAAAAAATTTGGCAAAAATATCGGTTGGTGGCACTTCACGTTGCTTGGTTCCGTAATCGAACGTTGAACTTGTATATTTGTAAATACGCCCGTTGCAGGTTAAACTCACCTTGAATTTAGTTTCTGGGAAGCCTTCGGTAGATGAAGATGAATCATGGGTGGTTATGTAACTGAAATTGGTAAAATTAAGCTCTGGTATAATTGAGGCTATGTCGCGATGGAGTTGCACCAGCCAGAGATGTGGATCGTCAGGGTACTTTTTAAGGTCAATAGTCCGACTTAGGTTACAATAATCGTTTAACTGATCTGCGTATTCTATTTTGCCTTTCCTGATGTCGTTCTGCAACTGGGTAAAGGATGAATCGCTAAGGATATCCTTTTTATGCAGCTGCTCTACAACCGGCAGCAACTTGTTTGGTGTCAGCCACGCCAGCCGCGAACTCATCTCTGCTAAGGTACCAACCATTTGTACATCTATTACATAACTGCTACTATCAATATCTTTTAATGTGCGCGTGTAAACCCTGTTGGTAAGTAAGCCTGCTTTCCTGATCTTATCCAGTAAAAGGCGCAAAGCGTTGTTAACGCTGTCCTGGCGATTTTTATTAGTATGATTCTCACTATAAGAAACAAACACGCTGCCTGTATGCTCTTTTATGTGAAAAATTCTTTGAAGCATAATGCCATACACGCCTCTTAGAATGGCAGTGCGGTACGAGGCCTGGCCTTTATACCTTGCGATTTGCTTTTTCAACACCGGCCGCTCTTTGGCCGTTATAACCCGGTATTTAACAAGGCTGTCAATAGCTGCGGCTGGCGACTGCCCCCAAGCCCGGTTAAATAAGCAGCAAAAAATGATAAGGGTGATAAGGCAACGTTTCATAACAGCTATGAAGATAAACATTATCGCGTGATTTATTAATGAATATATCGCGTTGCAATTAAATTTTGGATAGCAAAGTCCGGAATGTCATCGGTTTTACTTACATAAAACCCGCTGTCCGAAGCCTCCGACTCGGACTACTATCCCAGTGGTTTGTAACTACAGTGATCACTTCATATATATCCCAAAATACCATTTGTTGATGATCTCGTTTTCTAAAAAGGCCTTAATAGCTGGCGCATCAGTCAGAATGTTGTGCTTTTAAAAATGACCTTGCCGCTTCAAGTTCGGGTCTGTTTGAGCCGGGTGCATCAGCAATGGCCACCAGCTTCTTATAATAAGAATTTGCCTTTTTAAAATCGTGTAGCTTTTCGGCAGATAACCCTGCCCCATAGAGACCGTTAAAACGGTTGGTGTGTCGTTCCAAATCCGCTTCGTAGGCTACTAAAGCTTTCGCGGGTTTGTTCATTTGCAGCAGCATATCTCCAAGTAATTCCCTGGCTGGAATTACTTCGCCCGGGGTAACCGGATGTTTTTGAGTATTATCTTCCATGTCGGCAGCCATAATCATAGTCTTTAACGCTTCAGCATTTTTTCCTTCTTTAAACAGTATCCACGCTTCGGCGGTATTAATCTGAATTTTTACCTGGTTAGCTTTATATGCATCATTTTGCTTATTTAAGGTATCGTAGATAACATGCAGTTTCTTTAACTCTTTATTAGCTGAGTCTGCTTTACCGGTATGCACAAAACCAAGAAGCCGGGTA
This sequence comes from Mucilaginibacter sp. P5_A6, assembly GCF_056400585.1. Taxonomy (NCBI): domain Bacteria; kingdom Pseudomonadati; phylum Bacteroidota; class Sphingobacteriia; order Sphingobacteriales; family Sphingobacteriaceae; genus Mucilaginibacter; species Mucilaginibacter sp. P5_A6. Next base: position 24,511 of record NZ_JBFUKZ010000018.1, on the reverse strand, counting down.
AAATTGGTAATAGCCCTTTGCCACGGAAATTTTTGCCATGGAAAGTTTACCGGGTGTACTTTTAAGACGGCTGCATCTTCCCACAGTTTGTTTTCGAGCACATAACGGGCCGGAATAGCTGCAAAAGCATAGGCATCTTTAAAGTTTACGGGGTATACCACACTAATAGTTTTAAGATAGTCGCATTGTTCTTTTGCATGTTTATTTTCTCCTTTTTGTAAATAAGCATAAACAAGATAATCCATACCGTGAAGTTCTTCATCCCAGGTGCCCTGAATGCCGGCACTTGCTGCATAGCATTTAGCATTGGAAACTGAAACAAGATTTGATTTTATGCATTCGGCCCACATACCGAGCCTTGTGAAAATGTGCGAAGGCATGTGCTGGGCATGCGCCGAAGATGGGGCGATAGCAGCATATTTTCGTGCTGCAGGAAGTGCTAACAGCGCAAGTTCGGGATAATCGTAAGTATGGATAATATAATGTATTATTCCCGGATGATTTGGCTCCCCGGGGTATAAGGATGTTAAAATAGCTCCGGCCTTTTTTTGATTGCTGAAAGATTTGTCGGCGGGGTTTGCCGCGGCGTCAAGTGCCAAAGCATAAAATATTGCCGCTTCCTTATCGGTCGGATTATTACGATATATTTTTTCCATGCTTTTTTCAAAACGGACACTTCGCGTATAATGATCTGCTTTATCCCAATCTTTATAAAACGATGCCATGGCTTCAATATACCCGGATTCTCTTTTTGATTTTTGTTTGATGGATTGTGCAATGGCAATTGCCTTTGCGCCTTTTCTTAGTTCGACTTCGGCTGGTGGCGACCAAAGTGGGTGGTTATTGCACATTGCCACACCCCAATAGGCCATGGCACAGTTGGGCTCCTCGTCAATAACCTTTGCAAACGCCTTTTCGGCTTCGTCATATTCAAATGAGTGGAGTAGGGCAATGGCCAGGTTAAAGTCTTGTTTTACCTGCCCTGTACAGGAGGTTTCAAAATCTACACTACCCAATTTCCTGTTGGGAGTGCCACATAAAATAATTTCTCCCCGCTTAAGATTGATCTCTTTTATGGCGTTAGTTGATGGAGCATTGTTTTTCCTGTTACAGGATGAGAGTATAAAAAATAACAGGCTAAGAAACGCGAAGAGTGCTATGTGCAATAAATTTTTCATAGCTGCCGGATTATAATTTTAACGACTGATGATAGCGCTGATAGTTAAAATAACCGCACTACTAATTTACAAATTTTGATATCCTAAAGTATAACACTGAAAAGGGAAAATAGTTAGCTTATAATCGATGTGTTCACCGCACCATTTGTTGATGATCTCGTGTTCTAACCTGGGGGCTGGTGCGGAGAAAACGGCGACCAGTGACAAAATGAGTCATTGTTTTTGATTGCCTTTGTTCGGCGGATCAGTTGTTTGATCTGTTGTAACGGTTTGCTTCAATTATACACCCGTTTTGCGTTTAAACAGGATCTATTTAAATAAAAAATAAACGGCAACATCGTATTTTTATTTAATTTAATTCCCTTTTTTATTAAATAATTAAGTAACTTTATTATTACCAAGTTATTACCGAATTATTACCAAACCTGTAACCAGAAAGGAGTTCATTATGGGATGTGTTAGAAATATTCTGTGTACTAAAAGCAAATCTCCAATTTTTGTAAGCCCCGACATTACTGTTTTTGAAGCGCTGGAGTTAATGTATGAAAAAAACATCGGCGCTATTTTAGTGGTGGAAGAAGGGGAATTCGTGGGCATCTTCACCGAAAGAGATTACGCCCGTAAGGTAATCCTGAAAGGGAGAGCTTCCAAAGAAATCCCGGTACGGGAAATCATGACAGAAAATCCGCCTATAGTATCCTCTTCTAATACTATAGAAGACTGCATGAGGTTAATGACCGATAAATTTATAAGGCATTTGCCGGTAATAGATAATGGTAAATTAATGGGTATTGTTTCTATTGGCGACGTAGTGAAATACATCATCGAAGAACAAAAATTCATTATCGAAAACATGGAGCATTACATTAGAGGCGAAGTGTAATTATTTATAATTCTCCGCGCTAAAATTCAGGGAAATTCCCATTCAAGGACAAGAGCAGTTTATTGAGGTTGTTTTATAATATTAATTATGAATGCATCAAACCCATCCAGTGTACCGTTTTGGCCATTTATAGTTTACGGTGCTTTTGTTTTAGTCTTAATGATCCTTATTATTTCACTCTCTTATTTTTTGGGACAACGTCATACAGATAGGGCCACCGGTCAGCCTTATGAATCGGGCATCTTAGAAACCGGGTCGGCAAGGCTGCGGTTTTCAGCCCAGTTTTACCTGGTCGCCATGATATTTGTCATTTTTGATATCGAAGTTGTTTTTATTGTTTTATGGGCCCTGGCATTTAAAGAATTAGGATGGCCGGGCTACTTAAGCATTTGCATTTTTATTGGGTTGCTGTTTGCTGTACTAATTTATGAGTGGAGCATTGGAGCATTGGATTTTGGTCCCGACGGAAAGAAAATCCTGAAAGCCTATCAAAAACTAAACCTAAAGAAACCTATAATATGAAATGGTGGCTCAGTAACCCGGTTGAACCGGTAAATGCCTTAAAAGGAACAGGTTCTTTTGAAGAGTCTGTTGGGCAAAGTGTTATGCTTACCACAGTTCAGGATTTGCTTGCATGGGGTCGAAAAAACTCTATGTGGCCTTTTCATTTTGGCCTTTCGTGCTGTTTTGTAGAAATGGCTACCAGTTTAACCAGTAAATATGATGTTGCACGCTTTGGAGCAGAAGTAATTAGGGGAACTCCACGTGAAGCTGATGTAATGGTTATAGCGGGGACTGTTTTTGTGAAAATGGCCCCTATCATTAAACGTTTGCATGAGCAAATGATGGAGCCTAAGTGGGTCATCTCCATGGGGTCATGCGCCAATTCAGGCGGTATGTATGATATTTACAGCGTTGTACAGGGAGTAGATAAGTTTTTACCTGTAGATGTATACGTACCCGGATGCCCGCCCCGCCCTGATGCTTTTATGCAGGGATTGATGTTGTTGGCTGCCTCCGTAGGAAAAGAACAAAGGCCCTTAAGCTGGGCTATTGGCCCCCAGGGAGTTATAAAGCCCGAACAATTATCAATGAAAGAGGAAAAAAGGGAAGAACGTAAAAAAATGATCAATTTCCGTTCTCCCGATGAGATTTAAACCAGACTTACACATGTATTAGTATTTAATATAACACTATAAAGTTTAAAAAGCATGGATAATCATTCAGGCTTGGCAGATGAACTGACCTCCAGGTTTGGGGAGTCGGTTTTGACTCAGCAACTTACTGTTGATGAGGTGACTACTTTATGGGTTGCAAAAGAAAACATCATACAGGTACTTAGCTACCTCAAGCATACCATCCAACATCCTTTTGAATTATTGTATGACCTCTGTGCTGTTGATGAGCGAAGCCGGGCTAAAAAGAATGGATTATCGTCATTTGATTTTACCATTGTATACCACCTGCTTTCATTTAAACGGAATGTTTTTATCCGCCTCAAGGTTGCCTTACAGGGCAGTTATCCATCCGTACCATCAATAAGTTCATTATGGAAAAATGCTAACTGGTATGAACGTGAAGTTTACGATATGTTTGGCATAAATTTCGAAGGCCATCCCCATTTAAGCCGTATCCTGATGCCTTTAACCTGGGAAGGCCATCCTTTAAGAAAAGAACATCCTGCAAGGGCCACCGAAATGGGGCCATTTAAACTTTGGGACGAAAAACAAGACCGTGAACAAAATGCCCTGCAATTCCGGCCCGAAGACTGGGGTTTAAAAAGACATAGCGAAGATGCCGATTTTATGTTCCTTAATCTTGGCCCTCAGCATCCCGGTACGCATGGGGTTTTACGTATTATTCTCCAGTTAGATGGTGAAGATATTGTTGATGCTGTTCCGGATATTGGTTTTCACCATCGCGGAGCAGAAAAAATGGGCGAGCGCCAGTCATGGCATACCTATATACCTTATACCGACCGGGTGGACTACCTGGGTGGCGTAATGAATAACCTGGCTTATTTACTGGCTGTGGAAAAACTGGCGGGTATTACCGTACCCGAAAGGGTAAAGGTAATGCGCATTATGTTGTGTGAATTTTTCCGCATTGCAAGTCACCTGGTATGGTACGGCACTTTTGCACAGGATTTAGGGCAGCTTTCGCCCGTATTTTACATGTTTACCGATAGGGAGAAGATATTTGATATTGTTGAAGCTATTTGTGGAGCCCGGATGCATCCCAACTGGTTCAGAATAGGGGGAGTTGCCCAGGATTTACCAAAAGGCTGGGATAAACTGGTGAGCGATTTTGTTGCTTATTTCCCCAAACAACTAAAGGAATATCACCAGATGGTGATGCGTAACAGTATTTTCAAGGGCAGAACAGTAGGAATTGGCATTTACACCTTAGAAGAAGCCATAGAGTGGGGGGTAACCGGTCCTGGTTTACGGGCTTGCGGATTTGAATGGGATTTCAGAAAAAAACAGCCTTATTCCGGTTATGAAAATTTTGAATTTGATATTCCTACAGCGCAAAATGGCGATTGTTATGACAGGGCCAGGGTGCGTGTTGAAGAGATGTGGCAAAGCCTGCGCATTATTGACCAATGCCTGAAAAATATGCCCGAAGGCGACTACAAAGCCGATCATCCTTTAACCACGCCGCCACTCAAAAAAAATACTATGCAGGATATTGAAACCCTTATTACCCATTTTTTAAATGTAAGCTGGGGGCCGGTAATTCCCGCCGGCGAAGCCATGAGTTGTATTGAAGCCACAAAAGGGGCCAACAGTTATTACCTCACCAGTGATGGCAATACTTCGCCCTATAGGGTCAGGATCCGAACGCCCTCGTTCCCGCATATGCAAATGCTGCCATATATCAGCAAGGGATACACGGTTGCCGATTTGTTATCCATTTTGGGTGCTATGGATTATGTGCTGGCTGATATTGACAGATGAAATATACAGGAAACAGAAGTTAAGGGTAAAAAAAGAATAGGATAAAAATTCCCGGTTGGAGAAAATAAACAGATATGCTATCAACGGAAGAAATAATGAAGATAGACCACGAGATCGCGCTTGTTCCCGTTCGGAAGGCTGCCTGTATAGAGGCGTTGAAAATTGTGCAAAAGCATCGTGGATGGATTTCTGATGAAAGTTTGTATGCCATTGCAAGCCACATGGATATGTCTGCCGAAGAGCTGGAGAGTGTAGCAACATTTTATAACCTCATTTTCCGTAAGCCAGTAGGCCGGAATATTATTTTACTATGCGATAGTATCAGTTGCTATGTAATGGGCTATGAGAAAATTTATGAACACCTAAAAAACCGGCTACATATCAAATTCGGGGAAACTACTGCCGATGCCAGGTTTACCCTTTTACCAAATCCCTGCCTGGGCACCTGCGATCATGCCCCGGCATTAATGATTAATGATGATCTGTATAATAATTTAACCACCGATAAACTGGATGACATATTAAAAGAGTATAAATAATAACATGGAAACACCCCTCACACAGCATATTAACATCAATCGCCCATCGCTTAATCTTAAGGATTATGTGCGCGTAGGTGGTTACCAGGCTGTGCACAGGGCAATTACCATGCCCCCACGGGAAATTACAAAAATGGTGCAGGATTCAGATCTTAAAGGCCGCGGGGGCGCTGGTTTCAATACAGGCATCAAATGGAGTTTCGTGCCGATGGATGATAATGCGCAAACCAAATACCTGGTTGCCAATGCCGACGAGATGGAACCCGGAACTTTTAAAGACCGCCTGCTGCTGGAAGGTAACCCCCATCAACTAATTGAAGGGATGATTGTATCGGCGTATGCTATACAAGCTAATATATCGTACGTGTTTTTGCGTTGGGCCTATAAAAAAGCTGCCCGGCTTATCAGGCAGGCTATCGACGAAGCTTATGCAGCCGGATACCTTGGAAAAAATATTTTAGGCACAGGTTTTAATCTCGAAATGCATTTGCATACCGGTGTTGGCAGATACATGTGCGGAGAAGAAACCGCCCTGTTGAATGCCCTGGAAGGGAAGCGGGCCACTCCCCGTACCAAGCCACCTTTTCCGCAGGTAAGCGGTTTGTTTGGCAAGCCCACCATTGTTAATAATGTAGAAACCCTTTGCAATATTCCGCATATTGTAAATAATGGGGCCGATTGGTTTAAAAGCCTGAGTCCCGGAGCCGATGCCGGAACCAAATTATATGGCGTTAGCGGTAAAGTAAATAAGCCGGGATTATGGGAATTGCCAATGGGAACTACCATGCGACAGCTTATTGAAGACCATGCAGGTGGAATGCAAAACGGCTTCAAGTTTAGGGGAGCGCTTCCGGGCGGGGCTTCAACCGATTTCCTGGTGGCAGAGCATCTTGATATTAAAATGGATTACAAATCGGTAGCAGCAGCCGGCAGCCGTTTGGGGACAGGCACAATGATTATTCTGGACGATCATACATGTCCGGTTGGTTTTGTGCATAACCTGGAGCATTTTTTTGCACAGGAATCCTGCGGTTGGTGTACCCCTTGCAGGGAAGGATTGCCCTGGACCGAAAAGATTTTGCTTTCCATTGAAAATGGAGAAGGGCGACTGGAAGATTTGGAACTATTAAAGATGCATACCAAATACTTAGGGCCGGGCAACACATTTTGTGCCCTGGCACCCGGAGCAATGGAACCGCTGCAAAGCGCTTTGAAATATTTCAGCGAAGATTTTGAAAAGCATATAAACGAAAAAAGATGTCCGTGGAGGTAAAACACAATGGCAGCAATTTATATAGATGGTAAAGTTTATGATGTAAAATCTGGCAAAAATTTGCTTGAAACCTGTCTTACGCTTGGTTTTAATCTGCCTTATTTTTGCTGGCATCCCGCCATGGGGTCGGTAGGAGCCTGCCGCCAGTGCGCCGTTAAGCTTTTTAAGGACGAGCAGGACACCAATGGCCGCTTAGTAATGTCATGTATGGAAGCGGTGAAAGACAATATGTATTTGTCTGTTAACGATCCCGCGGCCAAAGCTTTTCGCTCACAGGTTATAGAATGGCTCATGACCAATCATCCGCATGATTGTGCTGTTTGTGACGAAGGAGGTTCATGCCATTTACAGGACATGACCGTAATGACGGGTCACACTTACCGTAGGTTTCAATACAAAAAGCGTACTTATACAAATCAGTACCTAGGCCCCTTTATCAATCACGAAATGAACCGCTGCATACAGTGTTACCGTTGCGTTCGGTTTTATAAAGATTACGCAGGCGGAAAAGACCTGGATGTATTTGCAGCTCATGATCATGTTTATTTTGGAAGAGCGCAGGATGGAATCCTCGAAAACGAGTTTAGCGGCAACCTGGCAGAAGTTTGCCCTACCGGTGTTTTTACCGACAAGACCCTTAAAGAACATTATACCCGGAAATGGGATATGACCATGGCTCCCTCTATTTGCCAGCATTGCAGCCTGGGCTGTAATATTATTGCCGGGGAGCGATACGGCGAATTGCGGCAAATAACAAACCGCTTTAATGGTGAGGTGAACGGTTATTTTATTTGTGACCGGGGGCGGTTTGGGTATGAATTTGTAAACAGCATTAACCGCGTTCAGCAACCTATAATACGCGGAAAAATTCCAGACGCCGTAGATAAACAAACTTTATACAGCCATTTAACAGAAGTTTTATCAAACAACAAGGTAATAGGTATTGGTTCCCCACGGGCATCATTGGAAACAAATTTCGCCCTGATGCAACTGGTAGGAAAAGAAAATTTTTACCAGGGTATTTCTGAAACCGAAGCTCAGCTGATGCGCACAATCCTCCATACGGTAAACTCAGGATATATCCATACGCCCACTTTAAAAGAAACTGAAGCTGCCGATGCTACTTTGATATTAGGAGAAGATTTGACTAATGCTGCACCGCTATTGGCACTTGCATTGCGACAGGCTATAAGTAAAAAACCTTTTGAAAATGCGCAGCAAATAAACATACCTTCCTGGCACGATGCCGCATTACGCGAGTTTGCCCAGCAAGACAAAGGGGCGCTTTTTATAGCATATCCTACTCCGACCAGGCTGGACGACATTGCATCCGATAGCCTGCATATATCGCCCGATGATATTGCCCGTTTGGGTTATGCCATTGCGAATTGCCTGGATAGTACGGCGCCCGCACTGGGGAATATGGATGATGATACGTTAAAACTCGCCCGGCACATTGCAGATACCCTGAAAAAAGCCAAAAAGCCATTGATAATTTGCGGAACAGGCCTGGGTAATGAAGCTATTATTAAGGCCGCTGCTAACATAGCATATGCCCTGGGCACTAAAGATGAAAAAGCCAGCTTGTGCTTTGTGGTTCCAGAATGTAACTCAATGGGCCTGGCTATGATGCAGGCGCCATCATTAACACAGGCCGCCGAAGTTTTGGAAAAAGGGGGGGTTGATACCGTAATTGTTGTAGAAAATGATTTGTATCGAAGAGGCGCGAAAAAGGATATTGATAATCTTTTTGACCATTGCAAACAAGTTATTGTGCTCGATCATTTGCATAATGATACAACTAACCGGGCTAATGTATTGATACCGGTTGGCACCTTTGCCGAAGCCGATGGGACCATGGTTAATAACGAAGGAAGGGCGCAATGCTTCTTCCAGGTATTTATGCCCAAAAATGAAAATTTCCGCGAAAGCTGGAGGTGGCTGGACGAGTTCAGACAATTTAAAAATGGGGTGGGACTAAAAGATTTAACCGAACCAGGTGATTTGATGGCCGAAATGGTTGGCTTAATGCCTCAATTTAAAGGGGCAGAAACGGTAGCTCCGCCCGCCGACTTCCGCATTTCCGGGCAGAAAATCCCTCGCGAACCGCATCGTTACAGTGGTCGTACTGCTATACTGGCCAACATAAACGTAAGTGAACCCAAACCGCCCGAAGATCCCGATTCGGCCTTATCGTTTACGATGGAGGGCTTTAAAGGAATTCCACCAGCTCCTTTAATTCCATTTTACTGGGCACCAGGCTGGAATTCGGTACAATCCATTAACAAATACCAGGCGGAGGTTGGAGGGCCTTTGCAGGGTGGAGACCCCGGCAAAAGGTTGTTCCCTGAAAATCCTGTTGCCGAAAATGCATTTCTGAATAATATCCCACCGGCTTTTAAACCTTCGCCCGGGGAATGGCTGCTGGTACCCCTGTCGCACATCTTTGGCTCCGAAGAACTCAGTATTTATACTGCGGGTATTGCAGAACGCTCTCCCCGGCCTTATATCGCCATAAACAAACACGATGCAGCAAATTTAAATATCAGCGAAAGTGATATCATACAGGTACAGATCAAAGACGAGCATTATGAGTTGCCCGCAAAAATAATAGAAGTACTACCTGATGGCCTGGCAGGCTTGCCTTTCAATATTCCCGGGCTGAGCGGAATTGCATGGCAGACTAAAGCAATTTTAACGAAAACTGTGATATGAGTACAATAATTCAATATACCCTGATGATTGTAATTGTGTTATTCACGTTAACCACAATTGCTGCCTGGCTGATTTGGCTGGAAAGGCGAATGCTGGCCCTTTGGCAGGATCGGTATGGCCCAAATCGCGCTGGTCCGTTTGGTTTGCTCATCGTAGTTGCCGATACCATTAAACTGTTTTTTAAAGAAGACTGGATCCCTCCGTTTGCCGATAAAACAATTTTTGTAATTGCGCCAACTATTATTGGTGCTACCGTACTCTTTAGTTTTGTGATCATTCCTTTTGCGCCGGGCATGCTCATTGCCGACCTGAATATTGGCTTGCTTTTCTTCCTGGCCATGTCATCCCTCGGCGTTTACAGCATAGTATTGGGAGGCTGGGCCTCCAACAACAAGTATTCGCTGCTCGGGGCATTACGCGGAGCCTCGCAAATGATCAGTTATGAAGTGTTTATGGGGCTCTCACTCATGGGCGTGGTAATGCTTTCAGGCTCGTTCAGGCTTACAGATATTGTACTTGCCCAAAAAGGATGCTGGTATATTGTTACTCAACCAGTGGCATTTGTTATTTTCATGATTGCAGGTATTGCCGAAACTCACCGGCTGCCATTTGATATCCCCGAGGCAGAAAGCGAGCTTGTGGCCGGTTTTCACTCAGAATATTCGGGAATGAAATTCGGGATGTTCTTTATCGGCGAATACCTGGGTATTACACTCATTTCGGCCATGGTGGTAACACTGTTTTTTGGCGGATGGTTAGGGCCGTCATTTTTGCCTCCTTTGGTTTGGTTTGCACTTAAAACCTTTGTTTTTATCCTGTTTTTTATCTTACTAAGGGCTTCACTTCCAAGACCGAGGTACGATCAGCTGATGGAATACGGTTGGAAGATATTATTACCCATCGCTTTATTAAACTTATTAATAACAGGAGGGATTGTATTAATGATGAATAAATGATTGATTATGCCATAATGATAATGTGTATCGCGATTAACTAAGGGCGGAACGCGACGGATTAAAACTCACCCTTTTATCAGTGATAATGTAAAAAATAGAAACGATGATCAGTATATTAAGAACTATAGGGCTCACCTTTCTGCACATGTTCAGAAAAAGAGAAACCATACAGTATCCTGAAGAAAAGGTGGTACTGCACCCGCGCTGGCGGGGACGAATTGTATTAACCCGCGACCCAGACATGGGTGAGCGTTGCGTGGGCTGTTATTTATGTGCTGCCGCCTGCCCGGTGGATTGCATTTCATTACAGGCTACCGAAGATGAGAATGGCAGAAGATATCCGGAGTTTTTTCGTATCAATTTTTCAAGATGTATTTTTTGCGGCTATTGTGAAGAGGCTTGCCCCACATACGCTATACAGCTGATTCCTGATTTTGAGATGGCCGAATACAACCGGCAAAACCTGGTTTATGAGAAAGAGGATTTATTGATAGATAGCCAAGGGAAATACCCGGGTTATAATTATTACAAAGTAGCCGGACTGTCTGCCGGCATAAAAGGAAAGGGTGAAGGTGACAATGAGGACCCACCTGTTGATATACACAGTTTATTACCTTAAAAATGGACATCGTTTTTTACATAACTGCTTTTGTTACTGTGGTTTCTACAATCATGGTCATTACCAGGCATAACCCGGTACATGCGCTGCTGTACCTTATCATTTCGTTGTTATCTATGTCGGTAATCTTTTTTTTGTTGGGTGCGCCGTTTGCTGCATTGCTTGAAATTATCATTTATGCCGGGGCAATTATGGTGCTGTTTATTTTTGTGATCATGCTTTTAAACTTGGGCAAGGATACAGCGAAACAGGAAAAAGAATGGCTTAAACCCCGGGTTTGGATTGGTCCGGCAATTTTATCTGCCATTCTTTTTGTTGAATTATTTTACCTGATTACGACAGCCCATGCTGCGCCATACAATCTGCAAACTGTTGATCCAAAAGTTGTTGCTGTTTCATTATTCAGGCCATACCTCATTGGTGTGGAGCTGGCGGCCATGTTATTAATGGCAGGCGTGGTGGGGGCGGCACATATTGGGCAGCATAAAAAAATGATTTTGCACCGGTTTTTAAAAGAGGAGGATCCATCATGAAATCAACTGTATCTACAGAAATGGTGATGTTGCTGGCCGGTTTACTTTTCGTGTTGGGTATTGCCGGTGTCATTATCCGAAAGAATATCATTTTTATGCTGCTATCGGTAGAAGTAATGCTTAATGCCGCTGGTTTAGCCTTTGTAGCTGCAGGCTCACGCTGGGCACAGCCGGATGGGCAGGTGATGTTCATCTTTATACTGGCTATGGCAGCAGCAGAGGTTTCAATTGGGTTGGCGCTCATCCTGCAGATCTATCATCAGCATAAATCGCTGGATATTGACAAATTGAAAGAAATGAAAGGATAATTTAAAAAATGGAAATGGTTTGGACGTAGAAAAACACTTATAAATAAAAAATAATATGAATAACCTGTTATGGCTTGTACCTGTTTTGCCCCTTGCCGGTTTTTTGATACTGGCATTGGCAGGCAAACATGTATCCCGTGTTTGGGTTGCAATAATTGGTGCAGGAAGCGTAAGCATTTCGGCTATCATAGTACTAATAATCGGCATCAGTTTTTTATCCCATCCCCCTGCAACCGGTAACTATTCTCAAACCTTATGGACGTGGATGCAGGTAGCGGGTTTTAATCCTAAGATTACGCTTTTTTTGGATGCACTCTCACTCGTTTTTGTTTTTGTGATCACGTTTATCGGCACCCTGATACATATCTATTCAGCAGGTTTTATGGCTGGCGACAAAGATTATTCACGCTTTTTTGCCTGTATGAACTTGTTTGTGTTCTCCATGCTCCTGTTAGTGCTGGCCGATAATTTATTACTGCTGTATTTGGGTTGGGAGGGCGTGGGCTTGTGCAGTTACTTACTGATTGGTTTTTGGTATGAAAACGAGGTGAACGGATATGCGGCCCGCAAAGCTTTTATCATCACCCGGATTGGCGATACGGCCATGGCCATTGGGCTTTTTGTGATTTTTTACCAGTTTGGCACATTGGCTATTCCCGATGTTTTGGCTAAAGCCCCGGTTTTATGGCAGCAGGGAGCATCAATAGCCACCCTCACGGCCCTGTTGTTACTTGCCGGCGGTGTAGGAAAATCGGCACAGTTGCCATTACAAACCTGGCTGCCAGATGCAATGGCAGGGCCATCGCCTGTAAGCGCGCTGATCCATGCCGCTACTATGGTGACAGCAGGTGTTTATCTTATCGCCAGGATGCATGTTATTTTTCAATTGTCGCCAATTGCGCAAATGGTAGTTGCCGTGATTGGAGCCGCAACCTTATTTATCGCTGGTTTCAGCGCGCTCACGCAATATGATATAAAACGGGTACTGGCTTATTCTACCATCAGCCAGATAGGGTATATGTTCCTGGCATTAGGTGTAGGGGCATGGACAGCTGCCATTTTCCATTTCATGATCCATGCTTTTTTTAAAGCCCTTTTATTCCTGGCAGCGGGCGCTGTAATAGAAGCTTTGCATCACGAGCACAATATGTTTAAAATGGGCGGACTTAAAAATAAGCTTCCGGTTATTTTCTGGACCTTCATGGCAGGTTCGGCCTCATTGGCAGCATTACCATTAATAAGCGCCGGATTTTACAGTAAAGATCAGATACTATGGTATGCCTGGGCCAGCGAAGGGGGAAGCCCTTTGCTATGGTTTATTGCGTTGCTTGGGGCCTTCATTACCGCCGTATATACCACCCGGATGATGATTCTTGTTTTTTGGGGCGAAGCTAAAACAGCGGTTGGTCATCATCCCGGCAAGCTCATGACAGTACCGTTGATCATCCTTGCCTTTTTCTCGCTCTTTGCAGGCTTTATAGAACTGCCGCATAATTTTGGTCATTTTATACTTTTTTCAAACCTGCTTCACCATGTATTGCCCGAAACGGTTTTAAAAGCGGGTATAAATACAGAATTGCAATTTCAGGTTCTGGCACTTCTGGCAACTTTAAGCGGGATTTACCTGGCATATGTTTTTTATTATAAACAACCGCAACGAATTGAAAGGTTAAAGCAATCGGGATTTGTTATGAATCTTTACCTTTTCTGGTTTTCGGGCTGGGGCTTTGATAAGTTATATAATGTATTACTTGTGAGACCTGTTGTTTTCATTGCCAATATCAACAAAAATGATGTGGTTGATAAACTTTACCAGGGTATCGCGTTTGTCACTATCCGCCTTTATCAATTTTTATCATTTACCCAGTCGGGGTCATTAAGGTGGTATATCATGGGGTTGGTTGCAGGTGCAATAATCATATTAAGCATACAAATAATGTTATGATACTTATTTATGTAATCGGCATATTAATGGGAGGTGGTTTACTGGCGCTCCTGTTGGGGCAATGGAACAAAAACCTACCCCGCTGGGTTGCGCTTTGTACATTGTTAACCGGTTTTATTGTTTTGGTATCTTTTTGGATTAATCATTACCGAACTGCTAATGCCAATTTTTCCAATACCTGGATGATTGACTACCGGCATAGCTGGATCCCGTCGTTGGGTATAAGCTTTCACCTGGCCATTGACGGGTTAAGTCTGTTGATGCTGGTGCTGACTTTTTTTCTAGGAATTTTGGCGGTGCTATGTTCCTGGAACGACGTAAAAGAACGCCTGGGTTTTTATTACTTCAATTTACTTTGGATCCTGGCAGGAATTTCGGGGGTATTCACGGCGATGGATATGTTCCTGTTTTACTTTTTCTGGGAAGTGATGCTTATTCCTATGTATTTCCTGATTGGCATATGGGGAAGCGAAAACCGGGTTTATGCTGCCTACAAGTTTTTTATTTTCACCCAGGCCAGCGGTTTGTTGATGTTGCTGGCCATAATTGGCTTATATTTTATTCATGGCAATAATACGGGCATTTATACCTTCAACTACTTTGAATTACTGGGAACCGTTATGTCGCCTGGTATTGCTTTTTGGTTGATGCTTGGTTTTATGATTGCTTTTGTGGTGAAATTACCCGTAGTACCCTTCCATACCTGGTTGCCCGATGCGCACAGCGAGGCCCCTACAGCCGGAAGCTTAATACTGGCAGGGTTACTATTGAAAACAGGAGCTTACGGCATATTAAGGTTTGTTCTTCCTTTGTTTCCGGAAGCTGCGCGGGAGTTAGCACCATGGGCGATGCTCTTCGGTGTGATAGGGATTATTTATGGAGCTATCCTGGCTTATGCACAAACCGATCTTAAACGCCTGGTGGCTTATACAAGCGTTAGCCACATGGGCTTTGTAATACTGGGTATTTTTGCTTTTAATGAACTGGCCTTACAGGGAGTAGTAATGCAACTTGTTACACATGCAATAAGTACAGGGGCATTGTTTATTATGGCAGGGATGTTGAAAGAGCGCCTGCATACCCGCGACATTAACCATATGGGCGGACTTTGGACCCAAATGCCGCAGATGGGGGCTATAGGAATGTTGTTCGCTATGGCCTCTTTAGGCTTGCCCGGATTAGGGAATTTTATTGCGGAGTTCCTGATATTATTAGGCGCTTTTAAAGCCAATGTAATGCTTACTGTTATTGCAACAATCGGCCTCGTTTTTTCTGCCATTTATTCCCTGCGTATTGTACAGAAAGTATTTTTAGGACCATCTGAAAGACCGGATCAGGTTCGCGATTTTTCATTCAGAGAAATAATGGTAATGGCAGCGCTTACATTATCAATTATATGGCTGGGTTTGTATCCACAACCGGTTGTGGATACCGTTAAGCCAATGATTGACAAATTAGAGCATATTTTTCCAACCGAAAATAAAAGTGCGGAAAAGGCAAACCTTCAGGCAACGCCATCAAATACACATAAATATCTGGTCAAAAAATAAGAAGAACGCTATGTCAGGTAACGATTTTTTCGCTCTTACACCATTAGTATTACTTGCCGGTTCTTCCGTGCTGATTATGCTTTTGATCGCAATAAAGTTGAGTCACCGTGTAATTCAGCTAAGTAGCCTGCTTTTGTTTGCCATCGCCTTTTTTTCTCTTTTTTATATTCAAAAATCGCTTCCGTATCATATCGAACCATTGCTGGTTATAGATGGGTTTTCGGTGTTCATTATGGGGCTGATCATTTTTTCGGGTTTGGTGGTCAATATCCTTTCTTATATTTATTTTGAAGAAAAGGAGGAAAGTCCGAAAGAATATTATGTATTGCTCTTTCTGTGTACCCTTGGGGCGTGTGTATTGGCAGTCAGTAAACATTTTGTTTCTTTATTCCTGGGTCTTGAAATTCTCACTGTTGGCTTGTACGCCCTGATTGCCTATTTGCGGGTAAGGCATCATAATATAGAAGCGGGAATTAAATACCTTGTGCTGGCGGCATTCTCTTCGGCTTTTCTCCTTTTCGGGATGGCCTTAATTTACCTTCAGACCGGAAGCATGGAGTTTTCAATGATAGCACGCAGCCTGGCTTCATCCCCATCATTATCGCCATTATTTCTTACCGGTTTAGGAATGATGTTAGTAGGAGTGGGTTTTAAACTGGCAGTGGTTCCGTTTCATATGTGGACTGCCGATGTATATGAGGGAGCACCTGCACCTGTTACCGCCTTTATTGCAACCGCTTCCAAAGGCGGAGTGTTTGCAGTGCTGTTCCGTTTTTTTATAATGATTGATGGCTTCAGGTTCAAGGTAGTTATGCTTATTCTAATTTGTATTGCCATTGCATCTATGATTATGGGCAACCTGCTTGCAGTGCACCAAAAAAATGTGAAACGTATCCTGGCTTATTCCTCTATTGCACACCTTGGTTATTTATTAGTTGCTTTTATCCCTGGCAGTGTGATGAGTATAAAAGCTGTTAGCTTTTATTTGATGGCCTATTTTATTACCACGCTAACCGCTTTTGGCATCGTGACCATTTTATCAAATAAAGAAACGGATGCCGAAAATATAGAAAGCTATAGAGCATTATTTTGGCAAAATCCTGTCCTGGCCTGTGTATTTAGCTCGGCTTTACTTTCGTTAGCAGGAATACCGCTTACGGTTGGCTTTGTTGGGAAATTTTATATACTGGCAGCAGGGCTCCAGGGAGGGTTTTGGATAACTGCTTTAATCCTGGTTATCAGCAGTGTGATTGGTTTGTACTATTATCTCCGGATTATAACTACGATGTTTGCCGGGCAAAAAAGTATTCAACCCAAAGAAGAAAAAGCAAACCCGGTTTTTTACATGGTGAGTATTATAACCTTATCGGTTCTTAGTTTATTGATTATTTGGTTAGGGGTCTACCCTTCAGGAATGATGGGTTTTATGGAATATTTAAAACTCAAATAGTAAGCGCAGTACCAGGCAAATGCCCTCCAATCAAACTAATATTTTAATTTTTTAAGGTACATACTTATTCTTCTGCCCGTTTCGCGCTTTATCTATTTATACCGAAATTGCATTATGAAATGGCGCGACACAAAAAAACTACTACACCTTCTTTTTTGGGTCATCATAACGCTTATATTTTTATATGACCGGCAATACCTCCTGCGAAAAATTGGCCTTGGCCATTTTACGGCGTGTGTAGTAGTGAGACTTGGCCTCATCATTTCCTTGGCTTACCTCAATCTGTATATACTTATTCCAAGGCTTTTTAAAAGCAAACGCTACTTTATGTACTTTTCTGCGTTGATTGTAGTATCATGCATATATGTTAGCCTTCAAAATTTATATGACATTTATTTATACGGCTTTGTCATCGGGGCCAAACATTATCGTAGTTTCTGGTATGCTTTCCCTTTTACTTTGCTTACCACCAGTTGGTACCTGCTGCTTACAACGGCCTTTAAGCTGAGTTTGGATTGGTATGAGCAGCGCAAGCGTATTACTCATCTGCAATTCCAAATTGAAAACGGATTGACTGCTGTAGCGGAAGAGGAAATTATTTTTTTAAAATCGGGTACGCAAAACATCAGAACCAACCTTGCGGAGATCACTCATATAGAAGGCTTAAAAGATTATTCGGTGATTTTTACCAAGGCCGCTAAAATTGTGGTCAAAGGTTCTTTAAAGGCAGTTGGCTCACGGCTTCCGGCGGGGCGGTTTATCCGTATTCATAAGTCCTATATCGTTGCCAAAGACAAGATTCAAAGCATGGATACAGCTAAGGTGACGTTAGCAGGAGGAACAGTAATTCCGATTGGACGTAATTACAAACAGGAACTTGAGGTGCAATTAAAAGCAGAAAAGTATTAATTCAAATATTAATTTTTTCGGATCTTACCGGAAACTGTTAATACCTTACAATAAATGCAATATTAAACCTATGAAGATTAGTACATTCCGGACATCAGGGTTAGTTATCCTTTGCTCCCTCGGTGTTTTCAGCACTTTGTGCTCTTTTTACCTGGATAAACAACCAGTATTAAAAACCGGGAATAAATCTCCCAGGATAGTTAATATTGTCAATTTTATTCGGCTACTTGAACCCCGCGACCCGAAAATTACCGAGGATGTATTATACCAAACGGTAGTTAAACAGGTAGAGCTCATGAAAAAATACAAGCTTGGGGGTACATTTCTGTTGCAGTATGACGCACTGCTTGAGCCCCGTTATCAAAAATTATTGTCGGCACTTCCAAAAAAAACTTTCGAAATTGGTGCCTGGTGGGAAATTCCTCAGCCGCTGGTTGAAAAAGCCGGTCTGAAATGGCGAGGGCGCTACCCATGGGATTGGAGGGCAAATATTGGCTTTTCTACAGGTTATACCCCCCGGGAACGGGAGAAACTGATTGATGTTTATATGACTGATTTTAAGAAGATCTTCGGATATTATCCTAAGTCAGTTGCGTCATGGTTCATAGATGCCCATAGCCTCAATTACATGTATGAAAAATATCATATTGTAGCTTCGGCAAATTGTAAAGACCAATATGGAACCGATGGCTATACCCTATGGGGCGGTTATTGGAACCAGGCTTATTACCCAAGTAAGCTCAATTCCTATATGCCGGCACAGCATGAGCAGAACCAAATCCCGGTACCTATTTTCCGCATGCTTGGCAGCGATCCGGTAAGGCAGTATGATACAGGATTAGGCACCCCACGGCAGGGCGTAATAACCCTGGAACCTGTTTATAAATTTGGGGGAGGCGATTCGACCTGGGTCAACTGGTTCTTCAAAACATTTACCGACGATGATGCATTGGGGTTCGGTTATACCCAGGCCGGCCAGGAAAATTCTTTTACCTGGGATGCTATGGCGAAGGGTTTTGAACTACAGATGCCATTAATTGCTAAGCTTAGAGACGAGCATAAGGTAAGGGTAGAAACATTGGAGGCATCGGGCCGGTGGTTTAAAAACAAGTACAAGGTTACACCTTCAACATCCTTTTCGGTTAGTAAAGATATTGATGGCAGCGACCTTAAAACTGTATGGTTCAACAGTCGTTTTTACAGGGTTAACATGCTATGGGAGCAAGGTGCGCTGAGGATACGTGACATTCACTTATTTAATGAGAAATTTCCATCTGTTTATGAAACACAGGCAGCCACATCAAATGAATGTACGTTTTTTACATTACCTGTTGTAGACGGATATATATGGAGCACAAAAGACCAGATTGCCGGTTTAAGACTAAAAGCAATAGTTAACGGAAAAGAAATATTACTCCAGGGAAAAGGTCCGAAGTTCATCAAAACCGGACCGTCAACAATGCTCATTACCTGGCCCTTAACATCAATTGATGGAACGTTTGAAGTGAATTTGAATGAGAAACAAATTAAAATGAAGTTGATAACCGCTAAAGCTGTTACCTGGTTTTTTGATCTGACTACTGCAAATGGGATTAAGTTACCATTTACCGGCGTGAAAAATAAAAGCATAGATTGCCGGTTTGAGGGTATGAACTATTCGGTTAAAGCCGGCAAAGGGGCTTTTACAAGGCCAAATAACGGATCGGTATTAAGAATAAGTCCGCAGTTAAATGCTATTACATTAGATCTTGATGAAGCAGCCGGCGAATGAAATCAAGGATAATTCCTGAAATGCCGATTATTAAGTTGACATAATGCTTTGAAGTAAGTTTCCCAGGATCACATATATCAAGGCATCGTTTCTTTCGATAGGCAAATGAACAATAGTTGCACTAATTATGCACCATTTGAAAAAAAATGTAGCGAAATCAACAGCMCATTCGTATAGCTATTGTTGCCTTAGTGTAAAAATTACATGAAATAAATATTATATATCTAATAATTGACCTGTCTTTTTTTTAATGATAAGAAATTGTCTATTTTTCCGTTAGTTAGAGTAAAAAAATATTCACTCAAATGGCTTTTAGATATAAAGCGCTAATATGATTTTAAAGAAACAATAACTTGATTAGTTTTTTTGAATAATTAAAATATTTTACGGGTTATTTTGATTGAAAAAAATGACTTTAACTATTTTTAATTTGTAATGATTTCAATACCCAAACCTTATTCGTGAAAAAAACATATTTAATAATTTCCTTACTTCTTTTTACTATTATAAAGGGTTATTCTCAAAGCATATCTGTTGGCAGTTATTCCGAAGATATTGCGAGAAGAAACCAGGTTTCTGGCAAAAGCGATAATCCATCTTCCTTTATTATTCGCCCTTTAAACATTCAATTGGACAGTAAAGGTGCCGACTCGGTGTTGCAAAAGCTTGTTGCAAGTAAAGTATACTCAAAATTCAGCTTCATGGGTATGCCGTCGGGAATACAGTTGCTGCCGTTTAGCTGGCTAAACGAATATAATTTTAACAGGCCATTTGGTTACAACAATGCATCATTGTATCCAAACGCAGGTTATCAGAGTATGCTGAGCGGCGGTTTCTTAGTAAAGGCAGGTATACTCAGGATACAGGTTAAACCAGAATTGGTGTATGCGCAAAATAAAAGATTTGATACGTTTGCTGATGTGCAGGCCAATAATAATTCCCCCGCGCTTATGAACGCCTATTTTGGCACTATAAACGGTATTGATGCGCCCGAAAGGTTTGGAAATAATTCATTACAGCACCTGTACCCCGGGCAATCCAAAATCACTATAAACTATCAAAGTATTGAAGCCGGGGTTTCTACAGAAAACCTATGGTGGGGACCGGGCATAAAAAACTCCATCATGATGAGTAACTCTGCACCTGGCTTTTTGCACTGGACATTTAATTCTGTAAAACCTGTTAAAACAATAATTGGTTCATTTGAATGGCAAATAATCGGCGGTAACTTAAAGCAATCGGGTTTTATGCCTGATGATATAAATAAATTAGTTTATGGTAAAAATCTGTATAGCCCCAAATCCCAGGTTACCCGCTATATTTCGGCCTATACTGTTAACTGGCAGCCCAAATGGTTAAAAGGCTTGTATTTAGGCATTACAAGCTACGATTATCTTGATAAAGATTCGATCTATCATCAAAAAAACATCATTCGAAAAATATTCCCGGTAATTACGGGCTCGTCTGTAAAGGCAAATGATGCTTCAAACGGTACAGGGGGCGATGGGCAGGATTTTGCATATGCATTTAATATAAGGCAGCTATTACCATTATACAAAGCAGAAATTTATTTTGAATGGGCCAGGAATGACAGGTATGGAAATCTTAATGATCTTTTACAAGAGCCGGAACATTCAACTGCGTATACATTTGGGGGGCGTAAATTATTTGACCTGAGCAAAGGAGCATTTATACAGGTAAAAGCCGAAATTACCCAATTGCAACGACCACCGACCTTTTTGTTACGGGATGAGCCTACGTGGTATGAACACCTTTCGAGTCCGAGGGATGGTTATACAAATAATGGCAGATATGTAGGCGCGGGTATCGGGCCGGGAAGTAATAGCTTTATATTTGATATTAGTTATTTAAAAAACCTGGATGCATTTGGTATTGCACTTGAAAGACAACTGCATAATAATGATCTATACTACAGTGCCTTTGCTGGTACAGGTACATATAATTTGCATTGGGTGGATGTTTCGGGCACTTTTTATAGTAACATAAAGTTGAAAAGATACCTGCTATCAGCCGAAGTTACCCCTGTTTACTCGTTAAACTACCAATACAAAAACGGAGAAAGTTTTAACTTACATGCAAGGCTTAATCTTACTTATTATTTTAACTAACGTCTGTACTTTTTGTGCCTCTCTGTCACTATCTTAAAATAACGATTGTTTATCCTACAAATTAAAAGCACCTGTATTGGTGTTAATAAATAATTATTTGATTTACTTTTGCAAAAAAATAATATCATTTATCGGAGCGTTATTTTATCCTCTGATAGCATTTAACATATGAGCAAATTTAACTTTCGTATACTTTTAATTGCCCTGATTATTTTGTGCGGGGCAGTTAAAAAATCTTCGGCCCAAAATAATTTTCAAAATATTTCTTCTGTTAATGTAGATGATCTTTCCGATCAGCAAATAGCACAACTGATGCAACAGGCGCAAAGTGCGGGATTAAGTGATGCCGATTTAATACAGCAGGCTCAAAGCCGGGGAATGTCGGCCAGCCAGGCGCAGAAATTGCAGTTACGGATAAAAAAACTGCGCAATAAATCGGCAGGCTCATCGGCAAATGCGGCTGATAGTGTTGCTACGCAAGGGAGGCAACTTAATTACAAACCCGACAGTGTTGACACATCCTTTTCCCGAAAAGATATATTTGAGGGATTAAAGCCAAAAGTATTTGGCGCCGATATTTTTAAAAATAAAAACAGCTCATTCGAGCCCAACCTTAAACTTGCCACACCGTTAAATTATATTGTTGGCCCTAATGATCAGCTAAACGTTAGCGTTTATGGTAATTCACTGGTAAATTGGAAACTTGATGTTTCGCCCGAGGGAAATATCAATATCCCGGGGATAGGTATTTTAAACGTAGGCGGCAAAACAATTGAACAAGCTACATCATTAATAAAAAGTAAGCTCGCAGCTAATAATTATGCTATAGGCCGCGGTACAAATGTTCAGGTAACACTTGGCAATATTCGTAGTATCCATGTAATTATTATCGGCCAGGTTACAAAACCGGGCACCTACACGCTGCCATCGCTGGCTACGGTTTTTAATGCGTTGTATACCGCAGGCGGCCCAACCGAAAACGGAAGCTTAAGGCAAATAGAGGTCATCCGGAACAACCGTATCATAAGGCATCTTGATGTTTACGATTTCCTGGTGAAAGGCGATCAAAAGAACAATATATCACTTCAGGATCAGGATATAGTTCGGGTTCCCACTTTCAGAACAAGGGTTGAGCTTGCCGGGCAGGTTAAAATTCCGGCACTATTTGAGGTTTTACCAGGCGAAACCCTTGATAACATATTAACCTACGCGGGGGGCTTTACAGATAGTGCCTATACGGCACGCATAAAAGTTTCACAAATAAGCGATCAGCAGAGAAAAATAACGGATGTTTTGGAAGCCGACTACAAAAATTACATTCCTTTAAGGGGCGATAAATACACAATTGAATCTATTATTAACAGGTTTGAAAACAGGGTTGCCATTAACGGAGCTGTATTTAAACCCGGAGATTATGAATTACAACGCGGTTTAACATTATATCAACTAATAGAAAAGGCTGCCGGCTTAAAAGAAGATGCCTTTACAGATAGGGGAACAATTACCCGGCTAAAGCCCGATAACAGTACCGAGATAATAGGGTTTAGTGTAAAGGATGTTATTAATAAAGCAGTAACTATACCGCTGCAACGTGAAGACATTGTAAATATTTCTTCGATATTTGATCTGCGCGATAAATATACAGTTGCCATTAATGGTAGTATAAGAAAGCCGGGGAAATTTGCTTTTTCTGAAAACATGAAAGTAGAGGACCTGATTTTAAAGGCCGGTGGGTTTGCAGAGGGGGCAAGTACAAAGCGCATCGAAGTGGCCCGGAGGAAAACTGATGCAGATCCTTCTTCCAAAAGCAGTGCCGTTGCCCAGGTTTTTAGTGTTAACATTGACGGCCCGTTAAAGCCCAATGATGCTAATTTTGTGCTCAATCCATTCGATATAGTTTCTGTATACAGTTTACCAGGCTTTGAAAAACAAAAGACAGTAAAAGTTGAAGGCGAAGTTTTATATCCGGGTTCGTATACGATAAAAAACAAAAACGAGAAAATATCAGACCTGGTTGCCCGTGCCGGCGGCCTTACTGCCTCAGCAGATGTTGAGGGCGGATCGTTAAAAAGAGAAAACATTGCCATATTGGGTGTTGATAAARATAAAGCAGATACTACAGCACTTGCTCTTGAACGCACCGCTCAGTTTAGCAGGCTTAAAAGAGCCTATAAGGATTCTACCAACACTGCAGCAGATACCCAGCAGCGAAATAATCATGTAGGTATCGATCTTACCAGGATATTAAAGTCTCCCGGGTCAAAAATAGATCTGTTGTTGGAGGATGGTGACGTTTTAAGGATTCCTAAGCAACAGCAAATCGTTCGTGTAAACGGCCAGGTGCTTTATCCAAGTGCGGTGGTGTACGATGGATCAAAATCGTTTAATGGCTTTGTATCCAATGCTGGTGGATATGGGCCCGACGCATTAAGAAGGGGAGCTTATGTTGTATACGCCAATGGAACCGTAAAAGGCACACGGAAGTTTTTGTTTTTCAATATCCATCCTTCAGTAAAGCCCGGAAGCGAAATATATGTTCCTAAAAAGGCAGAAAGCAAAAACAATACAGGTCAGTTGATTTTAGGATATACCACAGGGTTGGCTTCGTTAGGGGCTATTATTTTGGGAATATTGAGTTTGAATAAGTAATTTATATCCTGAAGTTGAAATATAATTAGGTAAGATACAATGGATAATAATAAAGAGTTTGAAGGAATATCTATAAAAGAAATTATTTTAAAATTTAGCAGTGCCATAAAGTACCTTAAAGCTAAAAAGATAACTATTTTACTT
>NZ_JBFUKZ010000017.1:0-154451 GCF_056400585.1 Mucilaginibacter sp. P5_A6 | reverse complement strand
GTTGCCTACAAATGCGGCTTTAAAAGCATCACCAATTTTAACCGTGTTTTTAAATATGTAATAGGCAACTCGCCACGCGGTTACCTTGATTCCTATAACAATAACCTCATTAGCCTGAGCAGGGCAGCAAGCTAAACTCATTTGATTAAATAACTACTTTCTACTTACGCTTTAAATATTCCATTGTGCCAATCACAACAAAAAAACTGTACACCTTTATCATTGTATTTTGCTTAACCATATGTGCATTTGCAGCTAATGCACAAACCGGTACATCCGCTACCAGTCTTTACGAACAAACCAGTGAATTAGCCGGTAAAATAATTCAATATGGGCAGGATATAAATGCCATAAAAGATTTTTACTCACCATACAATGTAAATGAGCATGCCGAAGATCAGGACAAAATGAATGTGCTTAATTCGCCCGAACAGCGTAAAAGGCTGGTTGAGGTGAATAACGACTATTTAAAGCAACTGCAGCAAACAGATTTTGAGTCGCTGAGCATTTATGGCAAGGTTGATTATATATTGCTTAAAAAGCGAATAAATTTTGATCTGAATGAGCTAAAAAAAGAAGAAGAGAAGTATAACCAGGTAACAAAATACCTTTCATTCGCCGATGAGATCTATCTGTTAGAGAAAAAGCGCCGCCGCGGTGACTTTGTGGATGGCGAAAAAGTGGCTACTGAACTTAATGGCATCCTTAAACAACTTAAAGCAGATTCGGCGGTATATTCAAAAAATGTAAGCGTGGATATGCCGCTGGCAAAAATTACCCGCGATGCGCTTATTGGTTTAAAAGGAAGGTTAAAGGATTTTTATGGATTTTATAATGGTTATGATCCTGCCTTTAGCTGGTGGGTGCCAGAGCCTTATAAAGCCCTTGATAAGGCATTGTTGAAATATAGCGAATTGGCAAAGCGTAAAGGAAAAGTTAATACAACTCAAAAGCCCGATAGCAGCGACATAAAAGGCGTACCTATTGGTCGTGATGCGTTGATAAGCCAGTTACAGGCCGAAATGATCCCTTACACACCGGAGGAACTGATAAAGCTGGCTAACAAAGAATTTGCCTGGTGTGATAAAGAAATGCTAAAAGCATCGCAGGAAATGGGCTTTGGCAACGATTGGAAAAAAGCGCTGGAAAAGGTAAAAAACAGTTATGTACCAGTAGGGCATCAGCCAGAACTTATTGTGAAACTATATAATGATGCCATCAGTTTTATTAAAGAGCGCGACCTGATAACCATACCTCCGCTTGCCGAAGAAACCTGGGGCATGGTCATGATGTCGCCGGAAAGGCAGCTGGTTAACCCTTTCTTTACAGGTGGTAAAGAGATCAGCATATCGTACCCCACAAATACCATGGAGGCCCGGGATAAGCTGATGAGTATGCGGGGCAACAACCCTTATTTTTCACGAGGTACCGTACAGCACGAATTGATCCCTGGTCATAACCTGCAATATTTTATGAATAGCCGGTACAAAGCCTACAGGCAGGATTTTACCACTCCCTTTGCTACCGAAGGGTGGGCCTTATATTGGGAGTTATTACTATATGATAAAGGCTTTGCCAAAACACCCGAGGAGCGGGTTGGTATGCTGTTTTGGCGCATGCACCGTTGTGCCCGCATCATATTTTCTTTAAATTATCATTTAGGCAACTGGACACCGCAACAATGTGTTGACTTTTTAGTAGATAGGGTAGGCCACGAAACAGCAAATGCCCAGGGCGAAGTAAGGCGTTCATTTGAAGGTGGATATAGTCCGCTTTACCAGGTAGCTTATTTACTGGGCGGATTGCAGCTTACGGAGCTGAAAAAGGAAATGGTTGATAGCGGCAAAATGACCTACAAACAGTTTCACGATGCCGTTATAAAAGAGAATCTTATTCCCATAGAAATGGTAAGAGCCACATTAATTAATCAGCCTTTAAAAAAGGATTTTACCACCAGCTGGAAGTTTTACGATTTTAACAAATAATCGCCTGCGTTCTTTTACCGTACTTAACTAAAAATCGATAGTTCTATATTAAGCTATAATTTTTCTTAATATTTCTTCATTTTAATGCTATATTTATGGTTATTTATCCGGGGTTATAAACCATTGTATACGCTTAGTACCGCCATGAGGCTTAGGGTTTTCCTATTGATTTTTTTGATGCAGTTTGTGCTGCGTACGGTAAACGCGCAAAATAACCAGTTCCTGTTTTCGCACCTCGATATCAAAGCTGGCCTGTCGCATAACCAGGTAAACTGCATTTATAAGGATAAAAAAGGGTTTATGTGGTTCGGCACGCTATCGGGCTTAAATAAGTACGATGGCTATAGCGTTAAAACCTTTAAACACATTGACGGCGATACCACAACCTTAGATGACGATTATATTGTAAGCATAAACCCCGGACCCGAAAATAAATTGTGGATAGAAACCCGTACGGGTTTTAATATATATGATCCTGCTACAGAAAAGTTTAGCAAAAATCTGAAGGATTTTATGTATAAAATTAAAGTGTATGATACGTACATTTTAGCCATTAAAAAGGATAGGTTCGGCAACTTTTGGTTTCTGGAACACAATAAAGATCAGGGTATTTTTAAGTATGATCCCATAACAAAAGAGACTATCAAACTGGTTCATAAGGATGGCGATACCACTTCTATTTATTCAAACCTGGTTACCGATCTGTCGGTTGATTCAAAAGGAAATATCTGGGTTGTATCCAGTTCCGGCATATTAGAACGGCTCGATCCCCGGAGCTATAAAGTTAATTACAGGCTAAAACTGGGCCAGCTACCTGCGGCTTTAAGCACAACCTATAAGATATTTATTGATAAGCAGGATGATATCTGGGCTTTTGTCCCCAGTTACTCAAAAGGGGTGTTTTTTATCAGCCTCAAAAACAAAATATTTAAGCACCTTTTAAAATCAACCGGCAATATAAATACCGATGTAATATCAGACGTAACCCAGGACTTTCAAAACAGGATGTGGATTGTTACCGACCATGGCGGTATAAATTTGCTAAGCAAGCAGGATTTTAAAACTCAATACCTGCTTAACCGCGAAGACGATGATAAAACAGTAGCTCAAAATAGTATCATCTGTGTTTATGTGGATGATTTAGGTATTATTTGGTGCGGTACCTATAAGCACGGCATTAGTTATTATCATCAAAGCATTATTAAGTTTGCCAATTATACACATCATCTGTCTGATAAAAATAGCCTGCCGTTTAGTGATGTTAACAGCTTTGCCGAAGATAAACTGGGCAATATATGGATTGGCACCAATGGGGGAGGGCTAATTTATTGGGACCGAAAAGCAGACACATTTAAGCAATATTTGCACAACGCTGCAGATAAAAATAGTCTCACTAATAACGTGATAGTTAAGCTGTTTATCGATCACGAACAAAAGTTGTGGATAGGCACCTACTATGGTGGCCTTGATTGTTTTGATGGCAAAGTTTTTAAACACTACAAGCATTCTGATGCCAATGCCAACAGCATATCCGAAGACAGAGTTTGTGCCATAGCAGAAGATAGTGAAAACAATTTGTTAGTGGGTACTATATCGGCTGGTTTGAATATCCTTGATAAAAACAGGAATGTTGTAGCAGTTTACAGGCTTGAAGGAGATGTGAGTAAAAGTACAATTCATTCCAATTATATAAGTTCGGTAATTGAAGACAGGCATAAAAATTTATGGATTGTAACGGCTTATGGTTTAGATCTTTTACTGAAAAAAAAACACCGGTTTCTACACTATTTACATGATGATAATAATCCCAACAGCCTGATTAATAATAATACCAATAATATTCTTGAAGATACAGATGGCCTGATCTGGATAAGCACCCGCGAGGGAATAAGCATATTTGATTACAAAACCGGCAAGTTTACCAATCTCAACAAGCTTAATGGTTTACCGGATAATACAGTGATTGATATGCAGGAGTATAGCAGGAATAATATTTGGGTGAGTACGCCCAATGGATTATCCAGCATTTTTATCGATCGGTCATCAGGTAAGTTAAAATTTCGTTTTGTAAATTATAATGAAACAGAAGGGCTGCAGGGACGGGAGTTTACCGAAAATTCATCATATAAAACCCGCGAAGGAGAATTATTGTTTGGCGGGGGCAATGGTTTTAACCTGTTTAAACCGTCAAATATCGTTACCAATAAAAAACAACCCGATTTGATATTTACCGATTTTCAGGTATTTAACAGGAGTTTAAATGTTGGTGAAAAAGTTAATGGCCGGGTTTTACTGCCAAAGTCAATAACAGTTTTGAAAGATCTTAAGCTTAATTATGATGATAATGTATTCGCTATAGAATTTGCGGCACTTAATTATTTTAACCCAGGTAAGGTAAAGTACCAGTATAAAATGGTGGGTTTTGATAATGATTGGATAAATGCCGATTACAAAACCAGAAAAGCCCCCTATACCAACCTCGATCCAGGTAATTATACATTTAAAGTAAGGGCCGGTGATAATGAAGGCTGGAATAATAAAGAACTTACATTAAACATCAGTATATCACCGCCATTTTGGAAAACTACCTGGGCTTATATCCTATATGTTGGCCTGGCAGTTGGTTCGCTATTGTATTTAAGAAAACGCGGCATCGAAAAGCTACGCGCGCAATTTTCTATTGAGAAAGAGCGCGAAGAGGCTCAGCGGATGCATGAACTTGATTTGATGAAGATTAAATTCTTCACAAACGTTAGTCATGAGTTCCGGACGCCTTTATCGCTCATTATGGCCCCGGTTGATAAGATACTTAAACAAATTAATGAGCCCGAAGTGCAGCGTCAGCTTATGCTGGTGAACCGCAATGCAAAACGTTTGCTCAACCTGGTTAATCAGCTGCTTGATTTCAGGAAGATGGAATATCAGGAACTAAAGCTGCATAAGATGAATGGCAATATTATCAGTTTTATAAGAGAGCTGTCATTTGCTTTCACCGATGTGGCTGACCAAAAAAATATCCGTTTTGTGTTTGATTCGGAAATTGAAACCTATTATACAAGTTTTGATCATGATAAAATAGAAAGGATTATGTTCAACCTGCTTTCAAATGCTTATAAGTTTACTCATGAGGGGGGGCAGGTAAGCGTTTTGATTAACCTGGTAGATAAAGGAGTTGAAAATGATGATTTACTGGAAATCAGGGTTGTGGATACCGGAATAGGTATTGCTGCCGATAAACTTAACAGGATATTTGATCCGTTTTTTCAGAATGATCTGCCGGGATCTATGCTCAACCAGGGTAGTGGGATAGGTTTATCGATAACCAAAGAGTTTGTAAAGCTTCATGATGGTGAAATTTTTGTTGAAAGTGAGTTTAACCAGGGAAGCTGTTTTACAGTTTTATTGCCTGTAAGCCGGTTAGATAACATTGTTTTTACCGATACACTTTTACCATTTGACCATACCAATGAATCATTACCCCACAACACCCCGCAAAGGAACGATCTTCCTAAAGAGAACCGGGATGGTAAAAAACCTACCGTATTATTGGTGGAGGATAATGAAGATTTCAGATTTTACATTAAGGACAATTTAAAATCGGCATTTAACATAATTGAAGCAGGGAACGGTAAAAAAGGTTGGCAAAAAGCACTGGCCCAGCATCCTAACCTGGTTGTGAGCGACATCAGTATGCCCGAAATGAACGGTATTGATCTGTGTTTAAAAATCAAGAATGATAAACGCACCTCACATATTCCTGTAATATTGTTAACGGCATTAACCGGGGAAGACCAGCAGTTAAAAGGGTTGGAAACAGGTGCTACCGATTATCTAACCAAACCTTTTAACTTCGAGATACTTCAGTCAAAGATTCGAAATATACTGAGCCAGCAGGAAAGCATGCGCAAAACCTATACCAAGCAGGTGGAAGTAAGTCCTACCGAGATGCATGTGGATTCGCCGGATGAACTGTTCATTAAAAAGGTGCTTACCCTGATTGACAGCAATATCTCGAACCCCAATTTTTCTGTTGAGGAATTAAGCAACGAGGTTTTTGTAAGCCGGTATACCTTATATAAAAAGATATTGGCTATGACAGGCAAAACTCCTAATGAACTGGTGCGATCCATGCGGTTAAAGCGCGCTGCCCAGCTTCTGGAAACGGGGCATCTAACCATATCCCAGATCTGCAATAAAGTAGGGTTCAAAAGCCAGAAATACTTTGTAAAGATGTTTAAGGCCGAATACAATACCATTCCATCTAAATACCTGGAAGATGCCGAAGAGGCAGAATTATAGTTTACTATACTATAATTTTCCTTTACAGAAATAGATTTTTGTAGGTCTTTTATTTATAAAACATAGATATATATAAGTCTTCTTTGGTGTTTCAAGTGGTTTTTCCGTTAGAAACAGGCAGCCTTAAATTATCAACTTGGTCTCCGTAATAGGTAAGCGTCTGCACTGTCAGGTGCAAATTGGGTTTCGATACCCTTCAGTTGTTAGCACCAAACTAATACTATTATAGCACTTTTAAAAACAAAATTGAAACAGTATGGGGATACATTTGTAATCTTTTTTGTGCCTTTTAATTGTAAATATCTCCTTTTATTTAATTAAATAGCTGATAATCAGTTAAATAATTCAGGTTGACATTTGTGCCCCTATTTATCCACAACCGGGGTTTGTTTAGCATATAATTTTACCATCAACAAAACGAATATTCAATGAATTGCTTTTAGCATATCAGCTGAATAATAAACCTGAAAAATTAGTTTACAGATTTTAGTGAAGACAGTTTACCCGCAATTATAGCTGGCCTAACTGTAGATGCCGGTTGAAGTTGTTAACCTGCATCTTTCCGAACCTACTGATCTGTTTCTGATTTGAAGAACGTGTTGTACCAATTAGCAAAACCAAAAACAATCAATAAATCAATTATCAATTAACCAATTATTATGCGAAAAATTCTACGAATAGCATTGCTGTTCCCCTTACTGTTAATGTGCATCCGGGGGGTGGCACAAAACCAGGGAACGGTGATCCAGGGAACAGTTTCTGACGAAAAAGGTCTTACCCTGCCTGGTGCTACAGTTTCAGTTAAAGATACCAAGGTTTCGGTTGTAACCGATATTAACGGTAAATACAGTGTTACCCTACCCGCAAACGCCAAAACTCTTGTTTTTTCGTTTATCGGAGCCGAGAAGCAGGAAGTGCTTATTGGCGCTAAAACAACGATTAATGTTACACTTAAATCATCAACAACAAGTTTAGCCGAAGTTACCGTAGCGATTGGTTACGGCCAGCAAAAGCGGCAGGATGTAAACGGTGCCATATCATCAGTAACCGCCAAAGACATTCAGAATATTCCCCAAACAAGCGTTGATCAATTGCTACAGGGAAAGGCCGCGGGTGTTACTGTTACCAACGGTACAGGCGCGCCGGGTAGTTCGGCCTCGGTGCACATCAGGGGTATCACATCTCTTTCAGGTTCAAATGAACCCTTATACGTAGTTGATGGTGTGTATATTGATGGTTCTGCCTATACCACTCAAAACCAAAATAATGGCGAAAATACAGTTAGCCCACTAAGCTATATTAACCCAAATGATATTGCATCTATCGATATATTGAAAGATGCATCGGCTACAGCTATATATGGTAGCCGTGGTTCAAATGGTGTAATCATTATTACCACCAAAAAAGGCAAAAATAGTACCGCCCATTTAAATTACGATGGTTATTATGGTATTCAGCAGCAGGGACGTTTCCTTAAAATGATGAACCTGCCTCAATATGCCGGTATACAAAATGCGATAGCAGATATTACCGGCATTGGCCGCAGAGGTGAGTTTGCAGATCCAAGCCTGCTTGGTCCGGGTACCGACTGGCAAAAGGCGGTGTTCAGAACCGCGCCAATGCAAAGCCATAACCTTTCGATGAACGGCGGTAACGAAAACGTGAACTACTATATATCAGGCGGTTTCCTTAAACAAAATGGTACTATCATAGGGTCAAACTTTAAACGCTACTCTTTCCGCACCAATGTGGAGGGAAAGTTGAAAGACTGGTTTAAACTTGGTTCAAACATCACGTTGAACCGTACTGACCAAAATATAGGTGCGAGTGATAATGGCGGTATTGTTTACCAGGCGTTGTTGAATGCCCCCGATCAGGCAGCCAGCAATCCCGATGGCAGCTTTACCGTAGCCCCGGCATCTTACGGCAGCGGTACTTTTATAAGCCCTGTTGCACTGGCAACCTTAAACACCAATAACCTGGTGCGCAGCCAAATAAATGCAAATTTTTACGCTGATATACGTTTTACAAAAGATCTGACATTAAGATCGGAAATTGGTGGTTATGATAATTTTTCAAAAAGTGTATTATTCTTCCCTTCGTACACCGTAACATCCCCCACTAATCCTACGCTGGTGTATGGTAATCCCATAGCAAAGTTAAGTGAATACACAGATCAGGCTTTGGGATGGAACTGGAAAGAATATATCACCTACAACCATACATTTGCCCAAAAACACAGCGTAACCGCAACTGCAGGTTATGAATTGAATGAGGGTAATTATAATAGTATGAGTGCGGGGACCGATACATTTTTAAGTAACGATTTACCCACGCTTAATCTTGGAGGCGCTAAAATACCTACAATTGGCGAAAACAAGTCGTCTAACACTTTGCAGTCTTTTTACGCCCGTGCAATTTATGACTACGATAACAGGTATAGCTTAACTGCAACTATCCGGTCGGATAGGTCTTCAAATTTTGCACAAGGCCACCAAATAGGTTATTTCCCATCTGCAGCCATTGGATGGACGGTTTCAAATGAATCATTTATGACCGGCATTAAAAGCGTAGCTGATAATGTTAAGTTCAGGATAGGTTACGGTGAAGTAGGCAACCAGAATATACCGGGTTATCAATACGGATCTGCACTTAATCCCACTATCACAGGCTTAGGTACCGGTTTTAACGTATCAAATTATAATAACCCTAACCTAACCTGGCAAACATCTATACAAACCGATATAGGTTTGGATTTCACTTTATTTGGCAGGGTTAATGCAACTGTTGACTGGTATAATAAAACCTCGAAGAAATTCCTTTTCCAGGCACCTTTGCCTGAGTTTTTAACCGGTGGCCCGAATTATCTTGGCGGGATCAGTCCGCTTTATGTAAATGGAGGCGAGGTTAGCAATAAAGGTATCGAGTTCAGCATTAATTCAAAAAATATTGTTTCAAAGAATTTTAACTGGAATACTACGGTAACGTTTAGCCATTACGTTAATAAAGTTGTTTCTACATATAACAACAGTATAATTAATGCGAGCGTTACCTCTGGTTTTTTGCAGATCCCTGTTACGCGAACTGCAGTTGGCGGCCCCATAGGCGAGTTTTATGGATATACTGTTAAAGGAATATTTAAAACTGACGACCAGCTCCAAAATGCGCCGATACAATTTGGCCAGCCTACAAGCGCAACGCCGGGTGCCACGGGTGCAACAACTTTAGGTGATATACAGTATGTTGATACAAACCATGATGGTAAGATTGATGCAAACGATATGAGTGCCATCGGTAACCCTAATCCTAAGTTTACTTATGGCTTTACAAATAATTTCAGCTATAAAGGTATTGATCTGTCCATATTCCTGTATGGGTCTTACGGTGGTAAAGTGCTGAACTATCTGGATTACACCATAGAAGGCCTGAACGGGTTATATACCAATCAACTTGCCGAAGCTTCGAATTACTGGAGCCCTACTAACCCTAATTCTAACATTCCTGCTCCAAAGGGCGGTGTTAACCCCAACCTCAACATGTCAACCAGGTTTTTGCAAAGCGCGTCTTTTTTAAGGTTTCAAAATGTGCGTTTAGGGTATAACGTACCGTTGGCATGGGCTAAACATATGGCGCTTAGTGGTTTAAAAGTGTATTGCAGTGCGCAAAATTTGTTTGTAATAACAGGTTATAAAGGTTTGGACCCTGAAGTTGGCCAGCAAAACCAAAACGTGTTTTTAACCAATGTAGATTTGGGAAGGTATCCTTCGCCAAGGGTTATTTCTTTTGGAATTAACGCGGAATTTTAATTTGACCATAAAAGATTTAAAATGAAAGCAAATATTAAATATATAATCAGCGCGACAGTTATTGGCTTTGTTACCATAACAGGCTGTAAAAAAGATTTCTTCAACAGGCCGCCCGAAAATGCGATCGCAATTGATAATTTTTATAAAACCGATGCCCAGGTAGCATCAAGCACAATTAACCTTTACAATTCACTTTGGTTTAACTATTGCGCCAAACCAGGCTGGGCGGTATGCGAGATGACCGGTGGCAACGGCCGCAGTTACTCATCAGACGTTACCGACTTTGGCAACCTGAACGGTGCGGTTACCAACCTCAATTCACAGAATGATGCTGCATGGTCTTCATTATGGACTGTCGTGGCGCAGGCTAATGCCCTTATCAACTTAATGCCCCCAAGAGCAGGTGCGGGCGTAACCCCGGCTGTTTTAAATAATGCTTTGGGCGAAGCTCATTTTATGCGTGCCATGGCTTATTTTCATATCGTTAGGTTATGGGGCGCGGTGCCTATAATTGAGGATGCCAGCAACTTTTTAACCAATTTTCAGGTAAATACCAACAGGATAGAGGATATATATACCTTTATGGTTAAGGATATGAAATTTGCCGAAGCAAATTGTACTGCTATGGTCAGGACCGGTTCTATTTCACAAGGACATGTATCCAGTGGTTCAGCTTCGGCTATGCTGGCCAAATTATACCTGTACATGCAGGATTATCCTAATGCGCTTAAGGAAGCACAAAAAGTAATTAACAGCGGCGAGTTTAAGTTATATGGTATAGATCTGCCTAATAAAACTTACAACGATCTGTTTAAAACAGCTAACAACAATAATGAAGAGAGCATTTGCCAGATACAATGGGCAGGCGGTGCTTCTTATGGTCACGGAAACCCGGCGCAAGCTTCTCTGGCGGCCAGTGGTATTATTACAGGTACAGGTGATGGCTATAGCGTATTGGGCCCAACTATCGACTTGCAAAAATCTTATGAAGGAGGAGATTTACGCCTGCATGCTACTATTATGCAAGCGAAGGATGTTTACCCCGAAATTACTGCGGCAGCCGGAGGTTACACAGTGCCTGATAATATTAATTCCCAGGGCACTGATGCTGCTATAAAAAAATATGTAGTTGGTACGCCTGCGGACAATGGTGGCATTGGCTCGGCACAATCTGCAGCAAATAACACTTATTTAATGCGTTATGCCGAAGTTTATTTAATTGCAGCAGAAGCAATTGTTGGCAAAAATTCTACCTCTACCGATGTACAGGCTTTGGCTTATATCAATGCCATCAGGAAAAGAGCGAATTTAGCGGCGTTGACAGTAATAAACCGCAACCACTTAGTTCCTAACCCTAACTATGATGCAACGTATAACAATGGTGTACCTAAAACTATTATCCAGGATGATATTTTAAGTGAAAGAAGGCACGAGTTTGCTATCGAAAACGACTACTGGTTTGACCTTTGCCGTATCGATGGATGGAATGGTATATTGAATAACGCACACCCACTGGCAACTCAATTGATAAGCCAGCAGGAAAGAGGTACTTATGCCGATGACCGTAAAACTATATACCATAGCGCGGTTGCGCCAAAAAGTACCGACTTTTTACTGCCTATACCAATAAATGAAACAACAGCCGACCCTAAATTATTAGAACCAGCAGTACCATACACATTTAAATAAATACAGCTATGAAAAATTTAAAATCGATATTTTTTTACTGCATACTTTCACTTGTGGTGGTATTAAGTATAAGCTCCTGTAAAAAGCATGATAGCGGCGGGGACGGCCCTCCGGTTATAACCAGGATACGCACTGTTTTCAAAAGCACCCAAACTTCACAATCCGTTACTGCTTTTGATTCAACAATAAGCGATGGGAAGATTGGAACCTTATATGCAATTATAGGTAACAATTTAAGCACTACAAAAGCTATTTATATTAATGGTACTTCTATATATTTCAACATAGCTTACGCTTCAAATACCAGCCTTCAATTTTCGCTGCCCAATACGGTGCCTTTTAGCAACGACACTACAAGTAATATACTTACTGTTGTTACAGCCCACGGAAAAGTTAGTACCCCTTTTATAATTGAACAACCTGTCCCTGGCATAATTTCGGTTAGCCAGCTTGCAGGCAACCCCGGCGATGTTATCACCATAACAGGTACAACATTCAATGGCCTTACAGGTGTGTCATTTGGTACAGTGCCGGCTACGGTGCTTACCAAATCACCTACGGTAATTACCGTAAAAGTACCATCAGGCGTAACTGCCGCGCATCTATTGGTTACCACATCAGCTACTAAAGGTGGGGGTGTAGGTACAGGGCCGGTTGTAACCTCGGGCACAAGCTTGTTATCTAATAATGTTTCATCTATAAAACAAACCAATTCAATATTTGGGTTTAGCACGGCCATTTATGAAGATACATTCGAAAACGGCTGGAGCGATTATGGCTGGGGTGCCGGAGCAAAGGATGATAAAACTAATACAAGGAGAGGGACCACATCCAGGGCATATAGCTACACCGGCGGGTATGATGCTTATGTAATACAACCGGGGAGCGGAAACAGCGTTGGTGCCAACACGGCTCTTAAGTTTTCAATATTTGGCGGCAAGGGCACTACCGGTAAAAATATCCATCTGGTACTCAATTACAATTTTAACACTGCCGTTCAGATAACGCTTACCGAAGGCAAATGGACAGATTATCAAATTCCAATTGCTAACTGGGTAGACGCCGGCAATCCACTGCCATCAAGCATCAGTGCCTTGGTTTTCCAGGAATTTAGTGGCAATGCCTCTACTTTTAGCATCGATGATGTTGGAATTGTAGATGTGAAATAGTAGAATTAACGGGCCTGATCGATATCGTCGCCAGGATAAATATGGCGGCGATATTTTAAATTCATTTGACTGATGAAAGCGATTAAAATAATATTCAGCATGTGTTTGATATTGCTGATGTTAAAAGCCAAAGCACAAAAAAACCTGTTAACCAATGGTGGTTTTGAAGATAATTTTTATGGCTGGAATGATGGCGGGGGGCAGCTTACGCCTTGGAATATTAAAAGCGGCAAAAGCAGTTGTGCCATCATAACCACCAGCGCCGATAAGTGGGTGGGTGTTGATCAAACAATCCGTATCCCCAAAAAGGCAACCAACCTGGAAATTAGTGCCTGGTTAAAAACCTTAAATGTTGTTAAAGGCAAAAATGATTGGGATGGCGCCATATTTAGTGTTGTTTTTATGGATAGCGGCGATAAAGAAATAAACGGTGGCGAAAACATAGCCCGCTTAACAGGTGATCTGGAATGGACCCTTTTTACTAAAGCGATTAAAGTACCTGAGAAGGCTTCGAACTTTAAAATTCTTCTTGCAATGGGTAATGCCTCCGGAACGATGATAATAGATGATGTTACAGCCAAGGTTGTTGCCGACCAGCTGGTAGTTAAATAAAATTATTATGATGACAAGCAATGTAATGCGCGAAATTACCCCGCTGACAGCCGGCGATTGCTTTACCGTTTTCGCGAAGACCGATAATAAATTTGATTCGCCTCTTCATTATCATGATGATTATGAACTTCATTTGATTTTGAATGCCAAAGGAGCCAAACGGGTTGTTGGGGGCCATATGGACGTAATTGATGATCTTGAACTGGTACTTATCGGCCCCGACCTTTACCACGGCTGGTTTACCAATGAATGTAAGAGTGAAGAAATAACAGAGATCATTATCCAATTTCATAAGGACCTTTTTGATGAGAAATTCTTAAGGAGAAATCAACTCAGTTTTTTAAAGGGTATGCTTCAACGTGCACCTATGGGTATCATATTCGCTCCGGAAACAATTTTAGCGGTAAAGGATAGGATTTTGGCCTTAAATAAAAAAAGCGGGTTTATATCTGTTTTAGAACTGCTATCTATTCTGCACGAGTTGTCAACCTCGCCCGATATGAAAACATTATCGGATCTGAGCTTTATAAATGAAAGATTTTATTATAACAGCCGGCGAATAGAGAAGGTATTTGAGCATATGAACAATAATTACAACCGCCGGGTAACACTGGCCGAGGCTGCCCGGGTTATTCATATGCCCGAAGCGTCGTTT
Source organism: Mucilaginibacter sp. P5_A6 (assembly GCF_056400585.1). Taxonomy (NCBI): domain Bacteria; kingdom Pseudomonadati; phylum Bacteroidota; class Sphingobacteriia; order Sphingobacteriales; family Sphingobacteriaceae; genus Mucilaginibacter; species Mucilaginibacter sp. P5_A6. The sequence goes on along the minus strand of NZ_JBFUKZ010000017.1, from coordinate 140,236 downwards.
AGCCGTTTTATAAAAAAGCGCACCGGCAAAACGTTTACCGATAGTTTAAACGAAATAAGATTAGGGCATGCTTCAAGGATGCTGATAGACTCCACAACTACAGTGGCCGAGATAGCTTATGAATGTGGCTTCAACAACATATCCAATTTCAACAGGATATTTAAACGCAAAAAACAATTCACCCCAAATGAGTTTAGGTCAACCTATATGATAGCAGGTTGTATACTACACCCACAGGTTAACTTAAAAGCGTCAGTGGCATAATTTATAAAAAAAACATCTGTTTGGCAAGCCGGCCATACAAGCCATATTTAAACCCCTATTAAGGCAAAAAACGACAGAATGAAATTGACAACAAAGAATGTATTTGTATTATTAATTGCCGTTGTAACATCAGAGGCATGTAAAAAGGATAAAAAAATTGATACAACGGTGGTTGTCGCTATAGATAACGGAGGGGCAACCGGCCCGATTACGTCACCAACAGATCCTGCTATCGCGGTTTCGCAAGGCTTTTTTTTAGATAACTGGGAGGGTAAAATATTTACAAAACCATCGGCGCAAAATGCAGCTAAACCCGGTACCATATCAACAATCACGATAACGGCAGATTTTGCACAAGTGGTATCAAAAGTTTCAAAGAATTTGTTTGGTAACAATATGAATCCATTTACAGGGCAATTTACTGATGCAGGCCTGGTAAAAAATATAAGCAATCTTTCGCCTAATATTATCAGGGCCCCCGGTGGCAGCTTATCGGATGTTTACTTTTATGATCTGCCTTCGGGCGGTAAGCCCGCCGATGTTCCGGCCCAATTATTAAAAGCCGATGGCAGCACCGATCCAACTACCGGGTACTGGAGCGGTATGGTTACCGATAACTGGTCAATAAGCCTCGATAATTATTATTCGTTGTTACAAAAAACTAATAGTACGGGTATTATCACTGTAAATTATGGCTATGCGCGTTATGGATTGAGCGACCACCCGGTAGAGACCGCTGCGCATTATGCTGCCCAATGGGTTAGAAATGATAAAGGCCGTACCAAATTATGGGAGGTGGGTAATGAAAATTTTGGTAACTGGGAAGCCGGTTACCGTATTGATGTATCAAAAAATAAGGATGGGCAACCCGAAATTTTAACGGGTCAGCTATATGGAACCCATTTTAAGGTTTTTGCGGATTCGATGCGCAAAGCCGCCAGCGACGTAGGTGCCTCCATTAAAATAGGTGTTGTACTTACCGACATAGATGACCAAAACAATTCGGTAGGAGTGCAAAACTGGAATGCAGGCGTATTATCAGCCGCCGGTTCATCGCCCGATTTTTTTGTGGTGCATAACTACTATACACCATTTAACCAAAATTCAACTCCAGAGGTTATCCTGGCAACCCCATCAGCGGTTACAACTTCAATGCTAAACTGGGTTAACAGCTCCGTTCAAAAGGCAGGCGTGGCACAAAAACCGGTTGCTATGGACGAGTGGAACATATTTGCAGCCGGTTCAAGGCAGCAGGTATCGTATGTGAATGGTGTACACGCGGTTTTGGTACTTGGCGAGTTAATTAAAAACCAGGTAAGTATGGCCTGCCGCTGGGATTTAGCCAATGGCGGCAGCGATGGTAATGATCATGGTTTGTTTACCTATAAACAGGATGGCACAACGGATTTTACCCCGCGACCGGCGTTTTATTACCTGTATTATTTTCAAAAATACTTTGGAGATAGGATGATAAGTTCATCTGTAACGGGTAATACAGATATTGTTAGTTATGCATCTTCGTTTACATCGGGCGAAGCCGGTGTTACCTTGGTAAATAAAAGCGGTACCGACCAGGTAGTTAATGTCAACTTTAAAAACTATTATACCGGGGCCAGCTACTACTATTACACGTTGAAGGGCGGCACCGATAACGGATCATACTCTGGTAAGGTAATCATAAATAACAACGGTCCATCCGGCGATGTTGGCGGTCCATCAAATTATGCTGTGCTTCCGGCAAGCTCATCAAATACAAGTGGGGGGATAAAAGTTTCCGTGCCCGCAAGAGGAGTTGTCTTCCTGGTTTGCGATAAGAAGTAGTTATATTATCAGTGTTTTGCAAAGTACCCTATGTTATAAAAAAGCATATACCCCTAATTTAATAATTGATTAACATGTAGATAGCCTGCTTTGATTACGATACGTTTGTCGTAGTCAATGCGGCTATTTTTTATCCCAAAGCCTGTTGGTAACTACCTGCTTTATAACCTGCTCCGGGTAATTACGGCTAATGGGAGTTTTGCTGTCTGTATAAAAATTTCGTTGCCCTCTATCCCCGCTATTTTGCCGATTGCTACCATATATGATTTATGTACCCTGATAAAGGCTTTGCCCGCTAGATTCTCATCCAGATTTTTGAGGGAGAGCATGGTTACATATTTGCCTTTTAAGGTGAATATGTTTACGTAGTTCTGCATTCCTTCTACATAAGCATCCTGAGAAGTCGATCGAAATAATCCATCGTGGGTGGCCAAAGGATGGCAACCTTACTAATGCAAGCGCCCCTGTTGAATTAAAGGTAAAAGATTCATCATGAACTATTGATCACTACGGCCTTTGTGGTATATTGCCGCAAAGCCCGGTTAAAACTAAGTGGAACAAAAAATATACACAGTTTTAGATGTAAGTGGCATATAACATCCTGTTAGTTAGTAAGAACCATAAAATACCTATATATGCAGACTAAATTAAAAGTATTAATCCTGGCTTTGTTAATGCCATTGAGCATGAGGCTGGCCGCCCAACCAAAAGCAACCGCACAAGTATGGTCGCAACAAAGGGCAAAGGAGTGGTATGCTAAAAATCAGTGGCTGGTTGGCAGCGATTTTATACCAAGCAACGCCATAAACCAGCTGGAAATGTGGCAGGCCGATTCATTTGATCCCAAAACTATTGATCGTGAGTTGGGCTATGCCCAGGGCTTGGGTATGAATGTGATGCGCGTATTTTTACATCACCTTGCCTGGCAGCAGGATCCGGAAGGGTTTAAGAAACGTATGGATCAATATCTGGCCATATCCGGTAAGTATGGCATCAAAACCATGTTTGTGTTTTTTGATGATTGCTGGAACAAGGTTCCAAAAATTGGCAAACAACCCAGTCCAAAACCGGGGATCCATAACTCGGGCTGGATGCAGGACCCCGGGCAACCGGCATCCGAGGAGATGGCCGATTCCCCGATTCTACAGAAATATGTAAAGGATATTTTAACCCGGTTTGCTACCGATAAGCGCATTTTGCTTTGGGATTTGTACAATGAACCAGGCAACTCGGATAAAGGCAATAAATCTTTACCACTGCTTAAAAACATATTTAAGTGGGCAAGGCAGGTAAATCCCGCCCAGCCGCTAAGCGCGGGTGTATGGGCATGGAATTTAGAGGATCTGAATCGTTTTCAAATAGCTAATTCGGATGTGGTTACTTATCACGATTATTCGCCGGAGGCTGAGCACTTAAAAACTGTTCAGTTCCTTAAGATGATTGGTCGCCCGCTGATTTGTACTGAGTATATGGCCCGCCCGCGTAACAGTCTGTTTAGTACCATATTACCGATGTTGAAAAAGGAAAATGTGGGCGCCATCAACTGGGGTTTTGTATCTGGCAAAACCAATACCATTTATGCCTGGGATGCGCCAATACCAGATGGCAGCGAACCTAAATTATGGTTTCATGATATCTTTCGCCAGGATGGTACGCCATATAAAACTGATGAAACCGACTTAATTAAAAGCTTAACCGGGAGAGGGAAATAAATATAAAGCGTTTAGGTGTTCCACCGGAACGCCTGGTACGCCCCGAACGGTGTGGAACGCCATTTGTGCTGGTAGTCAGCTGTTTAGTGTTTGTTAAAAGATATGGGTGGAACACTCAATTATTTGATTATAAGTGTTTTAGTGTTTTGTGGATTTTTATTTATTTAAGAAACCATAGGACAAACCGCAGATTTAAATGGGGATAAGCCGTTTGATCAAAGTAGCTAAACCGAACAAATTTTTACTCGAGAAATATCGGGAAAAATGTATAAATATAGCTAAAACGACTTAACTTGTAGGCCATTATAGCAAATGGATAAACAAATAAAGATCATAAACGGCCGCGTTATTACACCCTATCGCATTAGCAATGCAACGGTGCTTATCAGCGGAAAAAAAATTAAAGCCGTAAGCGAGCGTGATATCGACGCGCCGGATGCCACCGTTATTGATGCAGCAGGTAAATACGTTTCCCCGGGGTTTATTGACATTCATGTGCATGGCGGCGGTGGTCACGATTTTATGGATGGCAGCGAAGAAGCGTTTTTAGCAATAGCCCGCACACATGCCCGCTACGGTACAACAGCCATGGTGCCAACAACCCTTACTTCCGAAAAAGCCGACTTGTTAAAAACACTTGATCTATATGCCATTGCCGATGCTAAAAATACCATGGGCGCACAGTTTTTGGGCATGCATTTAGAAGGGCCTTACTTTGCCATGAGTCAGCGCGGTGCGCAGGATCCCCGTTATATCCGAAATCCCGATGAGGAAGAATACAAAGAGGTCATCGCCTATTCAAAAGCTATTAAACGCTGGAGCGCTGCGCCCGAGCTACCGGGAGCAATCAAATTTGCCAGGTACCTGCAGGCAAATGGTATTATGCCCGCTTTAGCCCATACTGATGCTATTTATGAGGAAGTTGTGGAGGCTTTTGAAAACGGGTATACCTTGGCTACGCATTTATATTCGGGTATGTCGGGTGTTTCCCGGCGCAATGCTTTCCGGTATGCAGGTGTTATCGAGAGCGCGTTTATAATAGATGCCATGGATGTTGAAGTAATTGCGGATGGCATCCACCTGCCTGCTCCCTTGTTAAAATTGATTTACAAGATCAAGGGGCCCGATAGGATTGCCCTTATCACCGATGCGATGCGCGCCGCAGGTATGCCCGAAGGTGAAAGTGTGCTGGGCAATAAAAATACCGGGTTAAAAGTAATAGTAGAAGATGGTGTTGCCAAACTGCCCGACCGATCGTCATTTGCCGGGAGTGTTGCCACCTGCGACAGGCTGGTGAGGAATATGGTGAATATGGCGAACGTTCCCCTGGTTGAAGCTATAAGGATGATGACCCAAAATCCGGCTACCATTATGGGGGTAGGCGACAACAAAGGTGCTTTAGCTGAAGGAAAAGACGCCGACGTTGTAATATTTGATGAGCAGATCAATATTCAAACAACTATGGTGAATGGCAGGGTAGTGTATGAAGCAAACCAAACACTGAACTAAATAATGAAAGAACTTATTAAAGATAACCTGGCAGTTAAAATTTTTGGAAGCAGGCATTTGATGGGCCTGGCTGCCGCCATAGCAGTTGCCGAAAAGATAAATGAGCTGTTTAATGTAAAACCCTTCGTGAATATTGTTTTCGCTGCGGCGCCATCTCAAAATGAGTTTCTGGAGGCTTTATTAATGCAGGGTATCGACTGGACGAGGATTAACGCCTTTCATATGGATGAGTATTTAAACCTCGAGGCAGATGCATCGCAGGGTTTCGGGAATTTTTTGAAAGAACGTTTGTTTAGCAAGGCGACCTTTAACAGTGTGAATTACCTAAACGGCAATGCACCTGATGCGGATGAGGAATGCCTGCGTTATGCAGATCTGTTAACACGGTTCCCTGCGGATATTGTTTGCCTGGGGATTGGCGAAAATACACACCTGGCATTTAACGATCCGCATGTGGCCAATTTTAACGACCCCGTTTTGGTAAAGGTTGTCGATCTGGATAACGCATGTAGGATCCAACAAGTTAATGATGGCTGTTTTGCCCGGATAGAAGATGTGCCTACGCATGCTTTAACGTTAACTATCCCGGCGTTGGTAAGTGCACCTTACCTGTACATAATTGTTCCCGGTGAAAAAAAGGCCGAAGCTGTTTATCATACTTTAAACGCTGCTATCAGCGAAAAATATCCGTCAACCATATTGCGTAAACATCTCGACGCGCTGCTTTTTGCTGATGACAAAAGCGGCGTACATATCTGAAATATCAACCATGAAAAAACTGTTACCTGTTTTATTACTGCTGGCTTGTTTAAATACTTTGTTTGCACAACAAAGTAAAACGATAACTGCCCCGTTTCCCGTCAGGGGATTTCACCTTGATCTGCGCATCCAGGTCATGACCATGCCCGCCCTGATGGGTTTTGCCTTAAAGCTAAAGCAGCATGGCATGAATACGCTGGTAATGGAGTGGGAGGGTACTTATCCTTTTGAGAAGCACCCACTGATACCAAACCGTTATGCATACAGTAAACAGGAGATAAAAAACTTTATTAAATATTGCGATAGTTTGGGTATTGATGTAATACCCCTGCAGCAAAGCTTTGGGCATGTGGAATATATCCTGCGGCATGAGAGGTATAAGAAGCTACGCGAAGATCAAAAAGATGTATCACAGGTTTGCCCCCTGGAAACCGATGGCGATAAGGCGCTGTTTACCGACCTGTATACCGAACTGGCAGCCTCGCACACATCAAAATACATCCATATTGGCGGCGACGAAACCTATTTGCTGGGGCACGATGCCAAATGTAAAGCAAAGGCCGAAAAGGAGGGCAAGTCCAAACTGTATACCGATTATATTAAAATGCTGTGCAATATTGTAATCAAATTAGGTAAGCGGCCCGTGCTTTGGGCGGATATTGCTTTAAAGTATCCGGAAGCCATCAAATCCCTCCCTAAAGAAACCGTATTTGTAGATTGGAACTACGGTTGGGATATGAGCCATTTTGGCGACCATCAAAAGCTGATGGAAAGCGGTTTCGAGATCTGGGGTTCTCCCGCATTGCGGTCAAGTCCGGATAATTATAACCTTACCCAATGGGAAAAACACTTCAAAAATATCCGCGATTTTATACCTGCGGCAGCCAGCTTGGGTTATAAAGGCATGATCATGACCTCCTGGTCAACATCGGGCCAATATTCGTCGGTCTATGAATCAGAAGCAGATGTTGCCGAACTATACGCCATAAGGCATGTGTATCCATTATCGGGGTTTAATATTGCGATAGCAGCTTACTTCGAGGCACTTAAAAGCAAGCAGTCATTAGATATTAACCTATTTGTTTATAAATACGCCGAAGATCGTTTTGGATTGGATAAGGCCGGGGCATCCTCGTTTTGGGAAACGCTTAAAACAGCACCCTATGAAATTCAACAGGGCGAGGTTATATCGCCAACCCCAATGTCTATTGCGCAATTGTTGGATAGTTGTACCATAGCCCAACAAAAGCTTTATGCATTAAAACCGCTAAAGAACCAGCAGGAGTTTGAACATTTTAAGCTGATGGCCGATATCAGGGTTTATTACCTTACTTACCAGCTGATAGAAAAAGAGGTAAATCAGCCCTCGTTTAATGAAGCGCAAAAGCCTGCTGTTATTGGCAAATTAAAGCAGCTGTTAACAGGTTCAAAAAGTCTGGATGAAAGATTTGCAAAGCTGAATAAGGATTTTTTAAACCCATCGGCCATTGCGGAAGAAAACCAGTTAAGAAATATGAAAGTGATTGGCTTATTTGATCGGCTGTCGGGCAATAAATAGGGAACCACTATAGGCTTTTATCCCACCGTCATTGCGAGGTACGAAGCAATCCCTAACAATGCAGAGAGGCTCTTTAAAGCCTGCGATTGCTTTGTGCCTACCTATGATGTATTTGCTAAAGAAACTCTTTTGTCATCCTGAACGCAGTGAAGGATCTACTCTCCGCCATACTTCTTCGCCCTGTACAGTCTGCGAATAGATCCTTCACTGCGTTCAGGATGACAAACCTTTTAAAACGTCATTTCCCCTTCAGAGTTTTGCGAAATTTTAGCTCTCGACGGTCTAATTTATTTATTTTTAAACAGCTTCTTATCAAATATGCTGTTGCTGATAAAAACCGCTAATCAATTTGATTGGTGGCAGTCAAAAAATCTTTGTTAACGTTTGCTATCAGTATTTTAAATGAAGGCTCAGCGTTAACGTATTCGGTAAGCAGCTTAAATTGATTTTTTGCACGCATTAAATTATGACCGGGGTATTGCGAGCCGTAATAAACATCGTTGTTCAAAAAATCTGTTAAAAAACGCAAAGCCTGCATGTATATCATCAGTTTGCCTGAGAAAATAAAAAGCTGTTTTTCGGTTTCGGTTAAAATGTCGCCCATTTCGGTCATGTAACCTTTGTATATCGCCCTGAAGAAATCTTCCCTGATGTGTATTTTATCCATATCGGTTTCTTCTTCGTTGGCAGGCGACAGGTAGGTGCGCATCATATCGCCCACATCGCTTAAATAATACCCCGGCATTACGGTATCCAGGTCTACAAGGCAAAGGGCTTTACCGCTATCATCAAACAGCACATTATTGATCTTGGTATCATGATGTACAACCCTCAACGGAATTTCATTATTAGCTACTACCTGGTTATAGGTTTGTACAACCTGGTGATGGTTATAAACTTCCTTTATCTCTGCCGCGGCCTGCGCTGATTTAGCCGGATCGGCATTTTGAGCGGCGGCCTTAAACTGATCGAACCGAAGTTTAAGATTATGAAAATCAGGCAAAGTATATTTAAGCTGATCTATATCAAAATGGTTCAGGAGGCAGGTAAATCTGCCAAACTGCAAAGCAGCCTCATGAGCTTCGGTACTGTTTTGCAAAAAATTTACCGTATGTGATCCCTCAATAAACGGGAACAGCCTGTAAAACTTGCCATCTGATGAGCTAACCATAAAGTCGCCCGAAATGGTTTTTAACGGCGCTACAAAAAGGTAACCGGGGTTGGTTTTATTAAGGTACTCTTTTACCAAAGCCAGGTTGCTGACTATGTAACCGGGATTTTTAAATACGCTGGTATTAATTTGCTGAAGGATATAGGTCCCCTCATTGCCGCTTAGCTTATACGTATGGTTTATTAAGCCGGAGCCAAAAGCCCGGATGTCATATGCTGAAACATTTAATCCAAAGCCCCTTAGTATATCATCAAACATATTATTTTATTGAGATTATTTGGTCAAACATACCTAATTGGCTTATGAAACCGGTGTGCAAACGTTTGAGTGTTTTTTAATGGTTTATTTTTTGTTTTCGATCAGTTGCGATTCAATAATGAGCTTGTAATATGCACTTTGTTCATTTGTTCCTTTATGCTGGTGATGCAGCAGGTCTATCAGGATATCGGTAGCCTTTTGCCCCTGCAAATAGGGGAATTGCTCAACAGAAGCCGCGGGTATATTTTCCATATAATTAATCAAAGGTAAGTTGGCGTAGCTCACAAATTCAAGGTCTTTGTTTATTTTAATATTCAATTTTTGTGCGTGTTTGATAGCAAAAAGGGCCACATAATCATTAAAAGTTACAACCGCGGTAGGTTTCCTTTTGCCGGCTAATAATTTATCCAATGCTTTTTTTGTGCCCTCTTCGGTAAGGTCGCATGATACAATTAATGAGGGGTCATATTTTAGCCTGTTTTTGGTCATGGCTTTAATGTAGCCTTCCTTTCTTTCGCCTGTAGCCACCATGGTTTGCGGACCGTTTATCATCCCAATTACACGATGCCCCTTTTTTAATAAATAGCTAACGGCCTCAACAGTACCTGTTTCCATATTGCAGGCTACGTAGTGTATGTTGGGCATAGGGGGGATGCGGTCGAAAAAAACTACCGGGATATTGTATTTTTTTAAATTCTCAAAATGATGAAAAGACGAGGTGTTTTTACTCAGCGATATCAGTAAGCCATCAACACGGTGATTTTTCATTTTTTCTACAAGCAACTTTTCTTTATGCTCATCATCGTGCGATTGTGCAAGCAGTACGGTGTAGTTTTTTTTGTAGGCGGTATCTTCAATCGCGCTTATGGCCGATGAGAAGAAAGCTTCGGAAAGCTCGGGTAAAATAACACCGATGGTGTGGGTTTTGCCTTTCTGTAAAAATATGGCTGTTTGATTTGGCTCGTAATTTAACTCGCCGGCCAGTTTTTTAACCCTGGCGCGGGTAGTAAGCCCAATACTGGGATGATCATGCAAGGCCCTTGAAACTGTAGAAACCGAGATGCCCAGTAATTGCGCTATCTCTTTTATAGTAGTTGGTTTTGATTGCATTATCCCGGGGCTGTGTGTATGTTTTTGCAAATTTAAAGTTAGGAGATTATTATGATATTATTGCTTTGCAAACGTTTGCGTGTTGTTTTGGCTGCAAGGTATTTAAATACACCTGCTTAATGCGTAATTTCATTACAGTTTTAAAAGAGTTACTATAAATTGCTAATTTAAGTTTTTATCAACCTAAAATATAAATGCCGCCACTATAACGGTTAAAAGCGGGGCATTGCCAATGGCCGGGAGATTATGCTTTGTGAGTTTTATATAGGGAAAAGGCTGTCGGGGAGAGCTAACCACAATTGTTATTTGTAGATATTGGTTAAATGATAAACACGACAGGATTACAAACGTTTGCGTTAAAATGGAAGCTATATATTCTTTACAAAAACGATGAATGCCAGTACATTTATAAAATGATACGCTGTTTATATGTTCGTGAAACACATATCCTGTCGTTATCGCAAGGCACGAAGCAAAGAGCCCCACCCAACCCTCCCCGGAAGGGAGGGCTTAAAAAAAAACGAAGATTAAAAAGTCTCCCCTACCGGGGGAGATTTAGAGGGGGCTCTTTACTTCGTGCAAGGACGATTTATTTATAACCTCAAAGCAACTAACAATAATTATAAATGGAAAGAAGAGAATTTATCAAAAACAGTGCGATTGCCGTAGCCGGTTTTAGCATATTACCCACCGGAAGCTTATTTGCTTCGGCATCTGCCAAGGTTCGATTAGGTTATATAGGCGTTGGCGCCCGCGGCATGAGCCATATTGCCGAAGGTTTGCTGCGCGATGATGTGGAGATAGCAGCCATTTGTGATACGCAGGAAAGCTCGCTTAAAATTTGCCGGGAATACATTGCCAAAAAAGGCCATGCCCCGGTTAAGGAATATACAGGCGGGTTGGATGCTTATAAAAAGTTATTAGATCGTAAGGATATTGATGCCGTGATTATTGCCACTCCATGGCAGTTTCATCATCCGCAGGCTATAGATGCCATGAAGGCCGGTAAGTATGTAGGCTGCGAGGTAATTGCAGGCTTAACGGTAGATGAGCATTGGGATATAGTACATACATCTGAAAAAACAGGTATGCCATATATGACACTGGAAAACGTTTGTTACCGCAGGGATGTAATGGCAGCCCTGAACATGGTGAGGCAGGACCTGTTTGGGGAGATGATTCACTTAGAGGGAGGTTACCAGCATAACCTAAGGAATGTACTTTTTAATAACGGCAAGCAATACTATGGCGGGGGCGTGGAATTTGGCCCTAATGCTTTGAGCGAGGCCCAATGGCGTACCCAGTATAATATTGATGTGGATGGCGATATTTACCCAACTCACGGAGCAGGCCCTTGCATGCATTACGCGAATATCAATGCAGGTAATCGTTTTACCAATTTGGTTTCGTTTAGTTCAAAAGCGAAAGGATTAGCCGCTTACGTGGAGGAACAATCACCTGGCCATAAAAACGCGAAGATCAATTACAAAAATGGTGATGTAACTACCACCATGATCAATTGTGCAAATGGCGAAACTGTATTGCTAAGTCACGATACACACTTGCCAAGGCCGTATTCCTTAGGTTTCAGGGTACAGGGAACAAAGGGGCTTTGGATGGATGTAAATAAGAGTGTATATATCGATCATCAGTCGAAAGAAGATGATTCATGGGATCCGGCAAAATTATGGTTCGATAAATACGATCATCCCCTGTGGAAAAAATACGAAAAGCTGGCCGAAGGTGCAGGGCATGGGGGTATGGATTGGTTTGTATTTAACGCCTTTATAGAGTCGGTGAAGCAAAAACGGCAAACGCCAATTGATGTGTATGATTCGGTTACCATGAGCGTAATCACGCCATTATCAACCCAATCATTAAAAGAAGGTAACGCAAGTATCCAATTTCCGGATTTTACAAAAGGTAAATGGAAGGAAAGGAAAAATACTTTTGCTTTGGATGACAGCGGATTTTAAAGCCGGGTAGATAAATCTCATCGCAACAGGCTGCTCTTTTCACTTGTGTACAAGTAGCCCGTTGGGAGGAATCGCACGGGCGCAGCCTTTTATAATCTTCCCTACATCTATAGTCGGTATACCCTTAGGAGCCGACCATTCCCAACCGGCTAAAATAGTTGGAGAATCGGGCGCTGCAATTGCGCCCGGTTCTTAAAACAGCCCCAAATCCTAAAAGATGCCCTGAACAGGTACTCATGGATCCCCTTATTTCAAAAATTAGTGTGAATTGTTGCCGGATTACCTAAAGTGATGCCATTGTCATATTGTTTATACTTTTTTGTATAAACAGATAATGACCGTATCTTTGTAGTGTTATTATTACTGATTCCACTTAAAGACCGGCATCATGAAAGAAGAACTGAATACACTGGAACAAACTGTATTAAATGATTATAAATACGGTTTTGTTACAGATATAGATACGGACACTGCTCCGAAGGGGATTAACGAATCGGTTATCCGCCTGATCTCGGCCAAAAAAAACGAGCCCGATTGGATGCTGGACTGGCGTCTTAAAGCCTATGCCCAGTGGATGAAAATGGAAGAGCCAAAGTGGCCGAACGTGACCTATCCGCCAATCAATTACCAGGATATTATTTATTATGCCGCTCCTAAACAAAAGCAGCAGTTAAACGGTTTGGATGAGATAGACCCCGAATTGCGCCGCACGTTTGAAAAACTGGGTATTTCCCTTGACGAACAAAAACGGCTGAGCGGGGTAGCGGTAGATGTGGTGATGGATAGCGTTTCTGTGGCCACTTCATTCAAAAAGCAACTGTCAGAAATCGGAGTTATTTTCTGCTCCATGAGCGAGGCTATACAACTGCATCCCGAACTGGTAAAAAAATACATGGGTTCTGTAGTGCCCATGACCGATAATTATTTTGCAGCGCTGAATGCGGCTGTTTTTACCGATGGTTCTTTTTGCTATATTCCTAAAGGTGTACGCTGCCCCATGGAGTTATCCACTTATTTCCGGATCAATACAGAAAACTCTGGCCAGTTTGAACGTACGCTGATCATTGCTGAAGACGATAGCTACGTTAGCTACCTGGAAGGGTGTACAGCCCCTATGCGTGACGAAAATCAACTGCACGCAGCCGTAGTGGAGCTGGTAGCGCTTACCAAGGCGGAGATCAAATACTCCACTGTTCAAAACTGGTATCCCGGCGATAAAGAAGGGCGCGGCGGCATTTATAATTTTGTTACCAAGCGGGGCATATGCCAGGGCGATCATTCCAAGATATCATGGACACAGGTAGAAACCGGTTCGGCAATTACCTGGAAATATCCAAGCGTAATTTTAAAAGGTGATTATTCCATCGGCGAGTTTTACTCCGTTGCACTTACCAACAACTATCAGCAAGCGGATACCGGTACCAAAATGATCCACCTCGGCAAGCATACCAAAAGCAGGATCGTAGCCAAAGGGATTTCTGCAGGGCATAGTAATAATAGTTATCGCGGGCTGGTACGCGCCAGCAAATGGGCCACTAATGCCCGTAACTATTCACAATGTGATTCCCTGCTGCTGGGCGACAAATGCGGTGCTAATACCTTTCCGTATATTGAGGTTAAAAATACAACATCAATTGTTGAGCATGAAGCAACCACCTCAAAAATTGGTGAAGACCAGCTTTTTTACTGCAGGCAACGGGGTATTGATACCGAAACTGCCGTGGCATTGATAGTCAACGGATTTGCCAAAGAAGTAATGAATCAGCTGCCTATGGAATTTGCCGTAGAAGCGCAAAAACTGCTGGCTATCAGCCTGGAAGGCAGCGTAGGGTAATTTTGAAACGCACAGATTATTTATAAAACACGTTATAGAACTGCTATGTTATCTATAAAAAATATACACGCGGCCATTGAAGGGAAGCAAATACTAAACGGGATTGACCTTGAAATCAAACCGGGGGAAGTTCATGCCATTATGGGGCCGAATGGTTCGGGGAAAAGTACGCTGGCGCTGGTACTGGCCGGAAGAGAAGAGTACGAAGTAACCCAGGGTTCGGTTACCTTTTTGGGTAAAGACCTGTTGCAGATGCCGCCGGAAGACCGGGCCCGTGAAGGTTTGTTTTTGGCATTTCAATACCCTGTGGAAATACCTGGGGTAAGTACCACCAATTTTATTAAAGCCGCCGTAAATGAAAAGCGGAAATACCTGGGGGAAGAACCGCTGGATGCCGTTACCTTTCTGAAAACGATGAAGGAGAAAATGGCGTTAGTTAATATTGACCAGGCCTTATTGAGCCGTTCTGTTAATGAAGGTTTTTCTGGCGGGGAGAAAAAACGCAACGAGATTTTCCAGATGGCTATGCTGGAACCCAAACTTGCCATACTGGACGAAACAGATTCCGGTTTGGACATTGATGCCCTGCGTATTGTGGCTGCGGGGGTAAACCAACTGCGCAACAAGGACCGGGCCATACTGATAATTACTCATTACCAGCGCTTACTGGATTACCTGCAACCAGATTTTATACATGTATTATACAATGGCCGTATGGTGAGATCAGGAGGTAAAGAACTGGCCCTGGAACTGGAAGAAAAAGGGTATGATTTTATTAAGGATGAGATCAATTTAGCCGAAGGCTTACCGACAGGTACTAATTAAACAGGATCATGACAGATGTAAGTTATTTTAAAGACCGCTTTGAACAGTTGCAGGGTGCAAGCCCGGATAGCGAAATTGCCAGGATGCGCCAGGAGGGCTTTGATAGTTTTAATAGCGCAGGCCTTCCGTCTTTGCGTAACGAAGAGTGGAAATATACCAATATCAGCAGTTTGTTTGATAAAGAATATCATGTTGCAGCTGTTGAGGAGAAACCTGTTCTTAGCCAGGCAGACGTTGATTCCATCCGCTTGCCGGGATATTCGGGCGCTAATGAACTGGTTTTTGTAAACGGCCGGTTTATGCCCTCGCTATCCACCATCCGTTCGCCGGGCGACCAATTAGCCGTGATGCCGTTGGAAGATGCCGCAAAGGGAATATATAAAGACCTGGTTAAAGAACATCTTGGACAAAGCAGTAAGTATATTAAAGACGGAATCCATGCGCTTAATACCTCATTCATCTATGGGGGGGTATTTATCTACATCGCTAAAGGGCAACAATTGAAGCATCCTGTTTACCTGTATCATCTGGCAGATGCACGTGAAGATCAAATGCTTTCGCAGCCCCGCAGCCTGGTATATGTGGGCGAAGGAAGTAAACTGCAACTCGTGGAAACGTATCAAACAACAGGCACCGCCGATAGTTTCACCAACCAGGTGATGGAGATGGTGGTTGACAGCGATGCCTATGTGGAATATTATCAGCTCCAGAACGATGGGGCTAATGCCAGCCAGGTGAGCACAACACATATCCGGCAAATGGGCCGGAGTTACGTACACACTGTAACGATTACGCTTAACGGCGGTATGATCCGCAATAATATGAACCTGGTATTGGATGCAGTAGGCAATGAAACACACTTGTATGGTTTGTATATGCTTAAAGGCCATACCCATGCCGATAACCATACTTTGGTAGATAACCGCAAACCAAATTGTTTCAGTAATCAGCTATATAAAGGGATTGTAGATGATAACGCAACAGCCGTATTTAACGGAAAGATCATGGTGCAGCCCCAGGCGCAAAAAACCAATGCTTATCAATCCAATAAAAACATCCTGTTGTCTGATAAGGCAAGTATTAATACCAAGCCCCAGCTGGAAATTTTTGCTGATGATGTAAAATGTTCACATGGCTGTACTGTAGGTCAACTGGATGAAACAGCCTTGTTCTATTTAAGGGCAAGAGGTATCCCTAAAGAAAATGCACAGGCCATGCTGTTACAAGCCTTTGCCGAAGATATACTGTTGCAGATAAAACCCGAATTGCTTCGCGAATATGTAAGGCAATTGATTACAGCGCAGCTTTTTAATGATAAATAAAAAAATGACAGCTTTAAGCACGATATCGCCCGTTTTTGATGTGTATGCCCTTAGGAAGGCATTCCCCATTCTTGGCCGTATGGTTAAGGGTAAGCCGTTGGTATACCTGGATAATGCGGCAACATCACAAAAACCATTAAGCGTAATTAATGCCATTAATGATTACTATACTGGTTATAATGCCAATATTCACCGGGGCATCCATAGCCTGGCAGAAGAAGCTACTGTAGCCTATGAGGCCTCGCGTTACGCAGTAAAACAATTTATTGGTGCGGCAGCTACCGAAGAGATCATTTTTACCAGGGGAACAACGGAAGGCATTAACCTGGTTGCCTATACCTGGGGCAGGCAAAATATTCATGCAGGAGATGAGATCATTATTTCGGGCATGGAGCATCATTCTAATATTGTGCCCTGGCAAATACTTTGTGATGAAAAGCGTGCCGTACTCAAAGTGATCCCGGTTACAGAAAGCGGAGAGCTTTCTTTAAAGGCTTACCAGGAGCTGTTGACCACTAAAACAAAGCTGGTTTCCATTGTGCAGGTATCAAACGCTTTAGGAACGGTAAATCCGGTTAAAGAAATGATTGCCGCGGCGCACCAGGCCGGGGCCCTGGTATTAATTGACGGGGCACAATCGGCCGTTCACCTGGATATTGATGTGCAGGAGCTTGATTGTGATTTTTTCGCCTTTTCGGGGCATAAGGTTTATGGGCCAACCGGGGTAGGGGTGCTGTTTGGTAAAAAAGCGATACTGGAGAATATGCCGGTTTTCCAGGGTGGCGGGGAAATGATAAAAGAGGTGACTTTTGAACATACCACGTATAACGAGCTGCCCTATAAATACGAAGCCGGCACGCCCAATATAGCGGATACCATTGCATTAAAAGTTGCCCTGGATTTTATTAATACAACCGGGAAAGCCGAAATCCGGAAACACGAAGCCGGGTTATTGGCCTACGCTACGGAGCAACTGGAAAACATCCCCGGGCTCACGATTATTGGCAAAGCCAGGGAGAAGGTGAGCCTGGTGTCGTTTGTGATTAAAGGAGCACATCCGCAGGATATTGGTATTTTACTGGACAATCAGGGAATTGCCGTGAGAACCGGCCACCACTGCTGCCAGCCCCTGATGAAACGATTTGATATTCCAGGTACAGTAAGAGCTTCATTTGCGCTATACAACACCAGGGAAGAAGTAGATAAATTGATTATAGGTTTACATAAAACCATCAAAATGTTGTCATGATGATAACAGAGAACAACGGGCAAATGCAGGATACCGAGGCCGCAATTATTGCAGATTTTTCTTTTCTGGACAACTGGGAGGATAAGTACGAATATATCATCGACCTGGGTAAAAAGTTACCGGCATTAGATGAAGCTTATAAAGTAGAGGAAAACAGGATTAAAGGCTGCCAATCGGCGGTGTGGCTGGTAGCAGATTACCGTGATGGCAGGGTATTTTTTAAAGCAGATAGTGATGCGGTTATAGTAAAAGGTTTGGTGAGTATGCTGATCCGTGTGCTGTCAGGACGTACGCCTGGTGAGATCATCCGGGCAAAGCTTGATTTTATAGAGCAAATAGGCATGATGACACACCTGGCACAAACCCGTTCCAACGGTTTGCTGGCCATGATCAGGCAGATGAAAAATTATGCCTTGGTCTATCAAACAGTTGGGAATTAAAAAAACGCGATGATGAACGAGGAAGCATTGAAACAAAAGATCATAGATTGTTTGCAAACTATCTATGACCCTGAGATCCCGGTAAGTATTTATGAACTTGGGCTGATCTATGAAACAACGGTTATGCCTCCTTTGAACAATGTACAGGTTGTGATGACACTTACTGCACCGGGCTGCCCTGCCGCGCAGTCATTACCGGCAGAAGTGGAACAAAAAATAAAACAAATTGAAGGCGTGAATGAAGTGCATGTTGATGTAGTATGGGATCCACCCTGGAATAGGGAAATGATGTCTGAAACGGCTAAGTTCGAATTAGGTATGTTATAAAAGATATAAGCACAAATACTAAAATATAGCGTTAAATATGAAAATTACGGCCCAGGAAGAGTATGGTTTACGGTTATTACTGCGCATTGCGAAATGTGGGGATAACGGCGGGATGAGCATTCCGGATTTAAGCGAGGCCGAAGGCTTGTCGGCAGCTTACGTAGCCAAGCTTACGCGCATATTGCGCATAGCCGGGTATATCAGCAGCACACCGGGCTACAAGGGGGGCTATGTACTGGCCCGACCTGCCGGTGAGGTAAACATCAACCAGGTTTTGAAATTGCTGGGCGGTACTTTGTACAGTAAGGACTTTTGCGGCAGCTATGCCGGCATACGGCCTTTGTGCACTAATTCCGTGGACTGTTCTGTGCGGTCACTCTGGCAAATCATTCAGCTCTCGGTTGATCAATTATTAGATCAGGTAACTTTGGCCGACCTGGTTGGTTCTGAACACGCATCTGGTCAATTGCTCAATACGCTAATAGCGCAACGTATTAAGGTATTGTCTTGATGCACTTGACTATCAGCTTGCATGGCCGGTGTTATAAATAGGTGTTGAAAAGATTTATTAAATCCCTCCCAACACCTATTGTGCAAATATTGGTTGTCAATGGTTGCCAAACCTCCGGTAAATGATTGAAATCATTTGGCCACCTGGGCCTTATTTGGATTTCTTTTCCGGAAGATCCTTCAAGGTTTCTTTTAAGAATTCTACTTTCCCGGTGTGGATATCATACACGGCGCCTACAATCAGGATTTCTCCCTTTGAATATTTTTTATGTAAAATAGGATCTAAATCTCTAAGAGCATTTACCTGGTCGATCACGTTTTGTCTTACAGCATTATTCACAGGATCTCCCGGATGGTGCGCAACCTTTGCTACTGCAGGTTTAATTTCGTTTATTAAAGTAACAATATGCCCGGGAACATCTTCCGGCCTCTGAACTGCCGCAGCTACAGCGCCATAGTCGAACGTACTTCTATCTCAGAAGCAATGTCTTATTAACGATTGTAAAAAGAAAATTGCGGTGGAAAGATAAACTATCTCAGGCAGTTGAATTTTTTAAATAAATGAGTAATTTGTGATTTATAAACAACATAAATAACTTGGTTATGAATTCACGTCGCGACTTTTTACAGAAATTAGGACTATCCGCCTTAGCATTGCATTTGGCCCCAATTACAGCATGTGCAGATAGCAAAGATAATCATAACGAAGCCTATAAGGGGCCGGTTTTACGTGTAGCTATAATGGGCCTTGGAAGTTATGGAACCCGCGTTGCTGAAGCCATGCAATCCTGTGTAAAGGCCAAATTGGTTGGTGTAATTAGCGGTACGCCCTCAAAAATTAAAGACTGGCAAAGTAAGTATGCCATACCTGCAAAGAATTGTTATAATTATGAAAATTTCGACGATATAAAAAACAATCCTGATATTGATGCAGTATATGTAATAACCCCAAATGGATTGCACCATGACCAGGTGATACGGGTAGCTAAGGCCGGCAAACATGTAATTTGCGAAAAGCCAATGGCAGTGAATGCCAAGGAAGGGCAGGAGATGGTAGACGCCTGTAAAAAAGCGAATGTGAAATTATTAGTTGGCTACCGGATGCATTTTGAACCCAAAACGCTTGAAATTATCAGGATGAGAAAAGCCGGTGATTTTGGAAAAATTTTGTTCTTCCAGGGATTATGCGGGTTTACGATCGGCGATCCCACGCAATGGCGATTAAATAAACAACTGGCAGGCGGCGGCTCTTTAATGGATATAGGTATTTATGCCATCAATGGTTCCAGGTATATGACCGGCGAGGAGCCCGTTTGGGTTACCGCACAGGAGACTAAAACAGATCCCATAAAATTTAAGGAAGGCGTTGATGAAACTATACAATTTCAATTTGGTTTTCCCAGCGGAACCACGGCATCCTGTTTATCAACTTATAAAATGAATAACCTGGACCGTTTTTTCCTGAATGGAGAAAAGGGATTTGCAGAGTTACAACCATCCACTGGCTATGGGCCTATCAAAGGGCGTACCAATAAGGGCGAATTGACTCAGCCCATTACTGTTCATCAAACTGTGCAAATGGAACAAATAGCAGGGATCATCTTCGAAAACAAACAGCCTGTTGTTCCAATAGACGGTGAAGAAGCTGTAAAAGATCTAAAAATAATTGATGCGATCTATCTGGCGGTAAAAACGGGGAAAAAGGTTGATATTAAGATTTAATTTGCTGCCGGTAAAGATCGTCCTAAGTTTTGGAAAAGTTTACGAAGCAAATAAAAAATATTGGTTTTCCACTGCAAAAGTTTTTTTCCTCATAAAAAAAATGAAATAAAAAGTTTTTCGCTCTCAGAATTAAAATGGATGTTGTGGCTCGAACCAAAAAACATTGCTGTTCTACGTCAGGAACGGTTGGGAAGTATTTCACTTTTGAATCCAATAAAAATGAATTTATTGCCAATTTTGCTGAATCAAATGCTAAACTCGCGAAATAATGATTCATAAACATTTATCATTTTTATAAACCATTATAAACGTCTTTTTTTTCAATTATCAAACCAATATTAATATTGATAATTTATTTGAAGACAAATTGCCTGATATTTTTCCTGATGATTTAAAACTTTTGTATGCCCGGCTACGGTGTTTATTCGGATAAAGAATTAGCATATCTCTTAAATGATAGCGATAAAGCCGCTTTCACTGAAATTTATAACCGGTTTTATGGAGTTCTTTACCGGCATGCATACAAAAGTCTGCCCGACTCTGATGCATTAAAAGATATGCTTCAGGAGGTTTTTGTTTGTTTATGGAATAACAGGACAAATATAAAACCTGAAGAAAACCTTGCGGCATACCTGTATATGTCTATCAGGAATAAATTGATTAATAATTTCAGGCACCTTAAAATTAAAAATAATTACATCGCATCGTTCCAGGATTACCTGGATAACAACAATCAACCTGAAGCAGACGAAACCATACGTTTAAAGCAGCTGATTTCTATTGTTGAGGCAGAAGTGGCCAGGCTTCCTGCACAAATGCGACTCATATTCCAAATGAGCAGGAACGCTAATCTTTCGCATCAGGAAATTGCAGCCGAGCTTGGTCTCAGCATACTAACAGTAAGGAAACAGGTTAACAACTCCCTTAAAACCCTGAGATTGAAGCTGGGAAATAAGTTTTTTTTATTTTTTTTCTAAATCGTCTACTCCCTTCGCGCTCGCTAAGTGTATATAGCATAATCGGGGAAAATAGCCCCTTACCAATTATGTCTAAAAAAGACGCAACAGATTTATTGAACAGATACCGTAATGGTCACGTATCCGAAGATGAAAAAGCTTTGGTAGAAAGCTGGTATTTGAATTATACCCAAAAGGCTGCTAATCCTGAAATCAGCGACCTGGAACTGGAGGCTAATCAGCATAAGATACTTGATCATATCATGGCTGAAATTGGGCCGGAACGTAAAATTCATTATTGGCGTTATATGAGCGTTGCTGCCGCTGTTCTGGCGGTAGTATTTGCCGGGGGAATACTCCTGAAAGAAAACAGGCTCCCTAATAAAGTATTATCCTCTGTTATAAAACGGGAAGGTAATCATTTGCCGCCCGGGGGTAACAGGGCTACGTTAATTTTATCAAACGGCAACTCCATAAACCTTAGTGGTATAAAAATCGGCACCCTTGCCAGTGAAAAGGGGGTTGTTATTAATAAAAACGCCGACGGCCGGATAACTTACAGCCACGGCAAGAGCAATGCTGCACCGGCAAATGTATTTAACACGGTTTTAACTCCAAGAGGGGGCCAATACCAGCTTGTTTTAAGTGATGGAACCAAAGTTTGGCTAAACTCAGCCTCATCTTTAAAATATCCGGTAACCTTTACTGCTACGAAACGTGAAGTTGAGCTTTCTGGAGAAGCTTACTTTGAGGTTGCGCATAATCAGCGTAAGCCATTCCTGGTGATATCAAACGGGCAAACGGTACAAGTTTTGGGTACCCATTTCAATATTAACGCCTATCAGGACGAACAAGCTACCAAAACCACGTTGCTGGAAGGAAGTGTTAAAGTGCTTACAAATGGAGTAAGCAGCAAAATTAAACCCGGAGAGCAGGTTCAGCAAAAAAATGGCAAGTTGTTTGTCTCGGAAGTAGACATAGAAGAAGCCATAGCCTGGAAAAATGGTTTCTTTTATTTTAAAGACGATAATATTAAAACAATTATGCGGCAGCTTGCCCGCTGGTATGATGTTGAAATAAAATATGAAGGGCAGATCCCGGAAAGGGAATTCTCCGGCCAAATGAATAAAAACATCGATGCCTCACAACTGATGCACATTTTAAGTATCGAAAAAATACATTACCGCTTAGAGAACAGAACCATAGTTATAATACCATGATAATAATCCAATTATTCACTTAAACCCCTTTTTATGAGAAAAAACACACGCAAATAAATGTCTTAAGGCCACCCGGCCAATGGTTAAAAGCAGAAACGTACCCCGACGGCAATCAGGGTACGTGTATCTGAGCTAACCTCTTTAAAAGAAAATGATCTAATTCGGTAATCATCCATTAACTCAAACTTATCAAAAGTATGAAATTAAATGCTCTTTCTGTGGCAATAGGTAAACTACGGCCGCCCCAAAAAATAATATTGGTTATGAAACTGACCACCTTAATTATTCTTTTAGCTTTTTTGCAGTGCAGTGCTAAGGTTTTTAGTCAAAAAATTAACCTTAATGAAACCAATGCGCCTTTAAAAAAGGTACTGAAAGTTATTAATAGTCAAACTGGCTATGTGTTCTTTTATGAATCAAAAGCCATTCGTAATAAAAACATCACTATACAGGTTAAAGATGCATCTCTTGATGCCGCTTTAGTGGCTTGTTTGAAAGGTCAGCACTTAAGCTATGAAATAGTTAACAACACTATTTTTATAAAGGATCAGCAAACACCTGCCCAAATTCCATCGGTAAACTTACAGCAGGTTGCAGTGAAGGTAAGCGGTTTGGTTTATGACGAAAAAAACACCCCCCTGCCTGGTGTTACAGTTAAATTAAAAGGCGGTACCGCCGCCGTAATTACAGACAAAGACGGGAAATTTAATATTGATGTTCCTGATGCAGACGCCGTTCTTGTTTTTTCGTTTATCGGCTATACAAAGCAGGAACTAACCATTGTGCAGGGCGGCCTGATGACTGTTCACCTGCAGCCGGAACAATCAAAACTAAATGAGGTAGTTGTTGTAGGGTATGGCACTGCCAAAAAAACGGATTTAACAGGTGCTGTTGGCTCGGTGCGAAGCGAAGCCCTGCAGGAGCGGCCGGCTTCATCCCTTAACCAGGCCCTGGCTGGCCGTATATCGGGGGTAAACGTATCTTCCAATTCGGGCAGGCCCGGCGGTAAAACCAATATCCGTATCCGTGGTTCAAGCTCGTTGCTCACAACCAACAATCCGTTGTATGTAATAGATGGTGTTATTATGAGTAATATAGACCTCAGAAATGGAAGTACGCCAATTGATTATATCAATCCCAATGATATCGCCTCTGTTGAAGTATTAAAAGACGCCTCGTCTACAGCTATTTATGGCGCCCGCGGTGCAAACGGTGTTATCATGGTTACAACCAAACGCGGAAGCACCAGTGGTGGAAAGATATCGTATGACCCTGATTTCAGCATTGGCGTACTGCCTAAAGAGCTTCCTGTACTAAACTCAAAGGAGTTTTTAGCTTTAGAGGACCTGGCCTATGCCAATGCGGCAAAATATGATCCTGTTGGATGGGCTACCGGTACCAAATATACCGACCCTAAAACCAAGAGAACTAACCCGCTATTGTTTGATGCACAGGGTAATCCGCGGTATGATACCGATTGGCAAAAATTAGCCTTCCAAAAAGCATTTACACAAAACCAACAGCTTTCATTTACCGATGGTGATGAAAAGCGCAGCCTTGGTGTTTATTTAAACTATCGTAACCAACAGGGGCTGGCGCGTGGTTCATGGCAAAAAAGGTACTCCGGACGCTTTGTGTTTGACAGCCAGATAAAAAGCTGGGCAAAAGTTGGAGGAACATTGGGTTATACCGATCAGACCGATAAACAGGTAGACCAGGTTGATGGAGCCGGCATTACCATGATGCGGGATGTTTTGGAAGAATTGCCTATTATTCCGGTAAAATATGCAAATGGGGCCTGGGCCAGTAACAGGGATTATCCGGGTATGGAAGGCGGCGACAATCCTTTGAGGCTTGCCGCTGATAGGAATGACTTTCTTAAAACTCAAACCTTGCTGGCCGATGTGTATGCCACGCTTCACTTTGCCGAAGGTTTGGACTTTAAATCAACAATTGGCACCAACCTGATTAATCAATCCGAACAATATTCGGCCGCCGCGGGATTACAGTATATTTCTGATAAGGGCGATGCCAGCGTATCTAACAGCCGGATCACTTCCTGGCAATTTGAAAATTACCTTACTTACAGCAAGCAGTTTGCCAAGATACATTCAATTAACGCCGTGGCGGGTTTGTCATGGCAGCATAACGATCGTTTTGACAGCTATGCGGCTTCCAGTAATTTTTTCGATCCTTACTTTCAGTTTAATAACCTTGGTGCAGGCGCCAGTCCGCAAGCTCCATCTTCGGGCGCCACAGCTTCCGGGTTAAACTCATATTTCGCCCGTTTAAATTATGGATTATTTAATAAATACCTTGTTACTTTCACGGGAAGGAGGGATGGCTCGTCAAAGTTTGGAAAAAACAATCAATATGCCTATTTCCCGTCCGCAGCACTCGCATGGAGGGTGATAGAAGAAGATTTTATCAAAAATATACCTGTTATTTCAAACCTGAAACTTCGTGCAAGTTATGGATTAACAGGTAATTCTGAAATTGCGCCGTATAGTGCTAATGCCGGTTTAACCACCGATGGCTATGTGATAGTTTTAGACGGAACCCGCCAAACAGGGGTAGGCAATGCCCGTATGGCGAATGATAATTTAAAATGGGAAAAAACGGCTCAAACCGATATGGGTTTAGAACTTGGTTTGTTTGCCAACAGGGTAAATTTTGAATTTGATATATACCGCAGAAAGGTAAATGATATGCTGCTGAACCAGCCTTTGCCACTCAGCAGCGGATTTTCAAGTGTTGTTGCCAATGTTGGTAGTATGGAAAACAAGGGTTTTGAATTGGCGTTGAATACCATTAATATCAAAACAAGTAGTTTCTCATGGAGCACCACATTCAATATTTCTGTAAATAAAAACAAAGTGCTGGCCTTAGCCGGTGGTCGCGATATATTCTCGGGTAACGGAATTATAAGGGTAGGCGAACCTGTAGGTTCTTTTTATGGAAGAGTTAGCCTTGGAACATGGGGTAGCAACGAAGCGGCAGATGCAAAAAAATACGGTATGCTGCCGGGCGATATAAAGTATAAGGATTTAAATAATGACGGCACCATAAATGATCTTGATCGAACCATCATCGGAAAGGGTATTCCAGACGGCTATGGAACTTTCCTGAATACCTTCCAATACAAAAACTGGGCATTAACAGTTGATCTTCAGTACATGTACGGCAATGATGTGCTTGACAGAAGTATTCACTCGGCAGAAGACCGGCAAGGTATTGCCAACAGCTACAAAACGGTATTAAACGCCTGGACAGAAACTAATCAAAATACGCCTATTGCGCAAATACGCCCCATTAACGCCTATTATACCACTAATAATGACAGCCACAAGGTAACCGACGGATCGTTTATACGCGGGCGCAACCTGTTGCTTGCTTACACGCTTCCATCATTGGTATCGTCCCGGTTAAAACTGAGCAGGTTAAGGGTTTATGCATCTGTGCAAAACTTTTTTGTAGCCACCAAATTCAAGGGCTATGACCCTGAAGTTTCCAACTCCAGCGCGCCATTTGACCAGGGCTTAACATTGTACGATTACCCGAAGCCAAGAATATTTATGCTTGGCCTTAATGTTGGACTGTAATTAATACCAATTCTTTAAACAAGGAAAAATGAAAACAATAAAGAAATATAGTTTGCTGGCATTAATAGTTGGCATATCAGGGCTATTCGGCTGTTCTAAATTTTTAAACGAAACAGATCCGAGCAACTTTACAGTGGGAGCGTATTTTACCAAACCAGAACAGGCCAGAACTTCCGTAAATGCTATTTATGCGAGCTTACGCGATCCGATGTCTGGTGATTTTGGTGGTGCGGCCTGGACAATGACAGAATTTGCTACGGGGCAGGCGGCCACCGATTTGGGGCAGGCGGTTAATAGCTATTTTATAAAAGACTTGAAAAATACAGCAGAAAACGGCTATGGACAAACCTACTGGCGAAGTTATTATAGGGGTATTGGCAATGCCAACCTTTCTATAGCTAACATACCCAAAATAGCGGGCATGGATGCCACACAGGTTAAACAATTGCTTGGGGAAGCCTATTTTTTAAGGGCCTGGTATTATTTCAGCCTGGTGCAAATGTTTGGTAATATACCCCTGATCACCGAACCCATTGACTTGACGTCATCGCAGTTGAAACCCAAACAGGCAACTCCGGAAGATGTTTACAAATTGATTGTGAGTGATTTAACAACGGCCGAGGCGGCAGGTTTACCATGGGTAGATGCTGGCGGGAGGGTAAGCCTGGGGGCGGTAAAATCATTGCTGGCCAAAGTATACCTTACTATGGCTGGGTATCCGTTAAAAAAAGGTAATGACTATTATGACCTGGCCGCAAAAAAAGCAGCGGAGGTTGTTGACTCAAAACAATTTAAGCTGTTTGATAGCTATTCTGATTTGCATAACCCGAACAAGAAGAATATTGAGGAAAATATTTTTATGATCCAATTTAAAACACAGGTTATCCCCGGTAGCTGGCAGTCATTGATTATTCCTTATAACAAAAATATTTCGGCCTATTCTGCAGAAACCGGCGGTATTTACGCCACTGCAGATTTTGTAAAATCGTACGATCCGGCCGATTTGCGCGCCAAAGAAGGGCAGTTCTTTTTTACCAAATTTACCAATCAGGACGACAGGAAAATTGAGGTGAATTTAGGAGGCTACTTCCTTTACAAACTTTTTGATGTTGATGCACAAACCAATACAGCCAACAGCGATCTTAACTGGTCGCTTATCCGTTATGCTGATGTGCTGCTGGTATATGCCGAAGCATCCAACGAAGTAAGCGGCCCAACAGGTAAAGCGTATGACGCTGTTAACGGGATAAGAACAAGGGCGCAGTTACCAAACCTGGCCGGCCTGTCAAAAGATCAGTTTCGCGAGGCCGTTTGGAAAGAACGCTGGTATGAATTATGTTTTGAAGATGTTACCTGGTTCGATATGGCCCGTCTTCGAAAAGCGTTTAATGTTAGTTCCAAACAGTTTGACGAATACGTTGGGCATAAATTCTCTTATGGCCCCGTTTTAACCGAAAGAGAGCTTTTGTTTCCTATTCCGAGTATTGAGTTGCAAAATAATCCCAATTTGATACCGACGAAAGGATATTAATATTCAAAGCCCGCTTTATTAGCTATTAAAACAATTGTTGAATAATAATCCTGATGAATTTTGTTACATCAGGATTATTATTTCTTATATCTGTTTAGGTAATCATTCATCTGTACATGAGGCAAAAGAAATTTGAATATTATCACTAACAAAAAAGCAATGCTGAAAGGGGGGCGATAACCGCTATTAGAGATACAATATAATTAAAAGGCGCAATAATATTGTGTGCTACTGTGCTTTTGTGACCAACCACAGGTTTCAAACACCTTTTATAGATGATTTGAAGAAATTTGGCAGATTCTACGGATATTTAATAGCGGATCTGTTTTTACGATATTCTTTTGGCCCAAATCCCATAGTTCGGTTAAAAAGTCTTGAAAAATAAAATTGGTCATGGATGCCGACTTTAAAGGCGATTTCCCGAATTCTTAGGTCTGTGAATTGAAGATATTGACAGGCTTTCTGAATTTTGAGGTGATTAAAATACTCGATAGGAGAAAATCCGGTTTTTCTTTTAAATAAGAATGTATAATGGCTGACGGATAAGTTGACCGAGGCCGCGAGTTCAGATAAATTCAGGCCTTTATCCAGGTTGCTTTGCATAAACAAAATCGATTTTTCAGCAGGGTCAGTGTGGATTTCTGGCCGAATGGCATAAAATCTGTCCCGAAATGCAAATGAACATAGAAATTGCAAAAACAGGAGATTGACATAGGTTAGATTTTCCGTGCTGTAACCTTGTTCTAAAAAATTGTAAAGCTTGTCAAAAAGATTGATTCGGTCGTTAACAAACTCAACGCTATATCGATAACTCTGTTCTTTAGAAAGGATTTGTGCTACAATTGCGTCCGATTGCAAGCCTTTGAAATGACACCAGTAAATGGTCCATGGGCTGGTGTCATCGGTTTCGTAGAAGTGTTTAATGCTATGGGGAATAATAATAAAATCACCTGGAGCGATATCGTACGTGAAGGAATTAATATTGACCGTTCCCTTCCCGTCGATACAATAAATCAAAATGTTCTGTTCTGCTCCTTCCGGTCGTGCTCTTCCATGAAATTTTGCTTTTGGATAATAGCCAATGTCGGTTATATAGGTGCCACTGATAACTTCGTTTCCTGCACAAAATCTGGTCAATATTGACTTTGGTATTACAATTGCCCGCTGACCTTCAAATCCGTCTTTTTTAAAATTTACCCAATGGCTACTCATTCTTAATTTCACTTTACCATGATAAAGTTAAAAAATAATGAATTGATATTCATGCCTTAAATAAGACAATTATCCATTAAAGTATGAAGGCTACAACTTTGCAACGTAGAAGTTCAAGTCAATGACAAATTTTGGTTTACGAATGACAGATCGTTGACGTAATATTCTATCGGGGTAAAAGCCGATACGGTAATTCTGCCTGAAAAGTGTCCGCAAATCTTAGATCGGAATATTGTCCATATTTTACAAGATATTGTCTATACTCAGTTTTGGGATAACGATTAGATTTGTTTATCCTTTTATAATTCCAAAATACCTGATTATGAGAAAAAACTTATTTTAACCATAACACCATACTGAAAGCTCATTTGAGGTTTAGATTATAACTGCCGACAAAAATCTTATAAAAATAGCAATACCCATTGGAGCGATAGAGCTTAAGCCCCGTTCCGTGACTATTTTAACTGGTTATTATCAATAATACAACATTCCTTTCATGAAGAAAATCGTCGCTCTCCTAATGGCCATTTTGACAAGTCTAACCGTATCGGCACAGGTGCGGCCAATTTCTCTTGCCGGTACATGGCAGTACCTGCTCGACTCGCTGGACAAAGGCTCGAATGATAAATGGTATCAGCAAAAATTTACGAAGGCAATAAAACTACCTGGTACACTGGATGATGCTGGTGTTGGCAAACCCATAGAAGCTGACACATCTACACTAACCAAGGAAGTTATGCTGCATCTTTCCAGGAAGCACCGGTATATTGGCGCTGTGTGGTACCAGCGTACTTTTAATCTTACCAGCCGGATGAATAACGCACGGCTTTTGCTTGAAAGGGTGATCTGGCGAACCGATTGTTGGATTGACGGAAAACAGGTAAGAACGCAAGAAAGCCTCGTCGCGCCACAGGTTTTTGATCTGGGGAGCCTTGATGTAGGAAAGCATCTGATCACGATTCGAATTGACAACCGCAAACAGCATGATATCAGTATCAATGACTTTGCGCATGCCTATACCGATGGTACGCAAATTATCTGGAACGGTATTATCGGAAAAATACAGCTTACGGACATGGGCGAGAAGGCGATCACAGGAACAATGATTTTTGCTTCCTTGTCAAATCATACTGTAAAAGCAGTCAGCAAATTCAGCGGTGGTAGCAAGGTAAAGACCTATATACGCACTACCTTATTTTTCGGAACGAAAGTCATTATGCGAACCAAGCCAACCGTTGTTAACGGTGAACAGCAGGAAATTACTCTCCAAGTCCCCCATGCGCAATCATGGGACGAGTTTCATCCTCGACTGTATCATTTGCGTACTGAATTGACCGACGTTTATAGCAGGATATTAGACGTAAGAATGGAAAGTTTTGGCTTCAGGAATATCTCGGTAAACGGGAACGAGCTGAAAGTGAACGGGCGACCGCTATTTCTGCGCGGAACACTTGAGTGCAATATTTTTCCGTTGGAGGGCCATCCTCCCATGAGTACTGCAGGATGGCTCAAAATGTTTAAAACAGCCAGGGCCTATGGGCTGAACCATATCCGCTTTCATTCCTGGTGCCCTCCGGAAGCAGCATTTCAGGTAGCCGACTCCCTCGGTTTTTACCTGCATGTGGAACTGCCGCTTTGGAGTTTGTCTGTTGGTAAAGATCAAAAGACATTAGCTTACCTGGATGAAGAAGCGCAAAACATCATTCAAAATTATGGAAATCATCCATCGTTTTGTTTCTGGAGCATGGGCAATGAACTGGAAGGCGACTTTAGGTGGTTGGAAAACCTTGTGCGAAAGCTTAAAAAGGAAGACAGCCGGCATCTTTATACCACTACCACGTTCAGTTTTCAGAACGGACATGGTAAAACCCCTGAGCCTGCGGACGATTATTTCATCACCCAGTACACCGAAAAGGGCTGGGTACGGGGGCAAGGTATCTTTAACACCAGTATCCCTAATTTCAAGACCGATTACGGTAAAGCGTTGCAGGGAACATCGGCACCGCTCATTATTCATGAAGTGGGTCAGTATTCCGTATATCCGGATCTTAAAGAAATCGCAAAGTATACGGGGGTACTTAGGCCGGCCAATTTTGAGGCAGTAAGGAATGACCTCCGTAAGAAAAAGATGCTTGGCTTGGCTCCTGATTACCTCAAAGCCAGCGGGGCCCTGGCCGTTCAACTTTACAAGGAAGAAATTGAGCGGGCTTTAAAAACCCGAGGGGTAGGAGGATTTCAACTGCTCGACCTGCACGATTTTCCTGGCCAGGGAACGGCTCTTGTGGGTATATTAAATGCTTTTTGGGATAGTAAAGGATTGATTACGCCAAACGATTTTCGCAATTTCTGCGGACCCGTCGTACCGTTAATTCGATTTGAAAAGGCTGCCTACAACAACGATGAGCATTTCGAGGCTTCTGCGGAGATCGCCAATTACAGTGATCATCAAATTGACGACGAAATTTGCTGGTCAGTCAGGTCCATCGACGGGCGTATTAATTTTCAGGGTTCGCTCGGCAAAAAATCCATTCCTATCGGCAATGCTCATCCGGCCGGTCATTTTTCAGTTGACCTTACTAAAGTGGATCAGGCCTGCGAACTGACTGTGTCAGTCCGTATGATCAAATCAAAATATAACAATCACTGGAAGATATGGGTGTATCCCGCAAGAATGCCTGAACAGCCGGGCAACGTAATATTTACGACAACAATAGACAGTGCCATCCGTTATCTGGAAGCTGGAAGAAAAGTTATATTGAACCCGGACACTGCGCTGATCAAAGGTATAGACGGCCGTTTCGCCCCGGTTTTCTGGAGCCCGGTCCATTTTCCTGACCAACCTGGCAGCATGGGACTGTTGATTGAAAAGAAAAACAAAGCCTTATCAAACTTTCCAACGGATTTCTATACTGACTGGCAATGGTGGGACCCCGTAACGCATTCCCGATCGCTCATCCTGGATAAACTGGCAACTAAACCTATCCCTATAGTTCGTGTCATCGATAATTTTTTTAAAAACCGCAATCTGGCGACGCTAATTGAATTTAAAATTGGTCCCGGTAAATTGATCTTATGTACAATGGACATTCATCATAAACTATCAGAGCGACCAGCTGCAAGGCAATTACGCTATAGCCTGATTCGCTATGCGGCGGATAGTGCTTTTCATCCTACTAATGAAATCGACAGCAGCAATTTGCGCAAACTATTGAATTAAGAGCGAAAGAATATATAGTTCTTGTTTTGCGATCAATTATCTACTGCCGCCCAAAACAGGCAATAATTATTTAGCATATTTTGAGATAAAAAAAGACCGCAAAACAGGGTGTTAAATCTGATTTGCGGTCTGAGGTGACCTGGGAGAGGATCGAACTCTCGACCCACTGATTAAGAGTCAGTTGCTCTACCGGCTGAGCTACCAAGTCGTTCCGGTTTTTTACCGGGTTGCAAATATGCTAATTTTTATTTGAGTCGAAAAGTATAGAAGTCGGAAAGTCTGGAAAAATTTGTCATTTTCTAACTTCCTGACTTTCCGTCTTGCGGACTTTCTGACTTTTAAACCATAGCGTACAAATCTTCGCGTTGTTTTTGAACTACTGCGCTGTTGATATATTCATCATAAGTC
Organism: Mucilaginibacter sp. P5_A6; assembly: GCF_056400585.1. Classification (NCBI taxonomy): domain Bacteria; kingdom Pseudomonadati; phylum Bacteroidota; class Sphingobacteriia; order Sphingobacteriales; family Sphingobacteriaceae; genus Mucilaginibacter; species Mucilaginibacter sp. P5_A6. The sequence goes on along the minus strand of NZ_JBFUKZ010000017.1, from coordinate 107,723 downwards.
ATCAGCTTATCAATGTAACCACCTGGGGTAAGCTCAATAATACGGTTGGCAACTGTTTCAACCAGTTCATGATCCCGTGAAGTGAACAGGATGGTTCCCCTGAAGTCTTTCATGCCATTATTAAGCGCTGTGATCGATTCCAGGTCGAGGTGGTTGGTTGGCTCATCAAACATCAGCAGGTTTGCTTGTTGTAGCATCATACGGCTAAACATGCAGCGCATTTTTTCGCCTCCTGATAATACATTGCTTTTCTTTAATACTTCCTCGCCAGAGAATAACATCCGACCCAAAAAGCCACGAATAAACTGATCATCTTTCTCACCCGGCGAGTATTCGCGTAGCCAGTCGATAAGGTTATCGTTTTTGCCTTTAAAGTATTCGGCATTATCAATTGGAATATCGGCCGGGTTAATGGTAACACCCCATTTAAAGCTGCCTTTATAATCGGTATCCCTGCCGGTTAAAATATTATATAGGGCGGTAGTAGCTAAGCTGTTTTGAGAGAGGATAGCAATTTTATCACCTTTGTTTACCGTTAAGCTGATATTATTGAATAACAGTTCGCCATTAAGGCTTTTCTTCAAGTTTTCAACTTGCAGAATCTGGTCACCAGCTTCGCGGCCAAGGTTATTGAATATAATTCCCGGGTATTTACGGTTTGAAGGCTGAATCTCATCTATATTAATCTTATCCAACGCTTTTTTACGGCTGGTAGCCTGTTTTGATTTTGATGCGTTCGCGCTAAACCTGCGTATAAATTCCTGCAACTCCTTAACCCGCTCTTCTGTCTTTTTATTCTGATCAGAACGTTGTTTCAACGCTAACTGGCTCGATTCGTACCAGAATGTATAGTTACCGGTATAAATGGTCATTTTAGCAAAATCAATATCAACCACGTGGGTACACACAGTATCCAGGAAGTGTCTGTCGTGCGATACTACGAGCACAATCGCCTCGTATGAGGCTAAAAAGTCTTCAAGCCAGCTTACGGTATGGATGTCCAGGTCGTTGGTAGGCTCATCCAATAGTAAAATATCAGGTTTGCCAAAAAGGGCTTGTGCCAATAACACACGTACTTTTTGAGTATTGTCCAAATCTTTTACAAGGTTATAATGAAATTCTTCTTTAATGCCCAGGTTACTTAATAGGGTAGCAGCATTGCTTTCGGCATTCCAGCCATCCATTTCGGCAAAAAGGTTTTCCAGCTCCCCTGCGCGTTCGCCGTCTGCATCAGTAAAATCTTCTTTTAGGTAAATGGCGTCCTTTTCTTTCATAATGGCATACATCTCCTTATGGCCCATCATAACGGTTTCAATCACCGAAAATTCGTCAAACGCATAATGGTTTTGACTTAATACAGCCATTCGCTCGCCGGGCGTAAAACTCACCGAACCACTGGTTGGATCGATATCGCCAGAAAGAATTTTTAAGAATGTTGATTTTCCTGCACCGTTGGCACCTATAATGCCATAGCAGTTACCTTGCGAAAACTTAAGATTAACGTCTTCAAATAATGTACGCTTACCGTAACGTAGAGATAGATTGGATACCGTGATCATGCTGCACCTGTAATTTGGCGCAAAAATAAGGTAAATACTTTGTTTTATGGTAAACTAAGCCGACATTATGTTTGTGTGGAGACTGGGATAAGGGGGTGTTCCTGTTTTCCCCAACTATTTTGGCAACCGTGGATACAATTGCTCAAAATATTTGCACAAACGAAACTAAATGCCCTTTTTATACGTTATAAAGCATAATTCACCAATGCCAGATAAATGGTATAACCTTTGACTTAACATTCTTATATTCTTTACTATTATTTATTAAACAATACCAGTCATGGGAGCATTAATTGTAGGTTTGATCATCGTAAATATTGTGATAGCCATTAATAATACACAAAAACGCAAGGTATATTAATTACCAACATAAAACCTGCAACACATACTTAAATTAATATATTATTTAAGGTTTGTGTTTCATGGTTAGCTAATTTTTGCAGAGGCCCCGAGGCGAGCATCTTTAACATCATGTTCAAATCTGCATTAATTGTAAAAAGGACATTTGTTTGGTCATTATTGGAAGATAATGACCATTTTAATTTCAAATCGAACGGTGGTTTTGCTGCCGGTACAATCACAATTTCCTCATTAGTTATGCGGCTTTCTATTTTTAATGATAGTTGGGCCATATTTGGTATGCTAAAGCTGGCCTCATCTGCCGTAGATACCCATTCCTGTATGTTATCAGGCATTAGTTTCTGGTGATTATTAAAATCGGCCAGGTAAGTGTATACCTCAGTTATGGGTTTGTTGATGCTGATAGCACTGGTGAATGTAGTCATTGATGTAGATGTGAGATATTAGATTAACTTAGTTGAGGTCTTTGCCGTTTGAGACAAGGGGAAAAGTATTAGTCAAAATCCTTCAATCTTACGAATCAAGGTTAATACAAATCAAATAAATTATAAAAAAGTACTTAAAATCAACTGTTTAACTCGATGCAATTTGTCCCCATGTCGAGGGTGCTTCGCGCCATTGTTTTAAAATAGCAACATCTTTTTCGGTAATATATTGGTTTTCCCCGGCGTATTTAATCAGTGCATTGTAGTTTGACAAAGTAACAAAAGGACAACCTGCATTCCTGAAATTTTCTGTTGCTACATCAAACCCATAGCTAAATATGGCTGCAAGGCCTGCAACTTCAAAACCAGCGGTTTTCAACGCGTCAACAGCCTGCAAACTGCTTTTTCCGGTTGATATCAGGTCCTCAATTACCACAACCCTTTTGCCGGTAGTAGTAGTTATATCTCCTTCAATTAAACTCCCTGTGCCATGTTCTTTTGCTTTGGCACGTACGTATATAAACGGAAGCCCCAATTCCTGCGCTACTAATGCGCCTTGGGGTATACCTGCAGTTGCAACCCCTGCTATGCAGCCAACACTACCAAATTTCTCCTGGATAATAACAGTTAATTGCTGCCTGATATAGGTACGGATTGATGGATGAGAGAGCGTTACGCGGTTATCGCAATAGATAGGCGATTTCCATCCTGAAGCCCATGTAAAAGGATTATTAGGTTGTAATTTAATTGCTTTAATTTGCAGCAGGAATTCGGCAACCTGCTGTTCTATCTCATTATTATTAAACATGGCTCAAAAATACAGAATTTATATTAACGAAAAGGTTATCCTGCTAACAGAATCAGAACCTCATAATGTTGAAAGTTATGAAAAGCTTGAAGCAGAGACCTTTGATCTTAAAATAATTTATACCTGGATACTGGCTAATCCCAAAAAACTGTTCTATATAAAATGCAATAACGCCAAAGAGTTTTTAAGATCTGTTAAGAAAAATATAACACTTATTGAGGCCGCTGGCGGACTTGTTAAGAATACCGCCGGGCACTATTTATTTATTTACCGTAATGATAAATGGGACTTGCCAAAGGGTAAAATTGAAAAGGACGAAAAGGTGAAAGAGGCGGCTGTGCGCGAGGTAGAGGAAGAGTGTGGTATAAAAGTGAGCAAGCTTAAAGATAAGATATGTAAAACTTACCATGTTTATATTAACCGTGGTGATGTGGTGCTTAAGAAAACACACTGGTTTAACATGGATTGCAAGGGCAGGGAAAAGTTAAAACCGCAAAAAGAAGAAGGTATTACCGATGTGCGCTGGTTTGAAAAACATCATATTGAACCTATAATTGATAATACCTTTCCATCTATTTTGGATGTATTACATAAAGAAAAACTGGCTATAAATAGGCTAATGCCTCAGAAGGGATAAATTGGGCAACATCACCATGATGGCGCATAATTTCGCGCACTATGGTTGAGCTGATGGATGAATAGCCTGGTTTGCTTACTATAAAAATACTTTCAATGTCGGGCACCAGGGCGTGGTTCATTTGGGCAATGGCTTTTTCGTACTCAAAATCGGATACAGTACGGATTCCCCTGATCATGTAAGTGGCGCCAATGCTTTTGCAAAAATTAACGGTGAGGCCCTCATAAGCTATAATATGAATCCGGTCATCGTGCTTAAAAACGGCTCTCAGCATTTGCTCCCGGGTTTCAATACTTAATAAGCCTTTTTTGCTGCTGTTTGCACCAATCCCAATGTAAACCTTATCAAACAGATCAACTGATCTTTTCACAATGTCAACGTGGGCCTTGGTAACCGGATCAAACGAACCCGGGAAAAGAGCGATCTTCATAATAGGGTAGTGTTAATGCTTCCACCAAAAGTAACAATGATTTTTAATGTTTGAATATATTAGATTGAATTTAAAGCGCTATAATATCTTCCAGTTGGTAATAAACTTTTATGCCGTGTTCTTTTGCTACCTTAACATCTTCATCAGCTCCTTTAGATTCACCTGAAATCCTTAAAATGGCATCGCATTTGGCCAGTATACGCCGCGATACAGGATATGAAATTTCCTGATACGCTTTATCGCCCGGGTGTTTTGAGCCTGCTTGCTTTAAAAGAGGTAGGGCAAACCATTCGCCAATTACAGGGATATGGCCGGCCCTGAATATAGGAAGTGCTGCTTCTTCCATTTTCTTTAAATTTTCTGCCATTAATTCGGGGTTATCGTTTGTGCCTGAACGGTACGGCCCCGCTATTAATATTGTTAAAATTTTGTTCGTCATGATATTAAATTATTTATCTGGGCATATTGTAAAAGCATTATGGTTTTAGCGTCTCTTATTTCGCCGTTGTTGATCATATTTAAAGCTTGAGAAAACGGCAGTTCCAATACTTCTATGTTTTCGTTTTCTTCATCCAGGCCACCACCGTTGCTTACTTTCATGTCTGGAGTGTATTCGGCTATAAAAAAATAAAGTATTTCTGTCACCGATCCCGGCGACATGTATGCCTCGAACACTTTTTTTACATTGCTAACCTGGTAGCCGGTTTCTTCTTCAGTTTCTTTCCTTATACAATCTTCTGCATTATTCTTATCAAGTAACCCGGCACAGCTTTCTATGAGCATTCCACTTGTATTTCCATTGATGTAAGTAGGCATCCTGAATTGCCTCGTAAGTATTACAGATTTATTGGCAGCATTGTATAAAAGGATGGTTGCACCGTTGCCTCGGTCATAGGCTTCACGGCTAAGCAACAATACCGTACCATCTTTTTTTGTTGCCTCAAAGGTTATTTTATTTAGCGTATACCAATTATTTGACAGGATATCGATATTTAAGATTTTTATTTTCTTCATATAATTTGATTGAGTTTGATCGATTATGATTATTTTTGAACAAATCAACAATATTTAAATGAACTTTCAAAAAAGAAAACAAAAAATACTTGATAAACTAAGTAGTTTAGGTGAGGTTGATATTAAAGAATTAGCCGTAACACTGGCTATCTCGGAGATAACTGCCAGGCGCGATTTAAACCAGCTTGCCAGCGATGGTTTACTTTACCGTACTCATGGCGGCGCCATGAAGGTTGATCCTTTAGCAAAACCGCAGGCCTTTGTAAATAAGGCGGCCCAAAATTCGAGCGTTAAAGACAACATTTGCCGTAAAGCTGCCGAGCATATTCACGACGGAGATATTATTTTTATGGACTGCGGCAGCACCGTTTTTAGGCTGTGCCAGTTTATAAAAAATAAAAAGATAAGGGTGATAACCAACTCGTTACCTGTTATTTATGAGTTGCAAAACTGCCAGGTGTCCCTGAATGTAATAGGGGGCGAATTTGACAGCAAAAGGCAGGCTGTACATGGTAAAGCAGCCAACGAGCATATTGGCCGATACAGGGCCGGTAAGGCTTTTTTAGGGGTTGACGGCATATCGCCAAACGGTTTATTTGCAAATAGTGAACTTGAAGCAGAAATAACATTAGCTTATATTAACCAAAGTGCTTTTGCCTATATATTATGCGATGCCGGTAAAATAGGCAACGAACTTTATTTGAAATTTGCAGATATAAACCAGGTTGGCGCTATTATTACCAATGCCGATGATGAAAAGCTTAAACTTTTTGCTGATACCGCTTTAGTCCTTTTAAAGATTGATTAAGCAGGCTCCACGACATTGTTCCTAAAAAATGAAAACGACGAATGTCCATACTTACGCTGCTCCACAAAAGCCGGGTGCTGACTTATGTTTTGCATTGATTGATGCTCAACTACCAATAATGCGCCAGGCAAAAGAATATTCCTTTCAAAAACAATTTTTGGTATGTCGGGGATCTTATTCAGGTCATAGGGGGGGTCGGCAAATACAAGGTCATATTGTTCCGTTTCTATCTGGAGATATTTGAACACATCTTCTTTATAAGCTTTTATTTGGGTTAGCTTATGCTGGCGCGATGTATCTTTCAGGTAATTAACACAATGAATGCTGCGGTCAACCGATATAACTTCGGCAGCGCCCCTGGAAGCAAACTCCAATGAGATATTGCCTGTGCCGCTAAACAGATCGAGTACCTTGATGCCCTCGAATTCTATTTGATTTAGCAGGATATTAAACAAGGCTTCCTTGGCCAGGTCGGTAGTAGGGCGTACCGGAAGGTTTTTAGGGGGATTAAGCCTTAAACCTCTTAAAGTGCCTCCGATGATACGCATAATGAAAGAGCAGAAAGTGACAGTATTTTATGGCCCTCAATTTCTGAAGGTAACAGAAGGGGCGTTACAGTGTTGATCTCCACCTTGCCAAAAAACTCAGCTAAACGGCTCATATTTTTATCGCCGGTATTAACCTCTCCACTCACATAAACAGAAGTGTGGGCGGGTTGTAAACTAAGTTCGCTGGTTACTAACGATACAAAATAAGCCAGTTCATCTTCGCCGGTAAACTCAAAAGTATTATAAAAGCGCAGTTTACTAAAGCCGAAGTTGGCTATTTCAGCCGTTTCACCGTTGATATTCAAATATAAGTCACTGTCGCTGGGCTGGTTGTTGGCTATGGCATTTAGCCATCCTTTTGATGAAAATACGGTATTACGCAAACCAAACTCCTCTGCAGCGTTTAGTACATCGCCGGGTGTTTTATAAATAATGATGTTTTTATTATCTAATGGCTGGCTCAAAACCTTTTCGTCTGCCCTTACATCAAGGAAACGGGCCAGGTCGGCTACCTTATCCTGGTTGAAAAGGCTTTGTGGCAAAAGGGAAAACCCGATTGCGGGTAAACCGATAACTACATTTTTATAGCTTGCCGATAACAGGTCCAGCAATTCCTGCGGATCGTTTAATTCATCCAGCGGGTGCTTATCAGCCAGGGCGATAAGTTTGTTTTGATCGCTTACAGCGTACGAAAACGATGTTTTATCAATTTGTATCAATAAATTATAACCTTGCGCCTTATCAAGGCTAAAGGTATCATCATGGTAATTGTAGTTGTGTTCGCTCATGCCAGTTTAACAAAAGTAATATTTTTTAGCAGATACCCTATAGGCAACTATTAAATATGCTTTCATTGTTGGGTGAAACTTTAAACCAGGAGCTTTGAAAAAAGAGATAAAAGAATGTAAATAATCAGGGGCCGCCAGATAGGTTTAGGATAATAATCATCGTCAGGAAAATACTTTTTAAAGAAGTACCTTGTTAGTATTAGCCCGGCTATAATGTTGAGTGCTATAATTAAGCCCATAAGCTCCAACATTGGTAATAGTTGTGTAAATGTTAAGGGCGTGCCCGACGAAGCCTTTTTAATTAATTCAGGATCTATCTTAATGCCCGAATACCTTATTGCATTAATATATATTAAATAAAAAACCACCAGGAAAAGTAAAACCTGGGTTATAGCTTTTTTATACCCGGCCGCCCATAAATTAAGAATAAGCAAAACGCCTGCAAATAAAAAACTGAAAATAGAAAAACCGAAAATGGCCCGTTTTGAATAGATATCTACAAAATCCTCTTCTTGTTCTTCTACCTTATCTTCATTAAATTCCATGGCCAAATTTATAACTAATCCTGTTAGCTTTTTAGTAAGGGTAAAGGTTTTTCAATTACTTATCATCATTTTTGTAAAGTGGCAGAAATTGATCATATCCGCAAAGCCTTTCCGCATACCCCAACCGGCCAGCAACTTGAACTGTTTGACCGCCTGCATGCCTTTTTACAGAGCCGTGACGGCGACGAATGTTTTATCCTGAGGGGATACGCCGGTACCGGTAAAACCACCGTATTGGGGGCGCTTGTAAAAGCATTAAAGCAATACAACTACAGGTCGGTATTACTGGCGCCAACCGGGCGGGCTGCCAAGGTGATCACCAATTACTCGGGTAAAAAGGCTTTTACTATTCATAAACGCATCTACCGTAAAAAATCGGCGCTTACCATGGATGGTGGTTTTACCATTGCCGATAACCTGGCCAGCGATACGCTGTTTATTGTTGATGAGGCATCAATGATAAGTGATGAACCTGTTGCCGGCCATGCATCTTTACTGTACGACCTGGTAAGGTACGCGTACAACGATAAAAATTGCAAACTGGTACTGGTAGGCGATACCGCCCAGCTGCCGCCTGTAGGCTCTGATAACAGCCCTGCGCTCGATGAAAAGATCATGAAAGGGAAGTTCAGGCTTAATGTTTTTAAGTATGAACTTACTGATGTGCTTCGCCAGCAAAAGGATTCGGGGATTTTATTTAATGCTACAGCTATCCGCGATATCATCCGCCTGGAAGAAATAACTACTCCTAAAATAGTTACCAAAGGCTATAAGGATGTTTTCAGGATGACGGGCGAGCGATTGGAGGAGGGATTAAACTACGCCTATAATAAGTACGGGTATGATCGTACGCTTATTATTTGCCGCTCAAACAAGAACGCTAACCTATATAATGGGCAGATCCGCAACCGGATACTGTACCGCGAGGAAGAACTCACCGGGGGCGACCAGATCATGGTGGTTAAAAACAACTACTTCTGGCTTAAGGATAATGACGAAAACAGTACCGATTTTATTGCCAATGGCGATATTGCCCGTATCAGGAAGGTGCGCCGTACAGAGGATATGTATGGCTTCCGTTTCGCCGATGTGCAGATAGAGTTTATTGATTATGCCGAAGACCCGGTATTGGATTGTAAGATACTGCTGGATACCCTGTATGCCGATTCGCCGGCGCTATCACAGGAAAACCAAAAGAAGTTTTACGAGGAGGTTATGAAAGATTATGCCCACCTTACCAATAAAAGGGCCATGCATAACGAGCTGAAGCTGAACCCGTATTACAATGCCCTGCAGATCAAATTCGCGTATGCCATTACCTGCCACAAGGCCCAGGGTGGCCAATGGGATGCCGTTTTTGTTGACCAGGGCTACGTAACCGACGAAATGATCAACATGGATTTCCTGCGCTGGTTTTATACCGCCGTTACCCGTGCTACCACCGAACTGTTTTTAGTGAATTTTGATAACAGGTTTTATAAAGTTCCGGCTGAGTTTTAGTGATCAGGTGTTCCGTTCCAACAGAGTGAACAAGTGCAAAAAAAAATCGTGAAACAGGTTTAATTTTGTTGTAATTAATTGACAATGAGTTTTTTGAGTAGGTATTAAAAAAAATTATGTACGACACGTGTTGTCGTACACCCAATAAAAACATCAACCTGGAACACTTTTTTAATATGAATTGACAGATGCATAAGTTCCCTTTTTTCCAAAATCCATATTAAAAAAAGTCCTTTATCCTTTGTCTATAAGTCCTTTATCCAAAAAACCTTTATCCATAAATTCTTCATCCTAAAAAACTATCTTTATCCCATAATTACTTTAACAACATACCAAACAAGGATTGCCAAAAATCCGGCCTGTTAATCCAGGTTTTCTGAAACGCTGAATGCCCGGCGCAAGTGTTTGCTATGCCATAATTTTTCAGCGCTAATCTTCAAGTTTTATCAATAAATATTACACTTCTGTAAAGAAATATACAGATATATCGGCATTTAGCTCATGTGTTTTAAATAAGCATAAGTCTGGCCATTAAATCAAAATACAAACATGGATATCCTATCAAATAAACAAAAAGTACTATCGTTTTATAAGTTGATCGTCCGCGAGCGCAAGGCCGAACTCATTCCCGAATTTGTGTTGGAAGATTACAAACAACATAACCCAACGGTTGCCCAGGGTAGGGCAGGCATCGCCGCTATGATCAACTATTTAAAAACATTACCGCTACCACCGGCCGACGCCCCATCGCCCATCATCAGGGCCATTCAGGAAGGCGACCTGGTTATAACTCACCTGGATATTACATTCATGGGCAAACACCTGGTGGTTATCGATCTGTTTAAGCTAAAGGATGGCATGCTGGCCGAACATTGGGATGTTATACAGGAAATGCCCGACCAAACCGACCAGGCTATTACCGCCACCAATGGCGAAGCAACTATCGACGAAACGGCATCCGCAGAAAATAGTAAACAGGTTGTGAACAGGTTTTATGAGTCGGTTATCAATAAGCAATTGCCTGCCGGGCTTATTAAGCCGGATTACATTGAGCACGATCCATCCGTAATCAGCAGCGGTAAAGGCCTGGTGGATTACCTGTTTGCCGGGCATGATCGCGAAATCAAAATCCACCGGTTAATAGCCGAAGGAGATTTTGTAGTAGTTCAATCGCAATTTAAAAGAGGAGGGAAGGCGTTTGTGCTTTATGACATCTTTAGGGTTGAGCAGGATAAGATTGCCGAACACTGGAGCGCAGAGCAGACCGTACCGGAAGGTATTGAGGCCGGGGATATGTTTTAAAAGGTTTGTCATCCTGAACGGAGTGAAGGATCTATTCGCAGACTGTACAGGGCGAAGAAGCATGGCAAATAATAGATGCTTCACGAAATCCCAGACTTACGAAGTTTCAGAAACTTCGTAAGTCTTTCGCCGATTTGTTATTCACTGCTGACTCCCCACTGCTGTCACCCGTGCAATGCCATTAAGTTAAGAGGTTTTTCGCGCAAAGATCGCAAAGGCGCAAAGTGATTTTCTGGCTTTCCTAAGCGTCCTGGCCATTTTTGGTGAAATAAATGGCAATACCTGCGGTCCGGTCCGCCAACTGGTCGGATCATACTGAGCAGGCATTAGTCACGGCCAACCCTTGTGCCCCTCGCCCGGCCGGTATCCGCGCCTATCCCTATTGCTGCAATTGCTGGTGTTGTAACCCATCGGTGTCCGAAAGAAATAAGAGAGGCAGGGAATTGTAAAACCCCTTAATATGTTTGATAACCAATGTCTTATGAGTGGGATAATTACTTACGCACCGAATTACGCACCACTTTTTTGCTACAGATTAATTGCAAATCTTATTATATATAAGGTACAAAACATTGCAATATTTACCAATTATTTCTTAGGAAAAGAACCGCAAGGCGAACAGGGATTTTTTTCTTTTGTCTGGCAGATCGTTTTAATACGTATCAGATATTAGAAATATTATTGAAGTTCTATTTGTTTGAAATGATAAATAATTATATTTGAAGCACCTAATCTTAATATAATTATGAAATTATCACAGTAAGAAATCCCCGCCCTTAACCTTCAGAAAGGCTTCAATCACACGGATTTTATTCATTCTCTAACAACATAGTATCAATCTAATACAGATTGACTTTATACACATATCTTAATTAAACTTTTGGCACCTTATATCATGAAGAAACTCATCTTTTCACTATCTCTATTTTTAAGCTTTTCATCATTAGTTCATGCCCAATGGACAACTAATGGAACAAACACTATTACTTCAACTACTAATTCTGTAGGTATTGGCACAACCACACCTGATGAAAAATTGGTAGTAAGTGGTACGATAAAAACCATTTTGGATCCCAATCCAAGTTTTAGTGCTAAAAATGTCGTACGCATTATTCCTGTTGGAGTATCCGGTATCACGGGTGCTCAAAATTGGGCCATCAGAGGTGTCTATCAATATGGAAACGGTGTAGGTCTTAACGCAGTTGGTGGTGACCTTGATATTATTAAATCGTTAAATGGTAATTCAATCTTAGGAACGAAAACAGACGGTACAGCACTTGGAAACATCGGTATAGGTACGCTGACTCCTAATACCAGGCTTGATGTTAATGGAGTGATCTCGATGAATTCATTTGGGTATCTGTCATGTTTGCGGATTCCTGCTAATGGTTTTACAAATTTATTTTTAGGGGGAGCTATAAAAGATAACGCTGATGGTACATACACTATTTATGGAGATGGTGGGTCAAATTATTTCAGCGCGATCAAAATGGATAATGGAGGAGATAATGGCGCAGGAATTAATTTTTACAACGGTGCAGCTACAGGAGGTTCAAATTATACAGTTACCGGTGCGAATCTTCCTAATTATCTACAAATGAGGATAGCTGGAGGGAATGTATCCATCGGAACCTCAGACAGCAAAGGATATAAATTAGCGGTAAATGGCAGCGCCATCGCCACTTCCATGACAGTGAAACTTAACTCAGCATGGCCTGACTATGTTTTCAAAAAGGACTATCAATTGTCATCTCTTGAGGACGTTAAAGCCTATATCGATCAGAATCAACATTTACCTGAAGTGCCATCAGAACAGCAAATTGCTAAAGAAGGCTTGAATCTGGGAGAGATAAATAAGCTGCTGATGAAGAAAGTGGAAGAGTTGACACTGTATCTGATTGATGAACATAAAAAGAAAGAAGAACAGGCTGAATTGCTGAGCAAACAACAGGAACAAATAAATCAATTGATCAAACAGGTGGAGTTACTCAATAAAATTTCAACCAAAAATTAGTCATTCAACAATTTGTATAGTTGTTTCCAAATACATTTAAATGAAAAAAAATCTCTTTCTTTTACCCCCAGCTACAGCAAGCGTTTTTCGCTGTCGCAAGGGCTTTTGAACGCTACTGCAGGCCTCCTGGCCTGTAGTTCGAATGCTAAGTATTGAATATGCAAATCCCGGATGTTTGTTTTCATCCGGGATTTTGTATTTTTAACGTATGAGCTGCAATTATAAATTCAGAAATCCGGGAGGATTATATTTTGGAAGTTTTGCAACTGTTTTTTTGATAGATGTTTTTGTAAGCTGCAATATTTTGATTGCTTAGCATAGTGCCCACGTAAAGGCTTGGCACATACATAGCATGTGGGTCACAAGGCTGGAGCCTTGCGACAGCGGAGGCGAAATAAATGGCAATACCCGCGGCCCGGTCCGCCAACTGGTCGGATCATACTGCGCAGGCCTTATCCGCATTGGCCGGTATCCACTTCTATCCCTATTGCAAAAAAAAAACCGCTGTTCGAATGTCTCCGACTTCGAACCAATATGTAAAGTAGTCTAACAGACTACTTGTGCTGTGCGCTACTTTTGCTATCCATACGGGTTTTGCAAACTACAGGCATAGTAGTTCGAAGTCGGAGACATTCGAACAGCAGAAGACTTCGGAGAGGGGGTAAACACTCTGCTAAGCAATCTTTTAAGCCATGATGCATTAAGTTCATCCGGGCTTTTTGTGCGTTGATTAATGTTAAAGGAATGATTGTAGCTTTATACAAAATACCATAACCGTGCCTGGCTTTTTTGTAAGTGACAATAATTGTGCTAAGCAATCTGGACACACGCGACACGCGTGCGCCAGCTTTGGGGACATTACTTTACAATGGTTAGCGACCTGACTGCACATTTTTATTTTTCGCAGAATGGCCATTATCTGTCAGCTAATGGGGGGGTAGAAAATCAGCTGTTAAATAATAGTTATACATAGAATCCGTCAATTTAAATCGCTCTTTTATCCATGGCAGCCGCTCAATTTCGAATTCATCATTGTCATATTCATCGAAATAGTTATAAGCACAAAACCAAAAATCACCATTTTCTTTATAATAAAACTTACAATATTCCGTGCTTTTTTCGTCGAAATATTCACCCAAAAATTTAAACGTGTCTGCAAAAATCGGCTGATTCGTATTTATATCTAATTCTTCTATGCAGATCGTTCTGTCTTCGGCATCCTTTAGAAATTTCCACCTCTTTGTTTGCTGATTGTTTGCGTAAGCATTTTCTTTTAATATTATGTAGCCGTTATAAATTTCTCTTTCTCTTATTCCGTATGACACCCCTAACGTTGATAAAATTGCTTTTGCGTCTTCCTCACTTTCTCCATTGTCTCTGTAATAATTTACGCGAGAAAGCTGATTGTTATAATATGTTTCTTCTTTTTTAATTAAACCATTGGGCAAGCTATATACCTTATTAAAGGCGCTTAATAACTCAGCTTGCTGGGGTGTTATCTCTTCACCAAGATTTAAATACGATATATCCATTAGCTATCCCTTTTTGATTTGAACAAGATAATGACAAAACAAAATATAATAATATTATTAATTTAGTTAATCGGCGTAGCGGCGTGATATCGATTACTAAAGCTTCCAAGTTGCGCTTTTCCATTTTTATCCAGGTTTAATTTGTTTACAAGTTATCAATGTTCGACATGTACGCAGCTTTACTGTCTCACTAAATGTACTCTAAATCGACTAACTTTGGGGGGATTTGCCTCTGGATTTCATTGATTTATAACAATATGATAAAAAGACCAATTTTAAAATTTTCAATTGTCGTAGCAATCTGCTGCATTTTCTATGGATGTTATGACGTTATAGTTAACCATGACCTTTCAATAACGAATAAATCGAAAATCACGATATCATTACTGTATTCAAACCATGTTGAAAAGAATTTAAAAGAAAACAATATTGCCTACTTTATAAGAGATGATAAGATTTTAAAACCAGATTCATCACTTGATATAACTATCTTAGGTGGGAGGGAAGCATGGCATGATTATATTGAAGAAGGGAAAACTAAAAGACTATTTTTGTATATTTTTTCAACGGATACACTAACGAAATATAACAATCGCTTTTCCATCGATGACTTAGTTCATCAGGGTAAATACCTTAAACTTCTCAACTATTCGGAGAACGATCTAAATAAAACAAATTGGAAAATTGTATTTAAAATGTAGCCAATCAGGGGGATACCCGGTTGGATTACATCAATTCCTAGCTGTAGCAGTTGGTGAATCGGGTGGAGTCTTTAATACTACTGAAGCAAAAACAATCGGAAGCAGCATGATAAACCGAATAAATTAAGCCAACAGCGGAAGACTACCGACAGCAAGGTACGCAACCTAAGGTTCCGTACCTCTGGTACGGAGCCCCATTTTTGTTTTTTTCTACAAAGCTATTCCCCCGCTGGGGGAGAAAACACCCGCTGTTCGAATGTCTCCAACTTCGAACCAATATGTAAAGTAGTCTACAGACTACTTGTGCTGTGCGCTACTTTTGCCATACATACGGGTTTTGTAAACTACAGGCATAGTCGTTCGAGTCGGAGACATTCGAACAGCGGAAGCATCTCCCGTCTGGATCAAAATAACCAGATGATGGCAACCTTTCCTTCTAATCTTTTCATGTCGTATTAATTTTAGAGTTATTACTCAATGAATTATTGCAAAGTTGCCATCTATTGCTTTCCTTTGTATAGTCATTTCCCAAAGGAAAGTAAAATTGTTTATATCGAATATTATGGCTCAGAAAAAAACACACTGCGATTGCCTGAATACAGTGAAGCCTGTACGGGATGCTCTCGACGTGATCAGCGGCAAATGGAAACTACCCATTATTATCTCGGTGGGTGTTGGCAACGACCGATTTACCGACATACAGGAAAGTATCCCCGGAATAACCCCTAAAGTATTGGCTAAAGAACTTAAGGAACTTGAACAGCACAAACTTCTAAAGCGCACTGTTGTAGGTGAGTACCCCGTTAAGATTTTATATACTTTGGAAAAATATGCAGATACGTTAACCCCAATCATATATTCTTTAAAGGATTGGGGTGCAAATCACAAAAAGGTTGTTTTTGCGGATTAGTACCTGCCTGCTGATAACAGCATTGGATTAAATAATCAGCGATATGTCAATTAAGAAGTGATCTGTCTATGTTGTTGATACTGAAAACTGCAAACATCTAAAATTGGTTGAAGAAACTGGTTTTGGTGCCTTTGATGCAGATTATTTGGAAGATTCCTGGCGACCCAGCCGGGATCACCTACCTATTCTAACATCTTGCTTTAATAAATAGCAACTCAACGACATTAGAAAAGGAACGTTGGTGACATTCAATGCACCATCTATTCTAGAGATCTGAGCGGGATACATAAGGTATTTGTCAGCCAGAAGTAATTACCAATTAAAAAGAACTTTCCTTTAGGAAACTACTATAAAAAGTAAAGTGGTTTAAATCTACTTTTACAACAGTTTCAGAGGTAGGTGAGCCACTAAAAAACGAAGTTGTCTAAATTCAGCAGCAGCGATGACTTATTCTTAGGACTGGAAAAAATAGGTCAGTACGCTAAGACTCAGGAGCTCCCCGCGCGATGTAGAATTGCGCCGGTGTTTTTAAAAGATTAATAACAATTAACTTAATATATATTAAAAATGGAAATAGGAATAATCGGATCCGGTAACATTGGAAGTACACTTGCCGGACATTTGACTGCCTTGGGGCATGAGGTGAAAATTGCGAATTCGCGGGGACCGGAATCATTAGCAGAGGTCGCTACAAAAACCGATGCAACGCCGGTGACAGTAGAACAGGCGGCAGGGGCTAAAGACATCATAATTATCGCTGTACCTCCTACGGCGATGGAAAAGCTTCCGGTAGCTATCTTGTCCGTCTCACAGGCGATTATTATAGATACAGGTAATTACTATCCATCACGTGACGGAGAGAATATTAATCTCAAGGATGGATTGACGGATAGTGAATGGGCTGCAAAAGTGATAGGCCACCCTGTAATCAAAGCTTTCAACAATATTCTTTCGCAAAGTTTGGCTTCAAAATCAACACCTGTAGAAAGCCCTGACCGAATAGCTTTATCTGTTGCAGGTAATGAAGAAGAGCATAAAAATATAGTTAAGGCAATTATTAACGAAATTGGTTTTGACGCCATTGACGGTGGATCGCTTTCAGAATCCTGGAGACAGCAGCCCGGTACTCCCGCCTATTGTAAGGATCTTGATAAGGAAGCGTTAGCAGCCGCATTACAAGAAGCCGATGCAAGCAAGCGTGCACAATATCTTGAAATGGCTGACGAGTCAATTCGTCCGTTTTTATAACATTTGGTTTAGAATATTTTAGCACTTATCAGGTTGGATAATTGTTAAAATATTTTCTATCAATATGTTACAGCAAGGTAATTTGGAAGTATTGGGATCTTCTCAAAGACTATTTACTTCCAAATAAAGGCTGAAATCCTTAATGCAAAAACAAACAGCCGATACTTAAGCACTTGATTTTGTACCGGGATGTAGGAAATTAAACAGTGCACAACAAAAAATTAAAAATTAAAAAAATGAAAATAGGAATTATTGGAACAGGTGCTATTGGTAGCACACTGGCAGAGAAATTGTCTCATGCAGGACACCAGGTGAAAGTAACCAACACCCAGGATTTCGCTGAGCTTAGCAAAATTGCAGAACGGTTGGGAGCAAATGCTGCAACACTTAAGGACGTTGTTAAAGATGTAGAGGCCATTATTTTGTCCATTCCTTTCAAAGCATATAAAGACCTGCCGAAAAGTTTATTGCAGGATGTGCCCCAAGAGGTTATCATTATGGACACCTCTAATTATTCTCCTTTACGTGATGGCGAGCTTCCGGGCTTAGAAGGTAAAACGGAAAGTGAATATATTTCCGAAATATTGGGAAGACCGGTTGTCAAAGTTTTTAATATTGTCCTGGGGCACACGCTCAAGCATAACGGTAAAGCTGCTGGGGAAAAAGGAAGGATAGCTATATCGGTAGCTGCCGATAACGATGAACATAAGAAATTAGCCGCTGAAATAGTTGATCAAACAGGCTTTGATACTGTAGATGGGGGAAGTCTTAACTTATCGTGGAGGCAGGAACCGGGAACTCCAGCTTTTTGTACGGAACTAAATGCAGACGAACTCAAACGGGCACTTACCGAAGCTGAAAAAGGAACAGCCCCCGCCAGAAGGGATTATATTATAGACAAATTAATGAAAGCTGAACGACCGCCTTCTCATGAAGAAACAGTTGCCTTAATGCGCTCAGGATCATCAAAAAATTTGAAAATAGGTAATGTGTAAAGACATGAGATACTAAGGCTCTTCGTCACTTGGGTTTTGAGAACCTGACTTACTTTTCGCGTCTGGTGCTCCGGAGCAATACGGAATTGATCCATGTGTTTAAAAAACTAATAGAACACTTAACACCTTTCGTTAAACACAAAAGGCAAGCGTGCCTAAAAGTCGCTTTAGCGTTAAAACGTTTCATTATTGCCTACTTTTGTATCACAATAGCTGCCATTAACTCGCCGAACTTTGTCCTTATAAATATTAAAAATAAAATAATGGCAAAAATAATTTTTATAACAGGCGCATCCCGTGGATTCGGCAGGATCTGGGCAGAAGCGTTCCTAAAACGCGGAGACAATGTGGTAGCCGCAGTTCGAAACCCTGATGCGTTAACGGAACTTTCAAAAGAATTTACCAAAAATCTTTTGGTGCTTAAACTTGATGTAACTGATAAAAAAGCAAGTTTTGAAGCAATTGAAACTGCAAAATCTCACTTTGGCCGCATCGATGTACTCATCAATAATGCCGGCTACGGACATATCGGAGCTGTAGAGGAATTAAATGAGCAAGATGTAAGGACGCAGTTTGAAACTAATGTACTGGGTTCATTATGGACTATACAAGCGGTTGTGCCCATCATGCGTCAGCAAAAATCAGGACAAATCATTCAACTGTCAAGCGCTTTGGGTTTGAATACGGTATCATTAATGGGATTGTATAGTGCATCTAAGTTTGCAATTGAAGGTCTTACCGAAACACTGGCTGGCGAAGTAAGTGGTTTCGGTATTAAAGTAACCATACTGGAACCGGCTGGTTTCTCCACGGATTTCTTCGGTACTAACTCCCTTGCATTGAGTGAATCCATGCCGGCTTACGATGGTATAAGAAAAGATTTTTATGAGCACGCTGGTGATCAAGATTCCGGTAACCCTGCAGCAACTGCCAATGCGCTACTTACCCTGGTGGATTCGGAAAATCCGCCATTAAGATTGCTATTGGGTAAAACTGTTTACCCTTGGGTAAAATACACTTACGAAGAACGCCTGAAAACATGGGAATCATGGCAGGATGTTTCTGTGGCAGCACATGGTTAAGGGAAGTAACATTAGCGGGATCCGGATTTTCCGGGTCCTGTTTTTATAATAGCGAACAATATGAAGCATTTCAAAAAAAT
The DNA here is from genome assembly GCF_056400585.1 of Mucilaginibacter sp. P5_A6. Taxonomy (NCBI): domain Bacteria; kingdom Pseudomonadati; phylum Bacteroidota; class Sphingobacteriia; order Sphingobacteriales; family Sphingobacteriaceae; genus Mucilaginibacter; species Mucilaginibacter sp. P5_A6. The sequence continues at coordinate 88,437 of NZ_JBFUKZ010000017.1, read as the reverse complement.
CAGCGAACTGCATGAAGTTCTTGGTGTAAAGCCGCCTGAGCACCCTCTTTTTAGTGTGGCTTACGGCGAACGGGATAATTGCACCGGCATCAGCGAACTTGAATTTACTTCAGCATTTTACATCATTGGATTCAAAAAGCTGAAATCAGGGCAAATGCTATACGGAAAAACCAAGTACGACCATGATCTTGGCTCTATGTCATTTATCAAACCGCAGCAGAAAGTATTTTTCCAAAATATGGAGCTAGAGGAAAAGGGGTTTCTGATCATTATCCACGAGGACTTTTTACCTGGAACGCCCCTCTACAGTGAAATTAAAAAATACAGCTATTTTGACTACGAGGTAAATGAGGCACTGCACCTTTCACCGGCAGAAGAAAATATTATCTGGAACCTGTATTTCACCATAGAAAAGGAGTATAACAATAATACAGATGAACATAGCAAAATGATCATCATCAGTCATATTGATTCGATGCTGAAATATGCCCAGCGTTTTTATAAACGACAGTTTATTCACCGGACAGAATTAACCGGGGCGACGCTAACCAGGTTCAATGCATTACTTGCTGCAAATTTCGAAGAAAGAAAATTGAAGGGTACCGGGCTGCCAACTGTAGCTTTGCTGGCAGAAAAGATGCATATTTCTCCTCGTTACTTAACTGATCTGCTTAAAGAAGAAACGGGTAAAACAGCGTTAGAGCTTATTCACCTTTTTTTGATCGGTGAGGCAAAAAATATGCTCACAGGGGGCGATATGAACATATCGGAAATCTCGTCGTCGCTTGGTTTTGAGAATCTAACCTACTTTTCGCGTCTGTTTAAAAAAGAGGTCGGCAGTACTCCCAATAAATTCAGGGATAGTTTATTGAATTAGGACAGAAATCTTGCTTAGGGTTAGTTCAATTGTCAGCACCTGGTAGTAAACCTACTCAAGTCCAGTGCGAAAGTTATTATCAAATTTAATTTAAAAAAATGAAGCGTACAGCAAAAGCATATTGGTCAGGAACTATAAACGAAGGGAAAGGTGAACTGACCACACAAAGTAAAATTCTGAACAAGACACCCTTTAGTTTCAAATCCCGGGTCTCTGCAAACGAAAAAGGCACAAATCCTGAAGAACTGCTTGCGGAAGCCCTTTTTTAGCGCAGGTCTTGTGTTGTGGATTGTGCAATGGCTGACCTGTGCTTTACGATGTGATTAGTTTACAAAAGTCACAAGTGATCCTCGCGCATTCCGCCGCTCAACACTTGCGCCAAAGTGGATTTTTGCAGCACAGAAGGCGCAGTACGTTAAGTAATGTAATCAAATGATAAAAGATATACATCATCGTTCTTTTTGAGAATATAATCTGATTTTAAACCGCTGTCATATTTCAACTGAAAAATCTCAAAATCCTTTGTTCCCCAAATTGACCAAATTGAAAACAGAATTCTGTTTCTTATTACCTGTAAGTAATCTAAGTCTATATTAGATTTATTATATTCAAACGGGCTACCGATTTGTTTCAAAAGATCGGTTACTACATCATAACCGGTTTTATCAGCGCTTGTAATTAATATCTTTTCATAATGCTGAGGCGTGCTACCTTCCCAACGAAAATAAGGGAGATTAATTCTACTTCTAAAACTTTCAAATGTATATTCCCACTGCACATATCTATCCGGTAATGAATCATAATCCGAAGCCATTTTTAAGAAATTATTTACTAATTCTTCCTTAAAAGATTTATCATATGCCTTTTTGAATCGGGGCGGAAAAACAGGTAAGTTGAATTTCTCAAGCCCTTTTGCAAATTGCGTTATAAACCAAATTTCATCCCATTCTAAATACGGTTCGTCATTTAAACTAAAAAAGTTTTTCCAAAGCCATTCTTCTGGCACTGTTTGCCCATTCTCTTCGACCCAAAACTCCGGACGAGTATGGTCAGTAATTATATATCGATCTTTAATGTCCGTACCTACCTCGTTATTTTCAGTGAGAATATAATACTGATTGACATCCATACCAAGTACTAAATATTCTATGTCCTTACGAACATCCCCAAATACGCCAATGGCGGGAGTTTCTTTAAACCGAATTTTCACAACGTTTTTTTTCTAAATATCGGCTTAAGAACTTAGGCTTACAAATAATGAATTTTAGCGATGTTTATTTTTGGAGGAAACCTTATCACAAACGGTCACAGAGAATGTGACCGAAATTAACCCGGAGAGCCGACCCGGATAAAGTGGGCGCGGCATGGTCATCGCCTTTACAATGGGCAATGAGAACAGGATACCACCATATCGAAGAAATTTTGGTGAAAGCCGTTGCGAGGGCATAAGTCAGCGTGATGGTAAAATAAACCGGCAACCCGTTGTCCAATCCCCGTTGTCCGAAGTCAATGACATTCGGACAACGGAAAACTCTGTGTGCAGCAAAGGGACTAAGAGATTTAAATTACGATAAGGTTTAGGTTTTAAAACTACTAACAGGTGAGTTAGCTTTAACATCGCCTTTTAGTTTATAATGCTAAATTAGCGTTAACCTTCTGCCTCTGCAATACTGAAAAAGTGGTATATTAAATCGAGCGGAATTTATTAATAGCTTCTACCTTATTTTGTACCTGGAGCTTGACATACGTATTACGAATGTGTTTTTTTACGGTGCCGGTAGTAATTTCAAGGCGATCGGCAATTTCTTTGTACTGCAGGCCGCGAGCCAGGTGGTTAAGAACTTCTACCTCCCGTTCTGTCAGGTTTTCGGCGGCAACGGCGGCTGGTTTTGCCGCAGCAGTATTGAATGACGCTATCACCCTGCGCGAGATATAGGCGCTCATGGGCGAGCCCCCTGCCGCAATTTCGGTAATCGCATTTCGGATCTCTTCGGCCGATGATTCTTTGAGTAAGTAGCCTGTTGCCCCGCTCTTTAACGATTCAAAAATATTGGTATTGTCATCGTTTATGGTACATACCATGAATTCGGTACCCGGCAGCAGCGGCTTGGCCCGCCGTATAAATTCAATGCCCGACATACCTTCCAGGTTTATATCAACTATAAAGATATCCGCTTTAAGCTCGTTAATTTTCTTTAATAAAGTTTCGGCATTGGCGTATGATCCCATCAGGCTTACTCCGCTCATGTCATGAATAATCTGTTCAAGCCCCCGCCGGTAATGTAAATTATCCTCTAACAAAACTATCTGGATCATGCTTGCAGTATTATGAAATGCTAATATCCTAAATTATCCCCGCTTTATCCTTACCGCCATCATCTAAAGGTTCAGTTTAAGGCTGATGGATGCACCTTTGCCCGGTGCTGTGTCAATTTTCAATTCGGCGTTCAACCTTTTTGCACGTGCATAAATGTTACGGATGCCCATGGTTTCGTGCCTGCGCGTATCGGGATCAAAGCCCCGGCCGTCGTCACGGATGCTGATATGCAGCCGGCTTTTGTAAAGGCTGATTGCCAGGAACGCGTTTTGTGCCTCCGAATGTTTAACTATATTATTTAAAACTTCTTTTATAAGCAGGTACACCTGCCGCCTTTTTTCGCCACTGATGGAAGTTGCGGTTTCGCCAACCGAGGTACTTTCGTGAAGGCGGATGCTGCTGGCTTCAAAAATCTTAACAGCCTGTTTATGAATAAAATTAACCAGGTTGCTTACCTCGTCGTTTTCGGCATCAAGGCTCCAGATAATTAGCCTCATCTGGGTAGATATATCGGTGATAGCCTCATGAATGGCGTCTATCTCCTTAAAAGCAGGCTGATTGGCCACTTTCCGGCTCAGCAACTCGGTTCGCAGCTTGATGCCCGATATGCTTGCCCCCAGATCGTCATGCACCTCGCTGCTGATGCGCTGGCGTTCACGCTGCAGGGCAAGCTCGCTTTCATAGTCCTTTTTTTGTAAGCCGATGATGGACAGGTAATATTTGCGCACCAGTAAAAAAACAATAACTATAGCGCCTATAACAGCTATAGTCTGCAGCCATAGCTGCTGATACCATAAAGGAATAACGTCAAACTGAAAAACAAGCGATGGGCTCAGCTGGTTAAAGCGGTCGGCAGCCACTGCTTCCAGCTCATAGTGTCCGGGGGGTAACAGATCAAACCGTTTTTCGCCGGACGGCGCAATGCTCCAGTTTTTATCAACCCCCCTGAGTCTGAACCGGTATTGTATTTTACCCATGCTTTTGTAGGATAGGGCAACGCAGTTAAATACAACAGGCTGGCCGTAAGTAAAGTTATCTTGTTTTCCCGGTATCCCGTCGTTAATCATTACCGGCCGGGGCAGGTTGGCGTTCCCTAAATTTTGAGTAACCGCTATGCCCTGATCAGTGGCTATATAATAATCACGGCCGTTCTGTACAACATCGGCAACGTTATCTGACGGCAGCCCGTTGCTGGTGTTTAGCAGGCTTACGCGGTAATTTTGATAATTATTACTAAAGTTAATAACGCTTGCGCCATTAGCGGTACAGGCCCATAAGGTATTGGCATCCGTCCATACCAGGTTGCGGATATTGCCGGACGAAATAGCAGGCGCATTAAATTGAACAATTTTTTTGCCTGCCACCAGGAACACGCCCTGGGCTTCGGTACCTATCGCATACACATTGTTATTTGAAGCCAGGCATTTTACAACCTTTATCCCCTTATCGCCCAATAGTCGTACACATTTAAAATTGTCATTGTCAGTGGGAGGTATAAACTCATATAATCCATAAAGTGACCCTACAAGCACCCGGCCATTTTGCCATATAAGGGATGTTATCCGTATATTTTCAAATAGGTACCCTTTTAAATGTTTGAGGTGAGCTGACAGCACGGCGAGAGAATTATGTGAGAGGAAGTACACCGTATCAGGCCGTTCAATAATATCTTTTACCGAACCCGTGAAATAGTTTGTAGCACGCCATGATAGCGGGTTGCTGTTTGATACGTCTAACCCGAATACACCATTATCAGTACCAACCATAAGCCTGTTGCCTGTAATCGGGCGCAAACTGGTTATCCGGTTAAAGTCCGACCGGTTTTGATTTATAGAAAAGGTACCAATGGGTGAATTTTGATTTGCGCCAAGCTTCATATAACTCAGCGTGCTTAAAACGTGCCCCGTAAAAAGGTAACCACGTGCAATGCACAGTTTTAAAACGTCCTCATCAGCCAGGCCGCTTTCTTTGTTAATGATCTTTACTTCGGGGTTGGTACTTAAAAAAAAGCCGTTGTCATAACTGCCAAACCATATATTATTTTCCCGGTCAATAAGGGTACCGGTAGTAATGTATTTGTTAAGATAATTTTTCCGTTCGCCGGTAAGGTAGTTAATGATGTATGTGCCCTGTTTCACCGTGGTAACGGCAAAAGTATTTTTACCGGTAAGATAAACCGAAGTTATATCGCCGGTAAAAGATATTTTATGAAGCGGGATGATCCCGTTTTTTTTATACTGATAAACATACACCCATTCTTTGGTTATCAGTAACAGATGATTTTGCCGGATAGCTAATTTGTACGGTTTGGTATTGGTTTTGGCGGTTTCATAACTTAACTGCCCGGCCGAAAGTTCTTTCTCGAGTACGTTAACATCATTTTCAGACAGGATAATCTCTTCCCCGTCCGTGCCATAAATATATCTGCCCGGGTGTTGTATGGTGTGTTTTTTTGATCTTAGCTCGTGAAAGTGAAAAACTTTGGTACTGAGCCCATAATTTACACAAAGCTCATTGTAACGGTTAAAAAAGAAATTGGCAAAAGGCAGTACTAATATCTTTTGAGTGGGGGTGAGTTTATGTATAAGGCCGTTTTCATAATAACAAACCTGGTAATTATTACAGTAAAAAAATATCCGGTGATAATTGTCCTCGGCTACCCGGAAACATTCATTGCTTTCCAGCCCGTCGGCCGATGTGAAGTTTTTAAAGTGCTGCCCGTCAAACCTGCTTACACCTTTATCGGTGGCTATCCAGATAAAGCCCCGGCTGTCCTGCATTAAATAATTAACCTGTGAACTGGGCAGACCTTCAGGCGCGCCGTAGTTTTTCAGGTAAACTACCTGGTAGGGCGTGCCGGCGTATACGCCCGAAAATAAAAACTGCGTTAATATTAAAAGTTTGAAAAAAAGACTTTTTAATGGCATTTTATTATCTGCACAATTTTAACAACGCCGCTTTTTTTAATGTACAATGATATGGTGTGTACGGCTTTGTATAGCCTGATAAATATAAAAATAAATGCTATATAACGTGTTTAGCGATTGGATATAGAAGAAATAAATAAAAAAAGCGACGAAAAAATCCATGCATGTTGCTGAAAATCAGTATCTTAATAGTGTAAATTCTCTGCCCTTGTTGGAGTTGTCTCCAACAAGCCGATGCCAGTTGAGAGCAGAAACATCAATGGTTAATTGAACATTATCCTCCGACGGTTTTGTTGGAGACAACTCCAACAAAGCGAAGACGATAACACTGGCTTACGACAAACAAGAAATTACGCTCGGCCCTTGTTGGGGTTTGTCTCCAACAAGCCGATGCCAGTTGATAGCAGAAACATCAATGGTTGATTGAACATTATTCTCCGAAGGTTTTGTTGGAGACAACTCCAGAGTGGATAGCCTGGCGCCGTTTCTACCGGCGGCGTACGCCATGATTACACACGTGCGCCAACGGGGCGTATTGATAAGTGCAATTCCAGTAATTATATGCGTATGTATATGAAAGTATTAACTATTAAAAAGTCGGATTTGTATAAAAAAAAAGCTAATTTGCTTACATTCTGATGTTTCTTTCAACCTAAATTTGATGATTCCGAAAAAGGCGTTTATATAGAATGCCAAACCAATTATAAGCACAGTCATTTAAAAAGTTATCCGGCATTTACTAAAGCCGAAATTCATGAAGAGAAGAGCACTCATAAAAGGTCGGTATAACACCTGTTACTAAATTTGCAATATGAAAAAAAAAGCAATACTTAAAACTATCGTAATCGCCGGCCATTTTATTACCGTTATGCTCATTTGCAAGCCGGCTTTTTCACAATATATCGGCCAGTATCAAATAAAGCCGACCAGCCGGCTTAAAGTCGCCGCAAAGGCACAAAGCTTTAATTTACAGGATGTAAGGTTATTAGACAGCCGTTTCAAACAAAACATGGAACGCGATGCCAAATGGATGTTGAGCATTAGTAACGCAAGCTTGTTGCATACCTGGCGGTTAAATGCCGGTATCGCATCCAATGCCAAACCCCTGGGTGGATGGGAATCACCAAATTGTGAGTTACGCGGACATATTATGGGCCATATACTTTCGGGCCTTGCGTTGATGTATGCTTCAACGGGTGAAATAGTTTACAAACAAAAAGCCGATTCGTTGGTGACAGCACTTGCCGAATGCCAGCAGGTTTTGGATGAAGGTGGTTACCTAAGTGCTTTCCCAAAACAATTTATCAACCGGGCGATTAAGGGTGAGTGGGTGTGGGCACCCTGGTATACTATTCACAAAGTGATGGCAGGGCTAACCGATATGTATCTGTATACAGGCAACAAGCAGGCTTTGGATATTGCAGAAAGGATGAGCGGATGGGCTTTTCATAAACTTGAGCCTTTAACGCCTCAGCAATTGGCCACCATGGAGAAAACTGAGTTTGGCGGAATGAGTGAAGTTGCCTATAATTTGTATGCCATAACAGGAAACAGGAACGACAAAAAATTAGCAGAACTTTTTTATCATCACGCTATTATGGACCCTTTAGCAAATAAGGAAGATAAACTCGCGGGGGTTCACGCTAATACCCAAATCCCTAAAATAATAGGTGCAGCGCGCGGATATGAACTTACACATGATGACACGCTAAAAACGATTGCTGAATTTTTTTGGCAAACGGTTATCAATCACCATACCTTTGCAACCGGTGGTAACAGCGATCAGGAATTTTTCTTTACTCCTGATCAAATCTCGAAACATATTACAGCCACTACCACCGAAACCTGCAACACCTACAATATGTTAAAACTGACACGCCACTTGTTTACCTGGACAGCAGACGTAAAGTATGCAGATTATTACGAACGCGCTTTATATAACCATATATTGCCATCGCAGGAAGCGGGGACTGGTATGGTAACCTATTTACAATCCCTAAAGCCCGGTTTGTTCAAGACCTATAGTTCACACGACGACTCCTTTTGGTGTTGCGTGGGCACGGGTTTTGAAAATCATGCTAAATATGCCGAAAGTATTTATTACCACACGGATAATGGCGTTTATGTTAACCTGTTTATCCCATCGGAATTGAACTGGGGCGAGAAAGGCTTTAAAATAGTTCAACAAACCCGCTATCCCGAAGAAAGCGTGACTAACCTTACCGTAAAGGAAGCGCCGTCGCGGATTCCCTTTTCGTTATATATCCGATATCCGCATTGGGCAACGTCAGGTGCTACGATTACAATAAATGGTAAAGCAGTTAAAATATCAGAAAAGCCCGGCAGTTATATTGAGTTAAAAAGAGTATGGAAAACCGGCGACAAAGTGGTTGTTAATTTTCCCATGTCATTGCGATTGATCCCGGCAAACGATGATGCAAAGGTGGCCGCAATCGCTTACGGCCCATTGTTGCTGGCGGGGGATATGGGCACCAACGGAATAAACCCGCCTGCACCTTTTGCTAAGGACCAGCTGGACTTTGTAAATTATAATATCCCTGAAGACGTTATCAGTTCACTAAGCGTTAAAGACCGGAAATTGACTGACTGGCTAACACAAGCGACGGGGAAGCAGCTTATCTTCAAAACCAAAGATGTGGCGGCCAGGCCTATTACACTTATTCCCTATTACGAAATTGATAAGCAGCGCTATGTACTCTATTGGAACTTGAAATGACCCAACTACAATTATGTGAAATGCCGGTATTCCACTTTTACCCAACCAATTAAAATAAAACCCAACCAATTAAAATAAAAATAAGTTCTATGAAACGCAGAAACTTTGTTCAAAACTCTGTACTGGCAGGTGCATCAATATTAACAACCGGACTTTTAAAATCAAATTCAGCAAATGCCAGGACCACAAATGTTGGTAACGGCAAACCTTTTAATTTAAATTATGGCATACATGATGGCATGTTTAAAAACCATGCGGGTGGCGATTTTATTGATCAAATTAAGTTTGCTTACGAGCAGGGATTTCGAAGTATCGAAGATAACTGGATGGGTGGGCGGCCAGTTGATCAGCAAAAAAAGATTGGAGATACACTGGCCAAATTGGGTATGTCCATGGGCGTTTTTGTACAACCTGGTTTAGGCAATGATTCTAACCTATTAGCATCAGGCAAAGCGGAACATATTGATAAGTTTGTTGCCAGCTGTAAGGAAGCGGTTGAAGTAGCCAAACGTATCAATGGTAAACTGGTTACCGTCGTTCCCGGAGATTTTGTACGCAACCTGCCTATTGGCATACAAACAGGTAATGTAATTGAAGCTATCAAAAAAGGAACAGCCATTATTGAACCCCATGGCCTGATCATGGTGCTGGAACCCCTTAGCGACAACCCCGACCTTTTTTTACGTACCCCCGATCAAGCTTATGCTATTTGCAAGGCAGTAGGCAGTCCATCTTGCAAAATCTTGTACGATATGTACCATATACAACGCAACCAGGGCAACATTATCCCTACACTTAATTGGGTTTATGATGAAATAGGTTATTACCAGGTTGGCGATAATCCTGGCCGCAACGAACCCGGTACCGGCGAGATTAATTACAAAAATATATTCAAATTTATTTATGATAAAGGATACAAGGGAGTGGTAGGCATGGAACACGGCAATGCGGGTGCTGGCAAAGCAGGCGAGCTTGCTTTGATCAAAGCATATCGCGAAGCTGATAGTTTCATTTAGGCAACAGGAAGAACTGAGTATTTTTATAATAGAAATGGACAACAATAAAAGAAAATATAGAAATGAGCAACAATAAAAGAAAACATAGAAATGGACAACAATAAAAGAAAACGTTTTTTACTAATAAGTGGCTCAGTGGCGGCGATTCCTTTGTTAGTAGCATTGGGGGCCTTTACCAATATTTCTGAAAAACACTCATCGTATAATTTGGCTACGATTGATACGCCGCTCACTGAAACACAAAAACATTTGGCTAAAAATGGCTTGAAGGAGCTCGACGTGGCGCCTGGTCTGCGTGTTGAAACTATGGCAACCGAACCCATGTTGATTAACCCTACCAATATCGACGTGGATGAAAAAGGAAGGGTTTGGGTGACGGAGGCCTATAATTACCGGTTTGAGATTAATCATAACAAACCTAAAGAGGCAGGCGACCGCATAGTAATTTTAGACGATAAGGATGGAGATGGAAGTTTGGAAACAAGCACGGTGTTTTATCAGGGCCCCGAGGTTAATGCACCTTTAGGTGTGTGCGTATTAGGTAACCGGGTATTGATATCGCAAAGCCCATATGTTTGGGCTTTTTATGACGACAATAATGATGGTAAAGCCGACCGAAAAGAAATACTATTCCAGGGGATAGGTGGTATACAACATGATCATGGGATGCACAGCTTCGCATTTGGCCCGGATGGTAAACTATATTTCAATTTTGGGAATGCTGGTAAAACCCTCAGAGATAAAAATAATGAGGTCGTATTGGATCAGGATGGTGATGAGATAGGACCTAAAAAATACAAAGAAGGAATGCTATTCCGTTGTGATCCTGACGGTACTCATGTGGAATGCCTGGGCCATAATTTCAGAAACGAATACGAATCGGCGGTAGATAGTTATGGAAATATATGGCAAAGTGATAATGATGATGACGGGAATAAAGGAGTACGAATCAATTACGTTATGGAATATGGAAATTATGGCTACACCGATGAAGTAACCGGTGCGGGCTGGACTGCTAAACGCATTAACATGGAAGATTCGATCCCGCTTCGTCACTGGCATCAAAATGATCCGGGTGTTATTCCCAATCTTTTACAAACAGGTTCCGGTTCCCCTACCGGAATGATTTTTTATGAAGGGACGCTGTTACCGCAGCAGTTTCAAAATGGGATGATCCATGCCGAACCGGGACATAATGTTGTTCGGGCCTATCCTGTTCAAAAAGCTGGCGCGGGATATACTGCCGGTATCCTCAACATGCTTAATGGCGATAGGGACCAATGGTTTCGCCCGGCAGATGTCTGTACAGCTCCGGATGGTTCTTTAATTGTAGCCGACTGGTATGATCCTGGCGTTGGCGGACATCGGGTGGGGGATCTTCAGCGTGGTCGCATATACCGGGTTGTTCCGGAAAATATGAAAGCGACCTATAAAATACCTGAACAGGATTATACCACTCCGAAGGGTGCAGTCATTGCCTTGCAAAATCCAAATCTCGACGTTCGCAGGCATGCTTTCGTAGCATTAACCGGCATGGGAGAATCAGCAATAGCGGAGCTGGAAAAGTTATGGGCAACGTCGCCCAATCCCCGTATGCGTGCCCGGGCCCTATGGGTGCTTTCAAAATCAACAAAGGCCACAAAATATCTTTCCGAAGCCATCAACAATCCTAACCCTGATTTAAGGATAGCCGGGCTGAGGGCGGCAAGAGAAGTAAATACCAATGTGCTTAAACTTGCAGGAGCTTTAGTAAATGATCCAGACGCACAGGTAAGGCGCGATTGTGCGATTGCGTTACGGCATCGGAATGAACCGGAAGCCGCGACGATATGGGCGGCACTTGCAGCGAAACATGATGGCAATGACAAATGGTATTTAGAGGCACTGGGTATCGGGGCCGACAAGCAATGGGACCAATTCTTTGCAGCCTACCTGAACATAGTACCGGATCCTTTATTAACAGCCGGAGGCAGAGATATAGTCTGGCGGGCCCGAACAAATACCGCGCTTCCATATCTGGTAAAGCTGGCTAAAGATGCAGGTGTTCCGTTAAAATCCCGTTTGAGATATCTCAGAGCTTTTGACTTTTATCCAGAAGCTGAGAAATCCAAAGCTTTAGTTAAATTATTAGAAGAGAATAATGGTAAAGATTTGAAATTAAGTGCGATAATATTGAAGTCATTAAATCCTCAGGATATATCAGGTTCACCTGTATCTCAGCAACAGGTGAAACAGGTTTTAAATTCATACACTGGAACACAGGATTTTGTTGATATGGTAAAACAATATAATATTACCACAGAAGCCGATAAATTGATGGATCTGGTAAAATCCAATGGTATTCAGAGTAACGGAGGATATCAGAGCGGAGGAATCGGGGCCGATGCGGCAAGGCTATTACTTAAAGCCAATGAAGACCCTCGCTTCCTAAATGTGATTAAAGGTAAAGATCAGAAAAAGACGTCCAATGTTTTAGCAGTACTTGGTGCAATAGGCAACAATGAATCAACAGCTATCCTGTCAAAGGTGATTTTATCAAACCAGTACAGCATATCCACTCGTCAAAAAGCGATTCAAACGCTGGGTAAAAGCCAAAATGGGGAAGACCGCGTTCTGGAAATGCTCCAGGGAAAAAAATTGCCTCAGAGTTTAATTACGCCAGCCGTTGCAGGCTTGAGCGGAACACTCAGAAAAAGCACATTGGACAAAGCAAAAGCCTTTTTATCCAAAACCGATGTTGCCAAAACTGCTAAAACCAGGATGCCTTCTGCTAATCTTAATGCCTTACTTGCTTTAAAAGGAAATGCACTGAAAGGAAATGCCGTTTTCCTCAGAACCTGTTCCGTATGTCATAGAGTTAATAAAGCTGGTTTTGAATTTGGACCTAATTTATCAGAAATAGGTGCGAAATTACCACAGGAAGGATTATTTGATGCTATTGTTAACCCCTCTGCAGGTATTAATTTTGGATATGAGACCTCACAACTTATTATGAAAGATGGATCGACCCTGGTGGGGATTATTTCGAGCCGGACGGAGACAGATATCGAATTGAAATACCCTGGAGGCTCTGTTCAGAAAATAAAAACCAATGATGTTAAGCAAATAAAAAAAGTGTCAACCTCTATGATGCCGGCCGGCCTACATCAAACAATGTCAAAACAAGAATTCGCGGATCTACTTACGTTCCTTGCCTCTTTGAAAAAGAAAAGATAATACAAATAAAGCAGTAGCCTGCCTAAGGGCCATAATGTTAGCCCTCTGCAACTTAAGGACGGAAGATATGCGGTCCCCAGCTATCACAAGGTCTTTTCGCTGCTACAAGGCCCAGCCTTGTGGCCTGCTGACAGGTAAACGCCATGCAAAGTAATAAATATGCAACACCCGGATGTTAATTTCATCCGGGTGTTTTTGTATACCCGCAGCGTACGCCCAGATTAGATTTGAGATGTGAGATATTAGATTTGAGATTCGGGTTGCATTGAATTCCGTCGGCTTCTTGTGTATTAGTTGGCAATAAGAATGATTGATATTGAGGAAATGATGTAGCTTTATACAAAGCATTAATGTCGCTTGAATTTTTGTAAGCAGCGATAGTTGTGCTAACTGATTCGGACACAGCCCAAACCATCAATAAAAAAATAATCATGAATATTTTAATCATCATTTTACTTGTAATAGGAGGCATTATTGCTTTGCTGTTAATTATTGCGCTTTTGATGAAGAAGGAACATTATGTGAATAGCGAAATTATTATCAACGCGCCCCGGCAAAAAGTATTCGACTATTTAAAACTGCTCAAAAACCAGGACAAATTTAACAAACACGCGATGGCCGCCCCCGATAGGAATGCAGAATTCAAAGGAACAGACGGAACGGTTGGATTTATTTATGCCTGGAGCGGAGATAAAAATGCCGGTGTAGGAGAAAAGGAAATTATGAACATTATTGAAGGGAAAAGGGTTGAGATGGAAATTCGTTTTGTAAAACCAATGGTAACCAGTGCCCGCATTATTATGGAAATGGAAGCTTTAGCCGACAATAAAACCAAAGTAACCTGGAGCAATGCCGGTACATTGAAATATCCGGTAAACATGATGATACCAATGATGGAAAAACATGTTGCGAAAGATATGGATATCAGTTTATCGACTTTGAAAAATATTCTGGAACAATAAACACAACGCATATAATACAACTAAACGCGTTTGGCATTTGTGCTTCATATGGACTAACAGTGAAACGAGCAACCATGACGTGTTCGGTTTTACAAACATACGCTTAAACGCTGGCCACGACTCACCCCGGCTACGCTATGCTGGCCGACCCTCTCCGCAAAGAGGGTTAAGCTCCAATTTTTGTTTTATTGCCCCTCTATGCGACGCAGTCGGAGAGAGGGGCAGACGGGCGTAGCCTCGTCGGGGTGAGTCGACTCGCTGCCATGCGATATACGTCATTTCCCCTTCAGAGTCCCCGGATTTTACCACTCGGCATGACAGCCCTTTTAGCAACATCATTTCCCCTTCAGAATTACCCATGCCGTGTTTGAAAAAAAAGCCTTTTGTCATGCTGAACGTAGTGAAGCATCTATTATTCGCCATGCCTCATCGCCCTGTACAGTCTGCCAATAGATCCTTCACTACGTTCAGGATGACAGACCTTTTAAAGTGTCATGTCTAAAAAACCTCAAAACAAAAAAAGGCGCCAACATGGCACGAATGGTCGGAAGAAATTCCGGCCATTTTTTATGTTTTAAAAAAGAGGCCTGGATCACCGCCGCATTGTATAACGATCAGAGCGATTGCCAGGTCTCTGACTTCCATAGCAAATCGTCTTTTGGAAGTTTTATAGCCCTGTTTATTCCCTTTTTTGTAGATCAACACCAGCAAGCTGGTTATCAATGTCATATATAACATAACCTGCAGTCCATTTTGATTAAGGGAAACCAGGTGAGATACGTTGAGTTCTTGTTTGAGGAACCGGAAAAACACCTCGATGTCCCAACGCCTGCGATAGGCCTGGGCAATCTCTTTGGCCGATAAGCCGAACTCATTGGTTAACAACCAGTACTCTTTACCCTCATCAGATTTACTTTTTACAATGATCAGGCGAAAAGGGCGATCCACCAGTATTTCTATGTAATGTTTATTCCCTCGTTTATTGGTTACAGGCATACCTGTATAAAGCCGGACAATGCTATCTCTGAGCAAAATAGATTCCCCCATATCCATATCCTGCCCTTCGGCGATCAGCGATTCTACTAACTCGAACTTCCTGTTCTCCTTTGCGCGGCAGATGAAGTTTATCTCGCTTTCACTGAAAGCTTTCATTGTCCGGGTAGATTGAAGCCCCCTGTCTAAAACATAGATATTCTGATGCCCCGGTTCTTTCTTAACATGCGCCATTACTACTTCCGGCAAGGCATTGTCTTCATTGCCATAGTTTGGGCTGGTAAATACCTGGGCCAGTCCAGGCAGAATGCCATCAAAAGCAAGGCTGTATTTGACCGCTTTCTTACTGCTGCCGGAAAGAGCGATGCCTTCGGATAACTTTCCGGCGGTTTCACTAACTATTGTACTGTCTACCCGGATCAGGTTGTATTGCTTTCTTTCCGTTAAAGTATAAGCCGCAGAAAACTGCTCATAGATAAATTCGTAGATCTGCCTGAAATAATCCGGGTCAACTTTAGACAATCTTTCCGAGATGGAACTCCGGCGCACCTTTTCATCTTCATCAAGGTTAAAAAGCATCTTGAATACCGAATCATTGAACGTGTCCTCAAGGCTTCTCTGGCTAAGCCTGTCATTATCCAAAATGCCATAGAGCAGCAAAGAAAATAACTTATTACCATGCAAAACCTTTGCATAACGATCGATCCTGGTTGTGAGCGACAAATTTGCTATCAATGCTTCAGGAATAAAGCCTAAGAGCTGTTTTACGGTGATACTATGATCTTTAAAAATGGCCATATCTCATTGATTTACAGCATTTAATATACTTGAAATCAATGAGAAAAACAAATAAATAATTGATAATCAGATAGTTAAATAAAAAAAACAACCCGTCCATAAACAAAAAAAGTCGGAAGATTAATCTTCCGACCATTCGTGCCAACATGGCGCCTCTTTGAATATGATTCATAGTAAATTTTAGACAGAGAAACTTTCGCCGCAACCGCAGGTACGACTGGCGTTGGGGTTATGGAAATTGAAGCCTTTTCCGTTTAAACCGTCAGAGAAGTCAAGCTCGGTACCGGCAAGGTACAGGAATGATTTCATATCCAAAGCAATTCGGATCCCATGGTCTTCAAAAAACTGGTCGCCCTTTTTTTCTTCGTTATCAAAATCAAGATTATATGATAAACCAGAGCAACCACCTCCCTGTACAGACACCCGCAGAAAATAAGAAGCATCAAGCCCCGAATCCTGCATCAGGTGTTCTATTTTACTTTTCGCTTTATCAGTTATGGTTACCATTTTTTTAGATTTGAGATATGAGATTTTAGATTTGAGATCAATTGCCACAAACCCAACTCAATCTATTAAACAACACACCATTTAAAAATCTGCGCCAGATATGGGATCTCAAATCTCATATCTAACATCTCAAATCTTATTAATGATGTACTTTTTCGCTTGCAATTGCTTCCAGGCCGTTTTTTACGCGGAAATCGTTAATTGCTGCTTTAATTGCATCCTCTGCCAAAACCGAGCAGTGGATTTTTACCGGTGGAAGGGCCAGTTCTTCAACAATATCCATGTTGTCTATCTTCATAGCATCATCAATGCTTTTGCCTTTTAACCACTCTGTAGCTAAAGATGAAGAAGCGATTGCCGAACCGCAACCAAAAGTTTTAAATTTTGCATCGGTAATAACGTTGTTATCATCCACCTCAATCTGCAGGCGCATAACGTCGCCGCATTCCGGAGCACCAACCAGGCCTGTACCTACCTTGTGGCTGCTTTTATCCAAAGTGCCCACATTGCGGGGGTTGGTGTAGTGATCAATTACTTTATCAGAATATGCCATTTTTCTTAATTTTTTAATTTGAAAATTTGAGGATTTGAAAATGATTCAGATCCCTTATTTATTTAAGTACTGTTATTAATTGAACCTGGTAATTTTCAAATCTTCAAATTACCAAATCTTCAAATCAATTAATGTTCTGCCCACTCAATTGAGTTAAGGTCGATGCCTTCTTTAAACATTTCCCAAAGTGGTGAAAGTTCGCGCAGGTGAGTAACCGCTTTTTTGGTTACTTCAACAGCGTAATCAACTTCCTCTTCGGTAGTAAAGCGGCCCAGGCCAAAACGGATTGATGAATGTGCCAGATCGTCTGATAAGCCCAGGCTTTTCAGTACATATGATGGCTCCAACGAAGCTGATGTACAGGCCGAGCCTGATGATACAGCCAAGTCCTTCATCGCCATCATTAAGCCTTCGCCTTCAACATATTTGAACGAGATATTGGCTACATGTGGTAAGCGGTGTTCAACGTTTCCGTTAACATAGCTTTCTTCCAGTACGGTTAATGCCGATTCCAGTTTATCACGTAAAGCCGATAAGCGTTTTGCTTCGCTTTCCATTTCTAAACCGCAAAGCTCACAGGCTTTACCCAAACCAACAATACCTGGTACGTTTAACGTGCCAGAGCGCATACCACGCTCGTGACCGCCGCCATCCATTTGTGCTGTTACTTTAACCCTTGGTCCTTTACGGCGAACGTATAATGCGCCAACGCCTTTAGGGCCGTATATTTTATGTGCCGATAATGCCAAAAGGTCAATACCATCAGCATTAACGTCAACAGGTATTTTACCAACCGCCTGTACAGCATCTGTCATAAACAGCGCGCCATATTTGTGGGCGATAGCAGATATTTCTTTTATAGGCTGAATAACGCCGATTTCGTTGTTGCCATACATTACCGATACCAGTATGGTTTCGGGGGTCATGGCTGCTTCTAAAACAGCAAGGTCAACCAGGCCGTCTTCTTTAACGGGAAGATAAGTAACCTTGGCGCCTAATTTTTCAACGTGTTTGCAGGCATCAAGAATTGCTTTATGCTCGGTAACGGTAGTTATAATGTGGTTGCCTTTGTCTTTATACATTTCAAAAACACCCTTGATAGCAAGGTTATCTGATTCTGTAGCGCCCGAAGTAAAAATTATTTCTTTCTCATTGGCACCAATTAATTTGGCCACCTGCTCGCGTGCATAATCAACACCTTCTTCGGCTACCCAGCCAAAAGGATGGTTACGGCTGGCTGCATTACCAAATTTTGTGGTAAAATAAGGTAACATTGCCTCCAAAACCCGCGGATCCATTGGTGTTGTAGCGTTATTATCTAAATAAATTGGGATATTCATGTTCTATGATATATTAACAATGACAAAGATAAGCAAGTTTTAATTGAATTTCAGCTAAAAACATTCGCAAATTATTAAAGCTGACTATTAATTTACAATATTTGGACATGAATAAAGTAGAGCACATAGGTATAGCGGTTAACAGTGTTAACCTTGCGGGCAGCATCTACCAAAAGCTATTGAACACATCGGTTTATAAAACCGAAACGGTTGAAAGCGAAGGCGTGCTCACCGCTTTTTTACAAACCGGCCCCAATAAAATTGAGTTGCTGCAAGCTTTAAATGACGATAGCCCGATAGCCAGATTTATTGCCAAAAAAGGGGAGGGGATTCATCATATCGCTTTTGAGGTAGATGATATAGTTGCCGAAATGCAGCGGCTGAAAAGTGAAGGGTTTGTTTTGCTGAATGAGGAACCTAAACGAGGTGCAGATAACAAGTTAGTTTGTTTTGTTCATCCTAAAAGTGCTAATGGGGTGCTGATTGAGCTTTGTCAAAGCATGTAAGAAGCTGTTTTAAAATAAATAAAACAGACCGTCATTGCGAGGTACGAAGCAATCCCCGATAAGCAGAGCGAACCTTAATAGTCTGCTCTGTATAGTTAGGGATTGCTTCGTACCTCGCAATGACGGTTGGCTATATGTTTCAGGAAAAGCGTAAGCACTCACACACAATACACGTTCAAAAAACCCGCAACCCGCACCACGATCCCCGCACCAAACCCCATCCTGCAAATCTTTTTACTTTTGCCTTTTGAATTTTGAATTATTTTATTACATTTGCGCCTCTTTTAAAGACTACAGAAGATAAGTTTATATATAATGAAAAAAGATCTGCATCCATCAAACTATAGATTAGTTGTGTTTAAAGATATGTCAAACGACTATGCTTTCATGACTAAATCATGCATCGATACACGTGAATCCATTAAATGGGAAGACGGTAACGAGTATCCACTGATCAAATTAGAAATTTCGCACACTTCGCACCCTTTCTATACCGGTAAAATGAAACTGGTTGATACTGCAGGTCGTATCGATAAATTCCGTACACGTTACAACAAGAAGTAATTTCCTGTTTAATTAAATATTTACAAGTCTCGGCTTTGCAGCCGGGACTTTTTTTATTTTTGTTCCATGGGAATTATCCTTTTTGACGATAACGCACACCAAACACTGCTACCGCTTACCTATACCCGGCCCGTGGCCGATATGCGCATAGGTATCCTTACCATTGCAGAAAAGTGGGCCAGGCATTTAAATGCCAATACTTCTTTTTATACGCTTGATTATTTACAGGCCAAATTCCCTGCAAAAATTGAGGCCGATAATTTATTTATTAATGGTGCGGTTTGCCCCGACGAGAACCTGCTGGAGGCTATAGAAAAGCTGCAAACCGGCGAAGCGCTAAAGTATAACGATCAGCTGCTGGCTGTAAAACTTAACCAGGCTGATGCCGAAAGTTTTGATGCTGCTGCAAAGTTTGATAAGGTTACGGCATACACCAACCTGTTTGTATTTATCCGCTATCCCGAAGATATTTTCAGGAAGAATGATATTGAGCTCCGGAAAGATTTTCAATTGCTTACCAAAGGCCGTACAAGTGCTGCAATAGGTTCAACCAATATCATTATTGGTGATGGTTTTTTTGCCGAAGAGGGCGCGGTTGCCGATTGTTCTACATTCAACACAACCAACGGGCCAATATACTTATCAGCCAATACCGAAATTTGGGAAGGCACCCATATCCGTGGTCCTTTTGCGCTTTGCGAACATTCGCAGGTAAAAATGGGTGCGAAGATTTACGGTGCAACTACAGTAGGCCCATACTCACGGGTAGGCGGCGAGCTGAACAATGCGGTGATCTGGGGATATTCGTCAAAAGGGCATGAGGGCTATTTAGGTAACTCTGTATTAGGCGAATGGTGTAATATTGGTGCCGATACCAACAACTCCAACCTTAAAAATAATTATGCCGAAGTGCGGCTTTGGGATTACGATACACAGCGTTTTCGCAAAACCGGCCTGCAATTTTGCGGACTCATTATGGCCGACCATGCCAAATGTGCCATCAATACCATGTTTAATACCGGTACGGTAGTAGGGGTTAGCGCCAATGTGTTTGGCGCCGGCTTCCCGCGTAATTTTATAGCCGATTTTTCATGGGGAGGAGCACAGGGTTTTGAGGTATACTCGATCAGTAAAATGTTTGAGACCGCCCGGAAAGTATTTGACCGCCGCGACCACCGTGAATTTAGCGTAGTGGAACAGGAAATATTGCAAAAAGTATTTGAATTAACAGAAGAGTACAGGCGTTTTTAGTGAGTAGTTACTGGTTGATTAGGTGAATGGTTTAAACGGGCGGTGCAGTAAACCTGCAACCACTCACCTAATCAACTTAATCAACCACTCACCAAGCCAACATTCTACCCAATCAACCACTCACATAATCAACTAAAATATAAAATCATGAGAAAAAAAATTGTTGCCGGAAACTGGAAAATGAATCTTGACTATAATGAAGGTTTAGGCGTATTTACCGAAATCATCAACATGGTTAAAGACGAAGTTACCGGCACCCAGGAAGCGGTTATCTGCAGCCCTTTTATCCATATCAACAGCCTGGTACAATTAGCAAAAGGTTACAATAAAGTATCGGTAGGTGCGCAAAACGCCCACCAGGCCGAAAGTGGCGCTTATACCGGCGAAATCTCTGCCAGGATGATCAAATCTATCGGCGCAGCTTATGTTATTCTTGGTCACTCAGAGCGCCGCCAGTATTTTGGCGAAAGCAATGAGTTGCTGGCTAAAAAAACTGATACCGTATTGAAACATGATCTTCGCCCTATTTTTTGCATCGGCGAAACTTTGCAGGAGCGCGAAGCAAACCAGCATTTTGATGTGATTAAATCACAGCTTGCTGAAGGCGTGTTCCATTTAGAAGCTGCTGATTTTTCAAAATTGGTTTTGGCTTATGAACCGGTTTGGGCTATTGGTACAGGCGTAACTGCTTCATCGGCACAGGCACAGGAAATTCATGAATTTATCCGTAAAGAAATTGCTGCAAAATACGGCCAGGATGTTGCTGATAGCACTACCATTTTATACGGAGGCAGCTGTAACCCAAAAAATGCCGCCGAACTATTTGCCCAGCCCGATATTGATGGCGGCCTTATAGGTGGGGCATCCCTGAAATCACGTGATTTTGTGGATATCATCAAGGCGTTTAATTAGATAGGAGATGAGCCGCGCTTGTCGGGTTTTTTAGATCAAACAGAAATAGGCAACAGATGTTAGATAGGTGGGATTTGAGGCTAATCTCAAATCTCACATCTAATAGCTCGCATCTAAAATATGAAAGTTTTTCTCCCGCCTTTAATTGCTTTTATGGGCTTTGCTGCTTTTGTAATAGTTAGCGCGCTGGGCCGTACTATGCAGTTAAGCGATATGGGAGAGGGCAATGTGCATGCTTTTATGGCCTGTTTTTATTATTGCTGGCCATTGTATTTTATTGTTGCCATATTAACGCAATGGATAATTATTGTTCCGGTTTGGGAGGCTTTTGTGCTACGGTCTGCAACAGCAGCGCTGGTCACTTTTATTATGGTTGCTATCGTTTGTGCAGGTGCAGCGGGAGGGGTGGCTTACGCTATCTGGGATGAGCAATCGGGGTACGGTAATCTAACCGGGCTTACTACAATTATGCTGCTCATTCAGCTGGCTTATTGGGCCGTTAATTTTTTTATTATGTTTTTAGTTACCGGGAAGACGGTTACATTGAAAAAGAAGGTTGTTGAAGAAGCGGCTGTGCAGGAAGAATAAAAACAGGAAAAACAGCTTGTCATAGGCAAATACGAAGTAATCACAGGCTTTACAAAGCGAATCTGCATAGTTTGCGATTGCTTCGTACCTACCCATGACAAGTTGTAGAATCCCAGACTTACGAAGTTTTAAAAACTTCGTAAGTCTTTCGCCGATTTGTCATTCCCCCTTCAGAGTTACCGGATTTTAGCTCTTATAATGACATGGTTTTTAAAGCCCTCCCCGGAGGAGAGGAGCGGCAATAACGTGTTGTAAAAACATTATCTTATGAACTACTACGAACTATTTTTTACCATCATAACTACCGAAGATTACCAGCAGGACCTGCTGATCAACGCTTTAGGCGAAATTGGTTTTGATACTTTTGAAGAGCTGGATTTTGGGTTTAAAGCCTATATACCGGAGGATGATTTTGATGAGGCAACGGTAATAGAGCAATTATTACCGTACCAAGAATTGTTTACCTTTAGTTATGAGATAACCCTTATTCCGCAAAAAAACTGGAATGAGGTATGGGAACGTAATTTTGAACCGATTGCGATTAGTGATAAGATTTATGTAAGGGCAACCTTTCATCCCGCCCGGCCCGAATTTCCGTATGAGATTGTGATCGACCCCAAAATGGCTTTCGGTACCGGTCATCATCAAACTACATCGATGATGCTGGAGTTGATGCTGGAGAACGATTATAACGGGAAAAACGTGCTTGATATGGGTTGCGGTACCGGCATCCTGGCTATCATGGCATCTAAACTTGGCGCTGCACAGGTTACTGCTATTGATTACGACCTGGTGTGCTATGAGAGTACCATCGAAAACTCCGCGCTAAATAATATTGACAATATCATACCGCTTTGCGGCTCAAAAGAAACGATCCCCGATGAGCAATATGATATCATATTGGCCAATATCAACCGCAATATTCTTATAGACCAGATGGAACGTTATGCCGAGGTGCTAAAACCCGATGGCGAGATCTATTTCAGCGGATTTTATGAAACTCCCGATCTGGATATCATTACCGATGAAGCCCGCAAATACGGCCTGAAATACATCATCCATAAAAAAGATAAGGAATGGGTGGCGGCTAAGTTTATAAAGTAAAAAGCCGGCCCCCTCTAAATCTCCCCCGGAAGGGGAGACTTGAGAAAGTTGAAAGCCCTCCCTTCCGGGGAGGGTTTGGGTGGGGCTAATACCCCACCGTAAATCTTCTTTTCACAAACTGGTTATTTTCCAATTCATTTAAAATAGCTACAGCCAGGTCTTCCACAGTAATTTCGTGTTGACCTTTTTCGTTAAATACGGGCTCATCGGTGCCTAAACGGAATTTGCCGGTACGCTCGCCCGGATGTAGGTGTATAGCAGGGCTTAAAAATGTCCAGTCGAGCTCATCTTCTTTTTTAAGGGTATTAAGATAATCACGGGCCGCTGTAGCACCGGCTTTCCACTCGGCAGGGAATTGTGGCGTATCTACCAATTGCAAGCCCGGAGCAGCGTATAAACTACCGGCACCGCCAACAACCAATAAGCGTTTAATGCCGGCTTGTTTTACAGCCTGCTGAATAGCTTCTGAACCTTTTATAAAATCATCGTAAAGGTTAGGGTTAGCCCAGCCGGCATTGTATGCGCTTACCACAGCATCATGACCTTCAAGCACGGCAGCAAGGGATGCGGTATCAAATACATCAGCAGCTTTAGGTGTAACTTTATCGCTTGCTGCATCTACTTTTTGCGGGTCGCGTGCTATAGCGGTTACATCATAACCACGTTGCAATGCTTCGTTTAATACCGCTTTGCCTACAAAGCCGGTGGCGCCTATCAGTGCTAATTTCATAATTGTTGTTTTTATATTGTAATTAAATTTGTTACAGTTTTGTTTAAATTTTTTTTATTCGAACCGGTCGCTAAAATCGGCCAGGGTAATGGTCTTTAATTTATCAAATATAATGGTATCAACTTCCCCGGCTAATGCATCCAAATGCTGATTAATCTGTTTACCTACCAGGCAATCGGGATTAGGCTTGTTTTTTGCCTGCCCCAAAGCAGGTTGAACTTTTACAGCCTGGTATACATCGCTCAAAAGTATTTTTTGAGAAGGTAATTTTAAGGTATAGCCACCGGTTTTGCCTTCTTTACTATCAATAAGCCCATATTTACGCAGGTTGCTGATCTCCTTACGTACAAGTGCCGGGTTAATGTTGATGCTGCCGGCAATATAATCGGACGATAACAGCTCATCCGGCTGCTTGCTAAGCAGGGTGAGGATGTGTACCGCTATTTGAAATTGTCCGTTCATTCTGTAATTTTTAATATTACAGTACAAAGGTAAACTTGTTTATGGTATATGCAAGAATTTTTTAACTGTTATTTTTTTAATTACAGTTAAATGATGGTTTGCGAGATGGAAACAGTTACCCAACATCGTGGTGACTAACAAAGAACGCGGATTAATTAAGAGTTAAAATGCTTGAAAAGTCATCAGTAGGGCTCATTTATTCGTCTAAAACCCAGCTAAACCCTAATTGTTTTATTTATGTGCACTTTGAAAAAAATATTATGCAAATTAGTTGATAATTAGCGTGATAATAAATATTATTGTAAAATAATTAACTTTTGCGAAACCTTTATTATTTATTTCAATTACATGAAGACACTTGGAAAAAAAATCAGACTGCTACGTCATCAAAAAGGGTGGAGCCAGGAAGATGTTGCAAAGCGGTTGGATATTTCCATTCCTGCATTCTCAAAGATTGAGACGGGGATTACTGATATTAACTTATCAAGGCTTGAGCAAATTGCAACCTTGTTTGAAATGACAGTAGTTCAGTTGCTTACATTTAATGATGCCGAACAGGATCAGAAATTTGTTAACGAACTGGAAACTGTTAACAAACGGTTAATGGATCGTGAAACTGAGGTTATCGATCTGCAGAAAAAAGTGATTGAGTTGTTTGAAGAGCTTCGACACTCAAAGGCTATTGCATGAATTTAAGCCCGGCTGCAACCGGGCTTGGTTAAAATGTGCAACGCATTGTTAAGTGTTTTTTGCCAAATGTAGCGCCAACGGCCGCGTGAATAGCAATCATTTTCTCATTAAAATCTCCCACCCACGATAGTTCCAACTCATCGTATTGCTTTAAAGGTAAAACATATTCTTTTAGTTTAATAAAGATGGCCGACTCGAGCCCGTGTTTTTGGTATTTTTGCTTGGTTCCCATCACTATAGCCCTCATCCGGGATACGCCCTTCCAGCGGTAATATAAAAATTTAAGCTTACCTATCAGGTTGAGTTTGCCGTTTAAGGGTTTAAGCATTTGGTTGGCATCGGGCAAAATGATGGTGAATGCTGCGGGTTCATTATCGATGTAGGCAAACCATATCAGCTTTTCGTCCATCAATGGTTTCATTTTCTCAAAGCTTTCGGCAATGGTGGCATGGGTAATCGGTACAAAATTCTCAAAATCGCGCCAGGCATCATTGTAAATTTCGATAAAGTCAGCAGCGAATTTTTCCATTTTCTTCACCTCAAAATGCCTGAAATCATAACCAGGCTTCTTTATAACCCAGTTGGCAATTTTGGTGAACCGCTCCGAAAATGGTTTGTGCACATCCAGGTGGTTGGTGATCTGCTCATACAGGGTTTTAAAGCCATATTCCTCAAAAAAGCCTCTGTAATATGCAAAGTTGTAGTTCATGCCATAGGAGGGATGCGTAAAGCCCTCAACCAGTAATCCCCAAAAATTATCATTCTCGCCAAAATTTATAGGTCCGTCCATGGCTTGCATGCCATTAGCCATCAACCAGTTTTTAGCGGTATCAAATAGCAGGAAAGCCGCTTCTTTATTATCTATACATTCAAAAAAACCCATACCGCCTGTTGGCTGCTGGTAATGGTAGGCTTTTTTGTTATTTATAAATGCCGCTACCCGGCCAATTGGCTTATTGTTATGGTCTGTAAGTATCCACCGGGTACATTTGCCATCCTGGTGAAAGCTGTTTTTAGCCGGATCAAATACCGCCTCCACATCATTATCAAGCGGGCAAACCCAGTTTTTGTCATCTTTATAAAGAATACGCGCTACGTTTAAAAATGCTTTTTTTGATGCCTTATCTTTTACTTCTGTTATGATCATAGGAGGGCTAAATATAAAAAAAAGCATTCAGGGCATGTGCTGAATGCTTTACAAATAGAATATGTTTCTTTAAGGATTAATAATCGTCGTCATCTTCTTCGTCAAAAGAATCAAATCCCCTGCCCAGATCATCATCTAACGGGCCATCAAAATCATCATCGTCGTCATCAACCTTTTTCTTTGTTTTTGAGTCGAGAATCAGATCATCATCGTCTTCATTGTCATCTTCGGAATTGTCGATCTTCTTAGTAATCGGTTTTTTTGGCGCTCCCATTGTAACGGATTTTATTTGTAAAACTTTGTCAATAATACTTTAAATCGGATAAAAAGCAAGAATTTTTTTGAGACTTTTATTTCCTTATCCAATAGTAAAAATAATCAATTTCATTTTTATTAAAAAGATGAAATTAAAATTATTCTGTTTGTTCGCCTATAGCGATTGAATTACTGGTAAAATCTTTAATCTGAGGCAATTCCTGTATGCTGTTGATGCCGAAATAATCCATAAATAAGCCACTGGTGCCATAAAGTATTGGTTTCCCTAAGGCTTCCGACTTCCCAATTATAGCTATTAGCTCTTTTTCCAGCAGTTTTTGGATCGAATAATCGCAGTTTACACCGCGGATCTGCTCTACATCAGTTTTGGTAACCGGCTGCTTGTAGGCGATGATGGCCAGGGTTTCCAGCGCGGCCTGGCTTAATCTTTTTTTTGATCGCTGTAACTGCAACAGGTTAATAACAGGATGGTATTGCTTTTTGGTAAAAAACTGGTACCCATTACCCACTTTTACCAATTCGATGGCCAGTTTATCGTCACTATATTTTAGTTCGATGGCTTTAAGGCTTTCATTTACCTCATCTGTATTAAAATCGCGTTCAAAAGCAGCCTGCAAACAATACATGATCTCCTCCATACGGATACCTTGTTCTGACGCGAAAATGAGTGCTTCTATGTAATGTTCCATTTTTGTGAATGGTGGGTGGTGAGTAGTGAGTAGTGAGTGGTTGGTTAAGTTAACAAGCAAAAACTCGCCACTCACTACTCACCACTCACCAATCAATAGTTAATAACCTGTTCTTCAATTTCTACAGGCACATCGCGCCAATCGTATTTTTGGGTGCGTAGCTGTGGTTCAAAACCGGCTTCGATGATAGATTCCTGGATGCCTTTTGCAGTGAACCTGTGCGGAGCCCCTGCAGCCGAAACCACATTCTCTTCGATCATGATCGACCCAAAATCGTTAGCGCCGGCATGTAAGCACAGCTGTGCTACCTGTTTACCAACGGTAAGCCATGAGGCCTGTATGTTTTTAATATTGGGAAGCATAATGCGGCTAAGCGCTATCATGCGGATGTATTCATCGCCGGTTACATTATTGGTGATACCGCGTACCTTACGCAACAGGGTACCATCATCCTGAAAAGGCCATGGGATAAAGGCCACAAAACCATAATGTCCTTCAGGCTTTTCTGCCTGTACCTCGCGAATCCAAACCAGGTGCTCAAAACGTTCTTCAATGGTTTCAATATGGCCAAACATCATAGTGGCAGATGTCGGCAAATTCAATTGATGGGCCGCACGCATTACATCCAGCCACTCCTTGCCGCCGCATTTGCCTTTTGATATCAGGCGGCGCACACGGTCGTTCAGGATCTCGGCACCCGCGCCGGGCAGTGAATCCAAGCCGGATTCCTTCATGGCCCGCAGCACATCAATATGGCTCATGCCTTCCAGCTTAGCTACGTGTGCAATCTCGGGCGGGCCTAAAGAGTGTAGTTTTAATTTAGGGTATAGCTGCTTCAGTTCGCTGAACAGGTCGGTATAAAACTTCAGCCCTAAATCAGGGTGATGACCGCCCTGCAATAGCAGCTGATCGCCGCCGTAGCGGAAAGTTTCCTCTATCTTTTTCTTATAAGTCTCAATATCTGTAATGTAACTATCCTCGTGGCCGGGCCTGCGGAAAAAATTACAGAACTTACAATTGGCTATACAAACGTTGGTGGTGTTAACGTTACGGTCTATCTGCCAGGTAACCTTACCGTGCGGAACCTGCTTTTTACGCAGTTCGTTGGCGGTGTACATGAGGTCGGCAGTGGATGCGTTGTTATATAGGTAAACGCCTTCATCCTGGGTTAAAAAATCAAACCGCAAAGCGCGTTGCAACAGATCGGCTGTGTTCATGTTAACAAAGATAAAGCTTTAGGTTATTAAAAGATTAATGTAAGGGCTAAGATTGACAAATTAATGAGAAGCCCCCCAGCCCCCCTGAAGGGGGAGCAATAATAAACGAGGTTAATTGCAAATCAGAAACTCCCCCTTTAGGGGGTTGGGGGGCTCACCTTCACACTATTATTCCCCCTGTTCAAATCAGGCAAAGCATTATCCGGGTCTATGGTTATGCTTTCAGCATCCTGTGTGGCTGGTAAGGTAACGGTGACCACTTTACGCTGCATCCAGGTTTCAACCGGCAGATAGCTGCGCTTTTTGCTGCCGTCTTTATATTTTATCTCTACGGTAAATGGCATAGGTAGTTGTTCCTTGTTCACAACGGTTATTTTTACCCCTTTAGTGGCATCACTAACTACATTTTTGGCATCTATAATAGCAATATCGCTAACCCAGTTGTTATAGAACCAGCCTTTCCAAAACCAGGACAGATCTTCGCCAGCCCCGTTTTCCATCGACCTGAAAAAATCATCCGGCTGCGGATGTTTATAGGCCCATTTGCTGATGTAGTTGCGGAAGGCATAGTCAAACCTGTCTTTACCCAATATCTGCTCGCGCAGTAAAACCAGCCCGAATGCTGGTTTAAAATACACTAATGGATGGCGATATTTCTCGGGTGTGGCATCGGCAGCTGTCATAATGGGCGGCGAGCCGGCGTCAGTTAAAATCGGGATGATCTCATCGGCAGGGTTGCCGCCGCCGGGCGCATACTCGCCATCACGTTTTGGTGCGTACTCGCCTTTATTAAAGGCATCAGACGCGTAAATATCTATGAAGGTGTTAAACCCTTCATCCATCCAGCCAAAGCGGCGCTCGTTTGATCCTACGATCATCGGGAACCAATTGTGACCAATTTCATGAGCGGTTACCCAATAAAGTTCTTTGCCTTTATCGGTAATGCCGTCAAATACAATGCCGGGGTATTCCATGCCACCTGCAATACCGGCTTCGTTAATGGCAACGGGATAGGGGTAAACAAACCATTTTTCTGAAAAATACTCAATCGACTTTTTCAAATATTCGGTAGCCCGGTTCCAGGCATCGGCGCCAACGCTCTCTGCAGGGTACACTGACATTGCAAGCGATTTTTTACCGCCGGGTAAATTTACTCTTGCGGCATCCCATATATAAGCTTTTGATGCACCAAAGGCAACATCGCGGGTGTTAAGCATTTTATAATGCCAGGTAAGCGTGCTTTTATTTACCGGGCGGCTTGACGGATCGGTCACCTCGGCCAGGCTGCGGATCATGATGGTTTTGTCGCTGTTACGGGCTTCATCCAGACGGGCAATTTGCTTAGCTGTAAGCACTTCCTTAGGGTTTACCAATTCGCCCGATCCGGCTACTATCATATCCCAGGGTAAGGTAATCTGGTAATCAAAGTCGCCATAATCCAGGTAAAACTCGCCGGCTCCTAAAAACGGCAGGGTATCCCAGCCCCGGCTATCGTCATAAACACGCATGCGCGGAAACCATTGGGCTATTTCATAGATCTTGCCGTTTTTTGTATCTACATAATCGGTACGGTTGCCAAAATCGCCGGGAATGGTATAATGGTATTTGATCCTTAAGCGCAAGGCTCCTTTGCCCAAAGCATGGGGCAGGCGTACCTGCATCCGGGTATCGGTAATAACAAAGGGTATTTGTTTAACAATGTCGCCCTGGTCTAATGCCACCGATTCTATGGTATAACCGTTGGTATGTTGGTTTGGGCCCGGCACCCGGCCGGTAAAAAAGTTGGAGCGGGCTTCTTTTTTATAGGTGTTTTGATCTAATTGCAGCCACAGGTATTGTAATTCATCGGGACTGTTGTTGATATAATCTATCGATACCGTACCATCAATGATTTTGTTTACGGTATCCAGCGTTACTTTAATGTTATAATTAGCCCTGTTCTGCCAGTATTTTGGTCCCGGATCGCCATTGGCCGAGTGAAATTCATTACCCTTTTCGCTATAAAACTGGGGCGAAAATGCTGTTGCCGGATTGTAGTTTGAGGTAGTATCGCTGGGGTTTATCTTTCTTCTTTGAGCCCGGGCATTAACAGCCAAAAGTGCAAGTAAAACTAAGCCTGTAAATTTAATTTTCATGGGGATGCTTTAATGGCAGCAATATACAAAGGATGCCCGGAAATTTTATTTTGCTTTGGAAATGATACGAAAAATTAAAAAGATTTATGGAAAGCCTGATCTGACCGCATCATATAGAAAACTGACTTAGAAGCTGTTTAAATTTGATTTATTAAGTGTTCCATTTGAGTGCAGTGGAACAACCCGAACGCTTTGAAACGCATTGTGGCTGATTATCAACAACTTAAGCTTTTTAAAAACCAACAAAGACCGGAACACTTATGTAACTGATAATCAACATTATAAATTCAATTATTAACTTATGATTAAAATTAAGCTGGCGGACTGTAGTTCGATATCTGAATTTATCTCGCGCAAAGACGCAAAGTGATTTACTTCTTTTTTCTTTGTTGGTTAATTTCTATATAGTGTTCCTGTTTTCACTATAAATGCACTTTTTTGAAGAAAAATCAATTTATATCGGGATATATAGAGCCGGACTAATTGGAAACTTATCATCCGCCTATCTCACAAATCCGGCTAATTTTAGCCTCAATTTAAGAACCACAAAAGTTATAAATCAAAAAACCATAGTTTAATGGAACTTAGAAGCTGTCTAAAAATAAAAAAACAGACCGTCGAGGTACGAAGCAATCCCAAACTATACAGATCGGATTTACAAAGCTACTCTGTAAGGCGGGGATTGCTTCGTGCCTCACAATGACGCGTGGAGATGGCCTTCATTAGAAGTTAAAAAAATTAATAAATCAAATTTAGACAGCTTCTTAGATATGTCGCAAATTAAAAATATCAGCATCCCTAAACCTTGTCGTGAATCATGGCATAAAATGACAGCCGTTGACCCTTCTGTTTTTTTAGTTTATTAAAATACTAATCTTATTTGTGGAAATATCCAGACGCTATCTTAATAGTTTTTGAATCCAGTCTATACAGTTTGAAGAGGAAACTATCGACCATGAATGTGGATGCCTTGTTCCATCTAACCTATAGCCCTTACCAAGAGCTGGTACCAATTCAGCGTTGTTATTGCCATTTAAATTTAAAAAATTAATCATAGCTGATAAATCTGCTGCATTTATATCATAATAGTCTCGATTTCGTTCTTTTAATTGCCACAAGATATCGGGGTCACAATAAAGTCTGATAGGAACTTTTAGAAGATATTTAGCATTTCCACCATCTTTTTGGGATCTTGAATACATTGAGCGTTTAATATATTGTTCCGGATACTGGTCGGGTGAACCACCATACATTTTATTACAACTATTTACAATCGATTTGGATTCTATGAGGCCATTCAATCTTCCTACACTTAGATTGTCTCTGCCATCGTTCATTGATATGAATCGTTTAGAAGTATGATAAAGACCTGCAATGTCAACAGGTGGATCAACGCCAATCACAGCAACAGGAACCACAAAAGTTTTGGCGCTATCTTCTCTTGATATTTCGGTATATCTCAGCGCAAGCATTCCGCCACCTGACAAACCACTTAAAATGAACTTATCTTTTGGTACATGGTAAATAGCTGTAACTTCTTTAAACGCTTTGTTTAAGAATTTTAATGTTGTGTTATCACCATCAATGTCGCCATTATTGATCGATAAGATTAATGTTAAAATGTGATTTTCTGATGCCGATTGTATTAACTCCTTATTACAGCAAATTACACTTTCTGCCGACTCGCCGCTGCTGGGTAGCAAAACTAAAGTGCCTATAAATGGAGCTTTAGGAGGCAAGGTATAGTAGTATAAAGAATCTGGAGTTACATTATTTGAATAAATATTTTCATTGTCAAAACGAGTTGGGCTGTTTTTCTTTAGTGAATTCAAATAAGGTTCATCTAAATTTACAAATTGACCATCTAAAAAATGCCCTTCAAGTGATAATCCTGATTCAAAAGTAATCTTGCCTTTACCCTGTAAAACATTATTTACAAAGGAACCACTCAGAATGTCTCCATCATCATTTATTTTACCATTGCCTTGAAGAATTCCATTATTAAATAGGCCTTCAAGTGAATAATTATTAGGCAACAAATATTTACCCTGACCATTCAATTTACCTTTTTTTAAATAGCCAATATATTTGCCAGCCTCTTTACCGTTTCTTCTCCAAATAACTGTCCCATATCCATTACCGTAGCCCTCATTGCAATCTCCTTTCCAAATAATAGAATCTTTGGGTGAATAATTATAATCCCATATCCGGCATCCTGAACCTTCAACTTTTACGTATTTTCCTATAGTTTTTTGAGCGAAAGTGGCATAAGCTAATAAACAGAATATTGGAGTAAGAATAAACTTCATGTAGTATTTTATAGTAAGGTTTATGTTAATGAAGAAGTAAATATCTTACATTTATGGATCTCTAAGAATAGTTTAACGTTATTTAACAAAGGAAGATTTTGCTAAATAACGCTTTTTTGTTTCAAAATGGGAAGATGGCTCTTTGATGCTTAAATGTACACGAGTATTAGTTCGGTTGACCTTATAGTCGGAGGCATTTCTGTACGATATTCTTTTACCAGGGGCATGTGGCATAAAATAAAAAGAATATTTTAGTGTTTTACTAAACATCTCATTTTGCACTTCCCCGTAAACCTCCCCATAGGCAAATCCTCCATCCCGGTACATTTTGTGTGCGAAACATTGGCCTATTTTTTAGGTTACCGTTATTATGCCTGGTTGCGCCGGAATACCCGTGACCAGATCAGTACCGAAAACCGGCTCATCATTTTTATCGGCGCAGCCTTCGGTGCATTTGTAGGCTCGCATGTGGTTGGGATTTTAGAAAATCCTACATTGCTGTCAAAGTTTAACCTTATTTATTTTATGGGCAATAAAACCATAGTGGGCGGGATGTTAGGTGGGCTGATAGGAGTAGAGCTTACCAAAAAAAAGATTGGCGTAAACGTGTCTTCCGGCGATATGATGGTTTACCCTTTGATATTGGCCATGATCATCGGCCGTACAGGCTGCCTCCTGGCCGGACTGGAAGACGGTACCTATGGCATAGCTTCTAAACTTCCCTGGGCAATTAACTTTGGCGATGGTATTCGCAGGCATCCCACCAACCTGTACGAAATTCTATTCTGGATAATGCTTTGGATTGTATTAAAAACGATTGAAAAGCGCCATCATTTTACCGATGGTTCAAAGTTTAAGCTATTTATGGTGAGTTACCTGCTATTCAGGCTTTTGGATGAGTTTATTAAACCCGATTACTTTTTTAGTTTCGGTCTTTCGGTAATACAGTTAGTTTGTATCGCAGGTATTTTGTATTATTATAAAGTATTTCTGTATCCATCAAAACTGATAAAAACCTATGCCTGAACGCCCGTATATTTATTATGATTTTACCCTAAGTATTTGTTCTACTTGCCTGCGCAGGGTTGATGCCAAGATAGTTTTTGAGGACGATAAGGTGTACATGCTTAAAAACTGCCGTCAGCATGGTTTTGAAAAGGTGCTTATAGCCACCGATATAGCGTATTATAAAAACTGCCGCAATTATGCCAAGCGTAGTGAAATGCCGTTAAAATTTAATGCTAAAACACATTATGGCTGCCCTTATGATTGTGGTTTGTGCCAGGATCATGAACAGCATTCCTGCTTAACGGTTATCGAGGTTACAGATAGGTGCAATTTAAGCTGCCCAACCTGTTATGCCATGTCGTCGCCCACGTATGGCAGGCACCGTACCCTGCAGGAAATTGAGCAAATGCTGGATGTAATTGTAGAAAATGAAGGCCAGCCTGATGTGGTACAGATAAGCGGGGGAGAGCCAACCGTACACCCACAATTTTTTGAGATCCTGGATATCGCCAAAACAAAACCCATCAAACACCTGATGCTGAATACCAATGGCATAAGGATAGCCAAGGACGAAAACTTTGTAAAACGACTGGCCACTTATATGCCCGATTTTGAGATCTACCTGCAATTTGATTCTTTTAAAAAAGAGGCGCTGGAACAGCTAAGAGGAGAAGATCTGCGCGAAGTACGATTAAAAGCCATAGAACATCTTAATAAATATAACCTATCCACCACATTGGTAGTCACTCTGCAAAAAGGCTTAAATACCGATGAGATAGGTGCGATAATTGAATACGCGCTTAAACAACCATGCATCCGCGGCGTAACCTTTCAACCAACGCAACAGGCTGGCAGATTGGAGAATTTTAATGAGCAAACCGACCGTTATACACTTACCGAAGTGCGTACCGCTATATTGGAGCAAACCAACATCTTTAATAAAAACGACCTGATCCCGGTACCCTGCAATCCCGATGCGCTGGTAATGGCTTATGCTTTAAAATTGGGCGACCAGGTATTCCCGCTCACCAGGATGATAAACCCTGATGACCTGCTGGATAATTCCAAAAACACCATTGTTTATGAGCAGGATGAACAATTGAAAGGGCATTTACTCAATATGTTCAGCACCGGTAATTCGGTTGATAAGGCTAAGGAGCATTTGCATTCTATATTATGCTGCCTGCCGGAGATTGATGCGCCAAGCCTAAGCTACGATAACCTTTTCAGGGTAATTATTATGCAGTTTATTGATGCGCAAAACTTTGATGTGCGCGCCATTAAAAAATCATGCGTGCATATTGTAAACAAGGATATGCAGATCATCCCGTTTGAAACCATGAATATTTTTTATCGCGATGACAAGCGGGAATATTTGGAACAATTAAGAAATGAAATATTGATATGACAGAAGAAGAAAATAAAATTAACCTTCCGGAAGACGAGCCAGGAGCTAAACCAACCACAGGTATGCGATTAGTTGGCATCAATTTGGGCGTGTTGGTTGGTTATACTGTTATTTGTGCCGTAGCCGGCGATAGCGGGTTAATACTCGATGCATTTATCATTGCAATTCATGTTATCATTTGTATTGGCATGGCTGCTGCAGCACGCAGATGGGCGTGGCTGCTAAGTGGCTTAATAGTTTTGGTAATTGGGTTTTCCACATGTGTGGGTGTTATGAATCTTCGGGGCGGGATAGGATAATGGGGGGAAGTAAACCAAAAACAAATCCTCAAATGCTTATCATCGGCATAAATTTATTGGTGCTTATTGTTTATACACTATATCTAAAAATTGAGTACCAAAAAGATGAGTTTGCTTTAATTGGTGAAGCGTTTTTTATAGCCATTCAGATTATAATATGTTTAGTTATGGCGATTGCTGTTTTTCACAAAGAGTTTTTACTAAGCGCCCTGGTGGTTTTGCTCATCGGTTTTTCAACTTGCTGGGCTGTTTTTGTAAGTTAACCCCAACATATCCGCCAAAATCCCTTCCTTTAATGAGTTACTACACATGCTCACGTTATGAATTTCCAGTTTATGCATAATAAAACGGGTGATGAGTGATGCTGTTACTATCATATCCACCCTTACCGGGATAATCGCTTTGTTGGCAGCTCTTTCTTTATGTGTTGAAAGCACGAATTTATTGGTGAGTGTTAAAAGTTCATCCTCATCAAAACTATAATTTTTGGTTACTTTTAAATCAAAGGTATTACCTTTTTCGGTTTCAATCACTTCGGCAAAAGTTTCAAACGCGCCCGATGAACCAATGAGCTTATCAATTTTAAGGTCAGCTACTGCTGCAAAAAGATCGGTTAGATGATCTTCTACGTACAGGTTCAGGGCCTCAATAGAAGAGGGCGGGATCGGGTCGGTGCGGTGGAACAGGTCCATTAAGCGGGCTGCGCCAATTTCAAAGCTTTGTTTCCAGATAATGTTATCGGTATTGCCTAAAATAAACTCAACGCTGCCGCCGCCTATATCCATAATGAGGGAGTTTTGGGCCGATAAACAGCCGGTGATCTTTACGCCCTGGTAAATAAATGCTGCTTCGTCTTCGCCATTAATAATTTCTATGCTAATGCCGGTTTTATCTTTTACCTCTTTAATAAAATCTTTCCCGTTTGATGCGCCACGCAATGCCGATGTGGCAACGGCCCTTGCCTCGGTAACATTACTGGCCTTTATCTCTTCATGAAACTGCTGCATCGTATTGATACCGCGCTGATAAGCCTCGGGCAAAATATAGCCTTTGTTAATGCCGCCGCCTTCGCCAAGCTTTACAGCTTCGTGATAATGAACTAATTCGTGGTAATCGTGGATCTCGCCATCGGCAATCAATAAATGGAAGGTATTGGTACCAAGGTCCATTACGGCAACGCGTTTACTCATACAGCTAAAATAAATAATCTCCCAAATTGTTTAGCAATTACAGGGATTTAAATAATTTAATGACAGTAAAATGGGTTATTCTTTATAAAAGAACCATTTAGAAAGCTCTTTAAAGTTCACCTTTTTACCGTACATCAGGATGCCCACACGGTAAATACGTGATGCTACCCAGGTAGTAAATACAAAACCAACTACCATCAATGCCATTGATAAACCTAACTCCCAGCCCGGTACTCCAAAAGGCACACGCACCATCATTGCAACAGGCGCGGTTAACGGTATTATTGATAACCAAAAGGCCAGTGTACTATCGGGTTTTTGAAATAGATACGATACAGATAGTATGTAAGTGAATAATAACGGCAGTGTAATGGGAAACATAAACTGCTGTGTTTCGGTTTCGCTGTCAACTGCCGAGCCCACTGCGGCGAATAATGCGCTATACAGCAAGAAACCACTGATCCAGAAAAACAGAAAACAACCCAGTTCATAACCTGCATTTGCACCCAGGTTATGGATAAAAGTGTAAACCGGGCTTGCCTGCGCCGCGTTTTGCCCCGCCAGGTAACTCACCAATGCCGACAGGCTTATCCATAAAGCAAATTGAGTTAAACCTACAAGCCCCACACCAATGATCTTACCCATCATGAGCTGGAATGGCTTAACAGACGATACTATCACTTCAATTATCCGGCTGGTCTTTTCTTCAATTACACCACGCATTACCTGTGCTCCATAAATAAATAGTGACATGTAGATCAATATCGCCCCTGCAAAACTAAGGGCATAAGTTGCCGCCATACTGGTGCTTTGATCGCCAGTTTCGGTTATTTCGTTTGCATTAACAGTGATGTCGCTTTTTATTTTATGTAAACGGGCAGTATCAATGCCTGCTTTTACAAGCGCCGAGCCCGATGCAATATCGTTAAGCTGGCGCTCCATATCGTCGCTTAAAGATAAGGTCGACTTTTTTTTTGCAAACACTTCGGCCTTTTCTGGTTTGTGAGTAGGGATATATAACACAAGGTCGTTCTCCTGTTCCTTTACTTCGGCCTTTAACGCTTTTAGTGATTTGGAGGAATAGTTGAACACAATATACTGGCTATCCTTGAATTTTCCCTTATATATTTCTGCGCTATCAACCACATTTACTATGTGCATAGCTTTTACCTCGTTTTTGTCATCTGCAACATAGGCAATTACTTTATACATTAAAGCAAACAAAGCCGGAACAAGCAGGGTCATCACAATGAACGATTTTTTTCTTACCCTGGTAAGGTATTCACGCTGTATAATAAGTAATACTTTATTCATGGCTTAGGGATTTAGCATTCACTTTTTCAATAAATATCTCGTTCATACTGGGGATTACCTCCTGCAGCATATTGACGCGGGTTTTGGGAATAAGGTATTGCAGTACATCGTTTGATGTTTTACCCTCATTTAGTTTTATGCGGATGGTATGGCTGTCATCATCGGTAATAGTTTCGCCTATCTGCGCGAATGGCTGTATCCCGTTAAAGTTTAAAGGTTCGCCCGTATATTCAATTAGGTAAGTATCGTTGCGGTAAGAGTTACGGATATTTTTAACTTTCCCATCCAGTATCTTGTGCGATTTGTGGATGAGGGCAATGGCATCGCAAAGTTCCTCAACAGATTCCATACGGTGGGTTGAGAAAAGGATGGTAGCGCCTTTGCGGTTAAGCTCCAGGATCTCGTCTTTAATCACTTCGGCATTTACCGGGTCGAAACCGCTGAAGGGTTCATCTAAAATAATCAGGTCGGGCTCATGCAGTACGGTGGCCACAAACTGGGCTTTTTGTTGCATGCCTTTGGATAATTCTTCTATCTTTTTCTTCCACCAGGTTTCCATGCCCAGCTTATCAAACCAAAACTTGAGTCGTTTTTGGGCCTCATCACGGCTTAGACCCTTCAGGCGGGCCAGGTAGATCATCTGCTCGCCGATCTCCATTTTTTTATACAAACCGCGTTCTTCGGGCAGGTAGCCAATGCGTTCGATATGCGATTGATTGAGCTTCTCGCCATTGAAGTAAATCTCGCCCGAGTCGGGTGCGGTGATCTGGTTAACGATACGGATCAGTGAGGTTTTACCGGCGCCATTCGGGCCAAGCAAGCCGAAGATCTGCCCGCTTTCAACTTCCAGGCTTACATCGTCCAGCGCGCGGTGACCGGCGTATTGCTTAACAATATTACGGATGCTTAACATTTTTGCAAAGGGTTTATCATAGTTAATAGTACGTTTTAGATACGGCCGGTTTTAAAATGTTACAATATTTATTGAAACACGAATTGCACCAATTTATTCGAATTACACGAATTGTATAAAACACAAATTGCACGAATTTATTCGAATTACACGAATTGAATAAGACACGAATTTCACGAATGGGGCTAATTACACAAATCAATTCGAGAAATTAGCACCCATCATTCAATTCGTGTAATTCGAAAGAATTCGTGAAATTCGTGTCTATTTCATTTTAATTGGTTGATGCTGAACCTTAGTGCTTCTATAGCTTCCTTTTGCCTCGAAATAATTACATAAATATAACCATGATAGATGATGGTATGCGGATATCCGTATTGTCCTCCTTTCCAAAGGCCTTCTTTTTTGAGGTGATAAAGTTCATTGGCGATGATATAGTTTTTATCAAAAGTATCGCCGTTTTTGGATAAGGAGATCACTAAAGGATTCCGATCGTAATGATGTAATGTATCGGGGATGCCTACATAATAAAAACGTTTATCGGGCAGGCGGCCAAAGTGGAATTTGCTGTCGTTATCAGAAAAAGCAGCCTCCACGGGGCGCGACCAATGGGTGCCATTATCCTTACTTTCGGTTAACCAAAGTTTACCCTTCCAGCCCTTCCCGGTTACCCTGAGTAACATGTGCAGTATACCATCGTCTGTTTGAAAAAAAGATCCCTCGCACAAAGGCGGCAAACCCAATTTTGCCGCCGGTGCATAAAAGGCGGCGGAATTATCCTGCTTATAAAGCGAATCGGGATAAAAGCTGCTCAACTTCCAGCCCGAGATGCCGCGCGGGTCATCGGTATAGGGGAACAGAAAATTACCGCTGATGATGAGCCTGCCGTTTTTGATGGCCTCCGGTCCGTGGTTTGGGATTAAAGGCACATGCATATCAATGGGATTGCTCCAATGCAAGCCATCGGCACTTGTTTTGGCCCAAAGGTGGGTATTTTGCCGGTGTTTGGTGTACTCGCCATAGTAGGCTACCAACGTGCCTTTATATTGGTATAAACCAGCGGCAGTTAAAACGGTTAAAGTATCATTAACCTTGCCCGGCGATGCCAGCACAGCAGGTGCCGACCAGTGTACAAAATCCTTAGAGGTAGCATAAACCACCCGCTGGCCCGGCGAATCCTCGTCTATTAAACCATTACTCCATATGGCGATAAACTTATCCTTAAAATGGATGATAGCAGGGTGATGATTATACAGCCATTCCTTATCAGGCGAGTAGATCATCGACCGTTCAATGTTTAATTTTGGAACACCGGCCTCGGTTTGGTAATTATTACTGATGGATGGGGTTTGGGCGTATGATTGATTGAAAATTATAAACAGCCAGGCTGTAAAGGATACTATTTTTTTATATAAATTCATCTCGGTAATGCGAATTGCAATATACCCAATCCCAAAAACAAAAAAACCTGGAATGATAAAGATTAATCGTTTCTATGGCTATAACTATTAATCACCTGCATCAACTTATTATGCGGGATAGCATAAACAGTGTTGCCGTTTATGCCCGTCATATCCTTAGCAGCTATCATAGCGTTCACAATAGCTTCTTCAACAGCTTCAACCGTAGCCTGGTAAACCTTGTCCATTTGTTCTTTGGGTAGTACAGTCCATGTTTGCAGGGTGCCTTTGGCGTTATCTTTCGGGCCTACAGTACTAAATGCCAGGAAAATATCGCCCGAACTGTTACGCCCAAGGCCGCCGCAACGCGCAACACCCAGCGAAGCCCGTTTGGCAACCATTTTTAGCTGGGCTGGTAACAATGGAGCATCTGTAGCTATGATGATAATAATGGAGCCATCTTTTGGTTTGGAGTTGATAACCGGCATATCGCCTTTCCACTCCTTACCAACAGGAACGCCGGATATGACGAGATCTGTACGCCGGCCAAAATTGCCCTGAACAAACGCGCCAATGGTATAAGCAGCGGTGTCGATTTTAATTACCCGTGATGATGTACCGCTGCCTCCTTTAAACATAAACAACGACATCCCTGTACCACCGCCTACATTGCCTTCCTCAATTTTGCCGCCATGAGCGCTGTTTAAGGCATCAAAAACATCCTCTTTTTTAACATGGAAGCCATTGATGTCATTCAACACCCCATCAAAAGTTTCGGCTGCCACCGGCAGGCCGAAAGAGAAATCAACTGTGGCGCCTTTGCTGAAGTTTTTAACATTCCACTCGCCAATTGCATCCCTTACCACACCCACGCTATTGGTATTGGTTATGCCGATTGGGCCGTAGTTAA
Organism: Mucilaginibacter sp. P5_A6; assembly: GCF_056400585.1. Classification (NCBI taxonomy): domain Bacteria; kingdom Pseudomonadati; phylum Bacteroidota; class Sphingobacteriia; order Sphingobacteriales; family Sphingobacteriaceae; genus Mucilaginibacter; species Mucilaginibacter sp. P5_A6. The sequence continues at coordinate 47,172 of NZ_JBFUKZ010000017.1, read as the reverse complement.
GGCCGTACTCCTCAATTACAGTTGTGCCGGTCATCTCGCCATCGCCGTTGAGGCAAAACCACCCGGCGGGTAGGGGATTGATAGATTTTCCATTGGGCATAATCACCGTAACACCGGTACGCACCGGCCCTTTACCGCTAACTAAAGCGCCATCACCCTTAATTAAAGTTTTATAGCCTACCAAAACGCCTTTAACATCTGTAATGGCATTGTAATGGCCGGGTGTACCATCAAATTTTATCCCCAGATCGCGGGCACGTTCTTGTGCCTGTGTGCCGCAGATACCTGCAATTACAAACAGTGCGACTGGCCCGATTGCTTTAATTAATGATCCCTTTTTATTGGATGGTGTAAAATAAGTGGAGCGTATTACAAGAGTGGGTAAAAATGTTTTCATTTTTGCTGGCAAGAATGTTACTGATGTCGGCCTACAATTTAATGAATATTTTAAACCAAAAAAGCCCAAAGTCATAAACTCCGGGCTTTTGATATGTTTTAAGCTTTCCGCCTTCGGCTTTCAGCTTTACTCAAAATATTCCTTCATCCTTTCAAAGAAGCTTTTCTCGTTCTTACCAGGATTTGGTTTAAAGTTGGGTGATGATTGTAGTTTTTCCAATATCTCGCGTTCTTCGCGGCTCAAGGCCTTTGGCGTCCATATGTTGATGTGTACCAGCTGGTCGCCGCGGTGGTAGGAGTTTACCTCGGGGGTACCTTTGCCTTTAAGGCGTAGTATTTTGCCGCCTTGGGTGCCGGGTTCAATTTTTATTTTGGCTTTGCCGTCAATGGTTGGCACTTCTACCGTTGTACCTATGGCTGCATCAACAAAGTTTACATGCAGGTCGTAAATTACATTGTTGCCATCGCGTTTAAGGGTTTCATGCGGAATCTCTTCAATCAGGATGATCAGATCGCCCGGTACACCGCCTCTTGGGGCCGCGTTTCCTTTGCCGCTCATGCTCAGTTGCATGCCTTCGCTTACACCGGCAGGTACGTTTATGGTAATCAGCTCTTCGCCGCGCACAACGCCGTCGCCATGGCAAACATTACATTTTGATAGTATGGTTGATCCTTCGCCGTTACAGGTAGGGCAGGTGCTGGTAGTTTGCATCTGGCCCAAAATGGTATTGGTTACCCTGCGCACTGCGCCCGATCCACCGCATGTTTTACAGGTTTGGAAAGATGATTTATCTTTAGCGCCACTGCCATCGCAGGTTTTGCAGATGATCTGTTTGTTAACCTTTATTTTCTTTTCGGCGCCGTTGGCAATTTCCTCAAGCGTTAAACGCACTTTAATACGCAGGTTGCTGCCGCGGGCTACACGTCTGCCGCCGGCACCACCACCCTGGCGACCACCGCCGCCAAAGAAACCTTCAAACGGACTGCCGCCGCCAAATATATCACCAAACTGGCTAAATATGTCGTTCATATCCATACCGCCGCCGCCATAACCGCCGCCGTTTGGCGATGAAGCATTAGCCGCATGACCAAACTGATCATAACGCTGGCGTTTTTCGGCGCTGCTTAAAACTTCATAAGCTTCGGCGGCTTCCTTAAATTTTTCTTCCGCCTCTTTATCACCGTGGTTTTTATCGGGGTGATATTTAATAGCCATTTTACGATATGCCTTTTTTATATCATCAGCATTAGATCCTTTAGCAACCCCCAGGATATCGTAATAATCTCTTTTAGCCATAATTTACTTTAATTTCGGATTTCGAAATTTCGATTTCGGATTTTTATTTTGTTTACTTTTTTGATATAAGAAAAGGGGAGTTAAACCGGATCAAAATCCGAAATCAAATGTCCCAATTCCGAAATCAATTTACGCTCCTACAATTACTTTGGCAAAGCGGATCACCCTGTCTTTAAGGGTATAACCTTTTTCCATTTCGTCAATTACCTTGCCTTTAAGGTCATCGGTAGGGGCGGGTATATTTGTAATAGCCTCCTGCAGGTCAGCATCAAATGGCGAACCTATTGATTCCATTTCCTTCAGGCCTTTTTGCGCAAGTATGTTTTTTAATTTATTCTGAATTAATGCAACACCCTCTTTAACGGGGGCTACATCAACTGCTTTTTCCATTGAGCGTTGTGCGCGTTCAAAATCGTCTAAAACAGGAAGTAGTGCAATGATCAAATCCTTACCCTCAGTTTCGCGGGCTTCTGCACGTTCTTTTTGGGTACGCCTGCGGAAGTTATCAAATTCGGCATACAAACGTAAATATTTATCATTGGCCTGTGCCAGTTCATTTTTTAATTTATCTTCGGCAGACAGATCTGTTAATTTAGCAGCTTCTTCATCAACTTCAACAGTTTCGGTGTGCTGTGCTTTCAGCTGTTCTTCTTCTACTAAATTTTCCTGGGTTGGCTCATTAATATTTTCAGGAGTATCCATATTTTCTTTCTTCTTTTTCTTCAACATGTCGTTAAATTTCATAGCTGATAGTGCCAATCAAGTATCCTGCCATTAGCTTAAAGCCGACAAGGTGTCAGTGGCACGTTTTATTATAGGCAGGAGTGGCGCAATATGCGCAAGGGTGACAGGATTATTTGTCTGATTATTTTTTCTGAACGAGGGTTGTCTGAACCGGAATTAAACGAATCTATTGATTAATCGAATTTTAAAATTCTGGTCATTCTTTAATTCGTTTAATTCCGGTTCAGAAACTATATCTCAGCATCTTCCAAAACCTTACCATTCTCGCATTTAATAATACGCGATGGGAAAGTACGGATGATATGGTAGTCGTGTGTAGCAATAAGCACTGCGGTACCCATTTGGCTTATTTGTTTTAGCAGCAGCACAATTTCTTCGGATGTTTCTGGGTCAAGGTTGCCTGTTGGTTCATCGGCCAGGATGATCTCCGGGTCGTTAAGCAGGGCACGCGCAATTACTACCCGTTGCTGCTCGCCGCCTGAAAGCTCATGCGGCATTTTTTTTAATTTTGAGCGCAGGCCAACTTTCTCCAATACATCAAGGGTACGTTCGGCTATCAGTTTTTTATCTTTCCAGCCGGTTGCACGCATTACAAAAAGCAGGTTTTGCTCAATTGAGCGGTCGGTAAGTAATTGAAAATCCTGGAAAACAATGCCAAGCTTACGGCGTAAATAGGGTACATCGCGGCCTGGTAGTTTGCTCAGCTCGTATCCGCAGGCATTTCCTGTGCCGCTTTTAATGGCAAGGTCGCCATAAATAACCTTAAGCAGGCTGCTTTTTCCAGAACCTGTAGAGCCAATTAGCCATACAAAATCCCCCTTATCAACATGCAGGTTTACGTTTGACAATACCAGGTGTGTCTGCTGAAAAATATCAACATTATTTAGCTTTATAATAGAGTTCCCCATCATCTTTTTTATAGCTCCAGTTTTAAAATCTGCCCAAAAGGCAAATCTTTAATAATATTCATAATATAGTCGGCTTTATCAGTAAGCCCAACCTTATCCAGTGATTTTTCGGGCCTATCCACCCTAAAATATGCCAGCAGCGTAAACTTATCATCCCTCAACTGTACATAATCGGGTATTTTGGCAACGCCTTTAACTTTTATAATATACATTTTTTTAAGCTTAAGGCTTAAAGCAAAAAGCTTAAAGCATTTTTTATCTCAAAGATGGCTTTCAGCTTTAGGCCTTCGGCTTTCAGCATTTTCAAAGGTATTGTAATTTTAAAGATTTGACAAAAATTCCATCGTATCAATCCCATCGGCATAATCCCATAACGCGGGTTGCTGGCTTTGCCCAAATTCAACTACCTGGCTGTTTACCTTTATAGGGGCAGTGGTAACAATACATTGTATGTTTTCGGCCTGCTGATCTAATGTTTGTTGTGCCAGTGCCAGGTTGTCATAATAACTAAAATACAGCACTGCCAGCGGCGAAGCTATCCTGTCATCTTCCTTAAGCAATAAAAAGCCATTATCCAGGTGCTTATTGCTGTTAACAAGATAAATAGATTTGTTGTAATCGTAATTGTTGTTGTATTTATGGTGATGGATGATGGCCTTATGATCTTCTATCGACTCAAAAAAGAAATTGAAATTATAATCCCGGGGCACCAATAGCTTGCTTACATTGCGGCAACCCAAACCATAATAATCAAAAATATCATGACCAAGGTTAAATAATTGCTCTGCCGTTTCATTTCCGGTAATTAATGCAATACTGTTCCTGTTTTTGCGGATGATGTTGGGCACCTTGCCAAAGTAATAATCAAAGTACCGCGAGCTGTTGTTGCTGCCGGTGGCAATAATGGCATCAAAATCGGCCAGCCTTTCCACAAAACTAAATTGATTGGCAAAACTATCGTCAATATCAACTAATTTTTGCAAAATAACTTTTATCAGGCGGGCATCCTGTGATGACGCTTTGATGAGGGCGTGGTTGCCGGATGCCAGCACGCAGAGCACGTCATGAAAACCCACCAATGGGATATTGCCTGCCAAAATAAGCCCAACTTTTTTGCCAGGAGCTTCATTGTTGGAAGGATATTTAGATAACCAGGTTTCCAAATCGGCTTCATTCAGCATTTTGCCGATGGACGTTACGGCTTGCAAAACACTTTCGGGCGTGAACCAGGCGTTATGGAAACGCTCGTTTTCAATAATAGCCATTAGTTGTGCGTTGGGCTCAATTAACTGCTTTCCTAAGCCTGAAAATGAATTTATAGAATTTTTTATGTTAGATTTTGACATATTTATGGTAAGGATTTAAACCCTTAAAGCCTTTTTTTGTTATATTTGTGCGCTTGTAAATTACGGGCAAAGTTAATTGAGATTATTATATATTTAGAAATATGGCGATTAAAATCACCGATGAATGCATAAACTGCGGAGCTTGCGAGCCGGAGTGCCCCAATAACGCTATTTATGATGCAGGTGCGGCGTGGCGTTTTAGCGATGGTACCGGCCTTAAAGGAGTTATTGATTTTGGCGATGGTAACACTTTAAATGCTGAGGAAACCCAGGCTGCCTTGTCAGACGAGATATATTATATAGTACCCGATAAATGTACCGAGTGTGTAGGTTTTCATGATGAGCCGCAATGCGCCGCTGTATGCCCGGTTGATTGCTGTGTTGATGATGAAGACATCCGCGAAAGCAAGGAAGAGCTGTTAGCCAAAAAAGATTGGCTGCACATGAACGAATAATATATTTTTATAAAAGTATTTAAGGGGAACAGCTTGCTGGTTCCCTTTTTTTATGCTTCATTTAATATTTTTAATATATTAGCTCAATAGTACTCATTTTAGTTACAGCCCCCTGACTAAAATTAACCAATTATCATATTGTAATTATCTTAGCGATTATAACGTATTGCTAATTTTACTTTTATCTAAACTATGGAATACGGTATTTGTAACCTCGCTGTTATACCGCTTCGCGCCGAACCTGACGACAGGAGCGAGCAGGTATCGCAGGTTTTGTTTGGCGAGGCATTTGAAATTACAGAGTGGACGGAACGATGGGTTAAAATCATCACATCTACAGACGGCTATGTTGGCTGGATAGGCCGGTTGCAGTTTGCCATGCTGGGCCATATTGCTTATAAAGGCTTAAAAAATATGCAGCCACCTTTAACTTACAGGGCCGTAACACAAGCCTGGAAAATTGTTGATAATTCTGTTATTTACCTGCCGGCTGGTAGCTCGCTTGCTTTTTTAGAAGGTACAACCTGCAAAATTGGAGGCGATAAATTTGAGATCATTGGCGAAATAGGAGAGAGAGAAGATATTGCAACTACGGCAAAGTCTTTTTTAAATGCACCCTATTTATGGGGTGGCCGTACCCATTTCGGCATCGATTGTTCCGGCTATACGCAAGTGGTATTTAAGCTGAATAAAATAAAGATCAGGCGGGATGCCAGTCAGCAGGCAGAGGAAGGTATTAAAGTTAACAGCCTGAAAGAGGCGAGCCTGGGCGATCTGGCCTTTTTTAATAACCCCGAGGGAAAAATTACCCACGTTGGCATACTGCTTGGCAGCGAGCATATTATTCATGCATCAGGCAAGGTTAAAATTGATGAGATTGATAATGATGGGATTTATTCGGTTGGGTTAAAAAGGCACACCCACAAATTGCATAGCATTAAAAGATTTTTTTAGCAAAACCCGGCAGCATTATATTGTTATATTCCAGATCATAATATTTTTATCATCACTTACCGATATAAGCTGATCGCCGTTCCATGCCAGTTTATTTACCGAAAGGGGATGACTTGCATAGCCTTTTTCGCGGCTGATGATCTTGTAAAGTTTAAAATCATCCGATCCCCATATTTTGATGCTTTTATCCATGCTGGCCGTAGCAAAATAGGGTTGGGTAGGGTGGTAGAGGATATGATTTACCGCGAATAAATGTGCAGGAATGTTTTTTATAAGCTGATAGGTTGCAGTATCCCAGATTTTCACCTGCGCATCGCGGCCTCCCGAAACAAGATGGATTCCATCAACACTATAAGTTAAAGAAAAAACCGACATGGTGTGTCCATGCAGTGCTTTTATCAGTGTATAATCCTCCAGGTCGTAAATCTTAACCTGGTTATCGCGACAACCAAATCCTACCTGTTTTTCGTCGGGCGAAATGGCTATGCAGCGCACTGTATCGGCAGATACTTGGAAGCTGTGTACTATTTCTAATGTATCCAGGTTCCAAACAGATACTGTGCCATCTTCTGAGGCTATTAGCAGTTCTTTTTTATGGCTAACGGACTTGATATCAAAAATTGGTTTAAGGTGCTGCCTAAGCGATTTAATCACCTTTTGTTCGATAAAATCAAATACCAAAACCTCGCCGCTACGTAAACCTGCAAACAGTAAGGGATATCCGGCCGGACAATGAATGGCATAAATAGAAGCCTGAACCGGGAACATCACCTTAATGAATGAATTGCTCTTCAAACTCCATTCTACCAGCCCTTTATCGTTCCCGCCGGTAAACAGTATGCCTGGTTTTTGTGATAACTCAAGTGCGAAAATTGGGTTACCATGCCCGGTTAGTTCAGCTTTTTTTTCTGCAATCATGTTTTAGTATCAAGTAGTGAGTATCATGTATCAAGACTGATTTATGGGTGATACCTGGTTTTTGACAAAAGTAGGGTTTTTGAGATGATCCTTTAATTACAGTCTATCACTTAAAAGTAAACTATTTAACCGCCTCATCGTAAGCAGCTCTGGCAATACGGGCTATTACCAATTCGCGGGTTTTAAGATCAACAGGGGAGTTGGTAACTAATATGGTTATGGCCAGGTGCTTACCATTTGGCAAAGTAATAATGCCTGTATCGTTAGTAGCCGCGGTAATTCCTTGTTCATTAGTACCCGATCGCCCGGTTTTATGGTAAACAACTGTGCCTACAGGTAATAATCCTTTGATCTGGTTAGGTCCGGTAGATGTTTCCTGCATGATCTTCCAGAGGTAGGCATGGCTTTTAGCCGAAAGGAAATTTGATTTAAATGCCATTTGTAACAAACGGGTAAGCTCCGTAGCTTCCACCCAATTGGTAAACTGCACATCCCAGGCTTGCGCCATCTCGTATTCGGATGCTTTTATCGAGAATTTTTTAATGCCAAGCTGGTGCATGTAAGTATTAACCTTATCAGTTCCGCCTAAAATTTTAAGCAGTTTATCGCAGGCTACATTATCACTTAATGATACCATATAGCTTAATAGTTCCCTAATGGATATATCTACATTTGCGCCCGGATATTTATCCTGCAGGGGGCTATAGGTTTTAAACAGGTCACTTTTATCAAGATGGATCAGCTGATCTAAAGCGATTTTTTTCTTATCAATCTCGTGCAAAACGGTAATAGCAATAGGGAACTTCATTACACTTTGCATCGGCTGGCGCACGTTTCCGTTACAAGTTAAGGTATCATGTGTTTCCAGGTTCAATATCGAAACGCCAACAGTGCCTTTAGTATCCTTTGCAACTTCAGCTATCTTATTTCTTAATGAGCCTGGCTGTGCATTAACCTTAGCAATGAAAAAGAAACAAAAAAGTAAAACATAAAAACAAGCAGACCTAAACATGAGTTCCCCTAATGACTAATGACTAATGACTAATGACTAATGACTAATGACTAATGACTAATGACTAATGACTAATGACTATTTATGCCTGTTCTCCAGGTTTTTAGCAATCGTCTGCAGCGTTAACCCTTTTTCCCGAAGTAATACCAACAGGTGAAAAACAAGATCGGAAGACTCGTTTATTAAATCAGTTTCGGTTTCGGCTAAAGCGGCTATAACAGTTTCAACACCTTCTTCACCAACCTTTTGCGCTATTTTGTTGAGACCTTTATTGCGGAGTTTATTAACGTATGATCCTTCTACCGGGTTTTCGTATCTATCGGCAATAATGCTTTCCAGCTCCAGTATAAAGTTTTGATTGTATTCAGTTTGGAAACAACTGCGCGAGCCGGTATGGCAGGTTGGTCCATCGGCTTTAACCTTAATGAGCAGGGTATCGTTATCGCAATCAATGCTGATGTTTTTTACATGCAGAAAGTTGCTGCTGGTTTCGCCTTTGGTCCACAGGCGGTTTTTCGAGCGCGAAAAAAAGGTAACTATATTTTCCCTAACGGTTTTATCATAAGCCTCCTGGTTCATATAACCCAGCATCAGCACCTCTAAAGTTTGCTCATCCTGTATAATAACCGGCACTAATCCGTCTGTTTTGCTAAAATCTATATTCATATCTGTTGTTCTGGCTCGTGTTTCCGGTTGCCAGGTTCGTGTTTATTACTCAAATTCTCCTTTTGAGAGCAGGGGCCGTGTTAGCCAGGTTGGAGTGCTCTTATCCCCACAGGCAGCCTTACCTCCGCAACTCACATCGCGTACCCCGCAACCCGACCCCGCAACCACCTATATCCTCACTTCTATATTATTACTCTTCAACACCGCCTTCAAATCCGGTATTAATATCTCGCCATAGTGAAATACCGAAGCTGCTAAGGCTGCATCAACATTTGTTTTTTCAAATACATCAACAAAATGTTGTACCGATCCGGCGCCACCTGAAGCAATTACCGGGATGTGCACTGCATCGTTCACTATCTTTAATAATTTATTGTCAAAGCCTGCTTTAGTGCCATCGTGATCCATAGACGTAAGCAATATCTCACCTGCGCCACGATTTTCGGCTTCCAAGATCCACTCCAATGTTTCGCGTTCAGTAGGTAAACGTCCTCCGTTCAGGTGAACTATGTTTTTATCTCCAATACTGCGCGTATCCACTGCTATTACTACAAACTGAACACCAAATGCTTTGGCCAGTTCATCGATAAGGGCAGGGTTACGTACCGCAGCCGAGTTGATGGATATTTTATCGGCGCCGGCGTTTAACAATGCGTCGGCATCGGCAATTTCGTTGATGCCACCGCCTATTGTAAATGGTATGTTAATTTGCCTGGCAACAGCTTTTACCAGCTCAACCATGGTTTTACGGCGTTCAACTGTAGCTGTAATATCCAGGAAAACCAGTTCGTCGGCTCCCTGGCGCGAGTAGTTCCAGGCCAGTTCAACCGGATCGCCTGCATCGCGCAGGTCAACAAAGTTAACACCTTTTACTGTACGACCATCTTTAACGTCAAGGCAAGGGATAATTCGTTTACTTAGCCCCCCCCGCCCCCTAAAGGGGGTGCTGATTTGCGTGGTTATTTGTTCCAATACTTTATTTAAATTGTTGAATACTTCATTATTTGTGAAGCGTAATACTTTGAGTCCCTGACGTTCAAGAAATACTTGTTTTTCAAGATCATTTAATTTAATCTCCGGAAGATTATGAATACTTCCATCTAATTCGATTACCAGTTTGTGCCGATGACAATAAAAATCTGCTATATAACTCCCGAGCGGATGCTGTCTCCTGAACTTTACGTTAGGGATACTAATATTCAACTGACTCCATAGAAAATTTTCAGCAGGAGTCATGTTATACCTCAAAGCCTTTGCATTTGCAAATATTTCTGCATTAGCCCCAAGAAATAACTTTTTTTTCATAATTGAAAGTTACACACGCAAATCAGCACCCCCTTTAGGGGGCGGGGGGGGGTTATATGGATATTAGTGACTCCAAATTCCAGTTCTTTACATCTTCAATAGTGATATGTCCCTCATAAATGGCTTTACCTACTACAACTGATTCTACTTTTAAGCGATTTAGTTTTTCGACATCATTCATAGAACTTACACCGCCCGAGGCGATCAGTTTAATGAACGGTGAATGGTCAAGCAGTTTTTCGTATAGGTCGATACCTGCACCACCAAGTTTGCCATCTTTGTTGATGTCGGTACATAAAAAACGGAAAAAGCCCAGGGCAAGGCATTTATCAACGTAATCCTTCAGCTTAATTGGCGAGCTTTCCATCCAGCCGGAGTATTTAATTACTTCATCCAGTACGTCGATGGCGATAACTACCTGGTCAGAACACTTATCCCGGCCACAGATGGATTTACCCAGTTCGGGTAAAAAATCCGGATTAGTAAGTGCCTGGGTACCAACAATAATACGGTGGATGCCGGCATCTATCAATTCTTTTACTTTATCGATACTGCGGATTCCTCCGCCATACTGCACTTTCATGTCGGTTTTACGGATCACATCAAACAGGTATTGCTGATTGCTGAAATCGTTTTTGGCGCCATTCAAATCAATGATATGGATGAAGTTGGTGCCGTTGCTCTGGTAGCGCTCAATCATTTCCTCGAGCGTTACGTCATATTCTGTTACCTGTTGGTAATCACCCTCACGTAGTCGTACTACTTTTTTATTCAGAATATCAATAGCAGGAATTATATACATGTCTTTTATAATTTTGAAAAGTTTGTTAATAATGTTTCACCATACACGCCCGATTTTTCGGGATGAAATTGTACGCCATAAAAATTATCCCGCCAAATTGATGCCGAAAATTCATTATTATAATTGGCCGACAATAACGTGTAAGTTTCATCATACTCAATAAAGTATGAATGTACAAAGTAAAAATGTGAACCTGACGGTATATTTTTAAATAATGGGTTTTCTTTTTCGGGGAATACCTGGTTCCAGCCGGTATGCGGAACTTTATATAAGTTACTATCCTTAAACCTTAAAGTTTTAATTGGAAAAACATCCAACAGTTTTGAATCTCCCTCTTCGGAATGAGAAGTGAGCAACTGCATGCCCACACAAATTCCAAGCGTCGGCTTTTTTAACGCCTTAATAGTTGGAACCAGGCCCGTTGATTCCAGCTTTTTCATAGCCGCACCGGCATGCCCAACACCCGGAATAATATACCGATCATATAGCGCAAAATCCCCCTCGCTATTGATCATTCCATAAGGAATGCCCAACCGCTCCAACGCTGCTGTGAGAGAGAAAATATTTCCGGCTCCGTATCTTATTATACCTATGCCCCCCCCGCCCCCTGAAGGGGGAGCGTTTGATTGGGCAGGTTCAACTACCTCCGTATTATTTTGCGTTATTTCATCCATGCTTTTTCAACTCTTGTTCCCCCTTCAGGGGGTTAGGGGGCTTTATAAAAGTCCCTTAGTGCTTGGTAAAACCATCTTATTTACATCACGCTTTACCGCCATTTTTATTGCCTTGGCAAAGGCTTTAAATATAGCTTCAATTTTGTGATGTTCGTTTTGTCCTTCGGCTTTTATATTTAAATTACATTTTGCCGCATCGCTAAACGATTTAAAGAAATGATAAAACATTTCGGTCGGCATTTCGCCTATCTTTTCTCTTTTAAATTCTGCATCCCAAACTATCCAGTTGCGGCCGCCAAAATCAATGGCTGCCTGTGCCAGGCAATCATCCATCGGCAGGCAAAAACCATAGCGTTCGATACCCATTTTATTACCCAAAGCTGTAGCAAAAATCTCGCCTAAAGCAATCCCGGTATCTTCAATGGTATGGTGTTCGTCGATATGCAGGTCGCCGTTGGCAATAATTTCAAGGTCAATACTGCCGTGACGGGCAATCTGGTCGAGCATGTGATCAAAGAAATGCAAACCGGTAGAAACCTTAGCTTCGCCTGTACCATCCAGGTTTATTTTAATGTAAATGTCGGTTTCTTTTGTACTGCGACGGTGCTCTATTACCCGTTCGCCCAGTTTTAAAAACTCGTAGATCTTTTGCCAGTCGGTAGTTTCAAGTGCAATGATATCACCTATATGGTCTTCTTCAGTAAACTCTCCGCCACCTAATCCCGAGTGGTTATTTAGCCAGATGGCTTTTGCACCCAGGTTTTTGGCCAGCAGCACATCATTTTTCCTGTCGCCTATGGTAAATGATCCTTTCAAATCATATTTTTCAGTGTCAAGGTATTGTGTAAGCAAGCCGGTTTTAGGCTTCCGTGTGGGAGCATTATCTGCAGGGAAGGTACGATCGATGCAGATGTTTGAAAACTTTACACCCTCGCCTTCAAATGTTTTAAGGATAAGGTTATGCACCGGCCAAAAAGTATCTTCAGGATAAACGGCGGTGCCTAAACCATCCTGGTTGGTTACCATTACCAGCTCAAAATCAAGCTCTTTTGCTATTTTGGGCAAGTAAGTTAACGCGCCGGGATAAAAAGTAAGCTTTTCGAAGGAATCGATCTGCTCATCCGGTGTTTCGTTAATCATGGTGCCGTCACGGTCTACAAATAATATTTTCTGCAGTTTGCTCATTTAAAATTCTGTAAGGTGTTAAGTAATATAGTATTCTCATCGGGCGTACCCACAGTAATGCGTAAGCTACCCTCGCACAATTCAATTTTTGAACGGTTACGTACAATGATGCCTTTACCCACTAAAAATTTATAAATACCGTTGGCATCAGTAGTCTTCACCAAAATAAAGTTGGCATCTGAAGGGTAAATATCTAACACAAAATCAAAGTCTTTTAAAGCAAGTACCAACCTGTCGCGCTGTGCAAGGGTTTCCTTTATCCAGGCGTTCACCTGTGCTACATTACCCAAAGCCTCTAAAGCCAGTTGTTGTGATGACTCATTGACGTTATAAGGCGGCTTAACTTTGTTCATTACCTCGATGATCTCCTCGCTGGCAAATGCCATGCCTACGCGCAAGCCGGCCAGTCCCCATGCCTTGGAGAGGGTTTGCATCACTACAAGGTTAGCATACTCGGTAAGTTCCTGTATAAAAGTTTTTTGGCGACTGAAATTGATATAAGCTTCATCAACCACAACAATACCATTAAAGTTGGCCAGCAGAGTTTCCACATCCTCCCGGTTGATGGAATTGCCTGTTGGGTTATTTGGAGAACAAATGAATATCAGCTTGGTATGCTCATCAATGGCTTCGGCAATGCCTTCTAAATTAAGCTGGTATTCGGGTGTAAGGTTAACTTTTCGAGCCTCAATATCGTTGATGTTGGCCGATACCTCGTACATGCCATAAGTAGGGGGCACAAGGATTACATTGTCGACACCCGGGTTACAGAAGCTGCGGAAAAGGATATCAATAGCCTCATCGCTACCGTTGCCTATAAATATGTTGCGCGGCGGTACGCCTTTAATTTCGCTCAGGCGCATTTTCACCTTGTACTGCAATGGATCCGGATACCGGTTAAATTGTTGATCCAACGGCGAACCATAAGCATTTTCGTTTGCATCCAAAAAAACACTTGCCTCTCCCTGGTATTCGTCCCGTGCGGAGGAATAGGGGACAAGGCGTTTAATGTTTTCGCGTAGTATATTATTGATATTGTACATTACTTTTTTAATCTTTCTCGATAAACGAATTTTTTCTGACCCTTCATTGCTTCGTGCCAGACAATTACGATTGTTATTTAAACATTACTCCTGATTGAAATCGCGTTTCTATGCGCATGTAACCCCTCCATTTCGGCCAAAATTTCAACGGTGGGGCCAATGTTGCTGATCCCTTCCCTGGTAATATGCTGGAAAGTGATCTTTTTAACAAACGAATCTACAGATACACCTGAGTAAGCCCTTGCATAGCTGCTGGTAGGCAGTGTATGGTTGGTTCCTGATGCATAATCGCCCGCACTTTCCGGGGTTAAATTACCCAGGAAAACCGAACCGGCATTGATAATGCTCCCGGTGATCTGCTCCCAGCTATGGGTAGCCAAAATTAAATGCTCGGGCGCATACCGGTTACTAAAGTCCATTGCTTCGGCAAGGCTGGATGTAATTACGATGTACGAATTATCCAGTGCTAACCCCGCAATTTCGGCACGCGGTAAAATCGGTAATTGTTTCTCTATTTCTGCCAATACTGCCTCGGCAATAGCAGTTGATGTACAAACTAAAACAGATTGGCTATCAATACCATGCTCTGCCTGTGCCAGCAGATCGGCAGCTATATAGGCCGGGATGGCGGTGCTATCAGCAATAACCAAAACCTCCGACGGGCCGGCCGGCATATCAATAGCGGTTGTGGTTGTTGATTGAATGATGGTTTTGGCCTTAGTTACAAACTGGTTACCCGGACCGAAGATTTTATCAACTTTACTTATACTTTGGGTACCATGCGCCATTGCCGCAATAGCCTGCGAACCACCGGCCAGGTAGATCTTATCTATGCCCAATAATAAAGCTACATAAGCTATAAATGCATTTACCTTACCGCTTTTTTGTGGTGGCGAGCAAACCACAATTTCGTGGCAGCCAGCAATACGGGCCGGAATGCCCAACATTAAAAAAGTACTCGGCAAAACGGCCGAGCCACCTGGAATATACAGGCCAACCTTTTCAATCGGCCTTAACTCGCGCCAGCAGGTTACCCCGGGCATGGTTTCTACCTTGTCCTCGGTTTTTAACTGCGTTTGGTGAAATTTGTAGATGTTACTATAAGCAGTTTCAAGGGCAGCCTTTTGTTGGGCGGTTATGGCTGTTGCAAGTTCTTCCAGCTCGGCCTTATCCAGGTAAAGCTTGCTGAGTTCAACTTTGTCAAACTTTTGGGCATAGTCAATTAAGGCCCTATCGCCATGTTGCTGAACGTTGGCTATCACTTCCTCAACAACAGCGCGGATCTCATTAGCCGGGTCAACATTACGCTGAACCAGTTGCCGGATGTCGCTTGCAGTAAGTTCTGAATAATTGTATGTCTTCATAAGCCCCCTCTAAATCTCCCCTGGTAGGGGAGACTTTTTGATTTTTCTTAATTAACCAGTATAATTTAAAGCCCTTCCGCTCACCAGCGGAGAGTGCTGGGTGGGGCCGCCGCCCTACAATATTATCTTCTCAATCGGCATTACTAAAATGCCTTGTGCGCCGGCTTGCTTTAGCTGGCTAATCCTATCCCAGAAATCGCGCTCCGGGATAACGGTGTGTACAGCAACCCAGTCAGCTTCGGCCAATGGTATTACCGATGGGCTTTTTACTCCGGGCAATAAAGCAATCACCGTATCAAGATTATCTTTATGAACGTTAAGTACCACATACTTAGTCTCTTTTGCACGCAAAACAGATTGGATACGTTGGATAAGTTCAAGCACCAGGTCATGGTTTTCGGTGGTCTTGCTGCCTATCAATACTGCCTCTGACGACATTACATCAGCAAACGGCTTTAAACCATTGCTTTTTAAGGTACCGCCGGTAGAAACAAGATCGCAAATGGCATCGCTTAAACCCAGGCCG
The DNA here is from genome assembly GCF_056400585.1 of Mucilaginibacter sp. P5_A6. Classification (NCBI taxonomy): domain Bacteria; kingdom Pseudomonadati; phylum Bacteroidota; class Sphingobacteriia; order Sphingobacteriales; family Sphingobacteriaceae; genus Mucilaginibacter; species Mucilaginibacter sp. P5_A6. The sequence continues at coordinate 31,577 of NZ_JBFUKZ010000017.1, read as the reverse complement.
GGAGAGATTTCCACAGAGCCGGATATCGTACGAATGTCCGATTGTATCCCTTGCTCTTTCAAAAACTTTCCTAATATAACAGGATAAGTAGTTGCAATAGCTTTGCCGTTCAAATCGGCAAGCGATTTAATGCTGTTATCGTTTGGCACTGCTATTTTAAGGGAGCATTTACCAAAACCCAAACGCTGCAGGTAGCTTACTTCAACTTCGGTTTCCCGTATCACGTTTTCGCCTACAATACCCAGGTCGGCAATGCCATCCTGTACGTATTCGGGAATATCATCATCACGAAGAAAAAGGATCTCTAAAGGGAAGTTTGATACCGGTGAGATAAGCGAGCTTTTGTAATTTTCGAAGTTTAAGCCGCAATTTTTCAATAATTCAACGGATTTTTCGTTGAGGCGGCCAGATTTCTGGATCGCTATTTTAAGTGTTTTCACAAAATGAATTTAAGGAACTATAATAAAAAAGAGTATAAACGGAGTTTGTTATTTCGCGTAGAAACATACATTTAGCTGATCACCACATGGTGGTGATGCAGATGGAGATGATGTAAAGCGATACCGTTCATTTTTTTATAGTATACTATGGGTAAGTCGCCGCAAATATAGACAGATGTTTTTTAAATCAAAATTTAATGTGAATTTGTCCGAATCAGAGGTCAGAATTTTAGGATTAACAGAATCTTGTCTTAGCCGGGATCACTAAACGAATTTAAGGAATTAACCGAATTTTAAGATTGTGTTCATTCTTTAATTTTGCAAATTCTGATTCAGACTACTACTTTCATCATACTCATAAATACCGCCTTCTTCTCCAAAATCCTTTATCAGCCTAAGGTGTTTCGCCTTTTCTATATCCTTTATATTGATAAGCTCGGGGTTTTCGAGCGCTTTAAACCAGATGAGATAGAAATGCCTGATCTGGTAAAATTTGGCCACATCCTTCTTGAAAAACCTGTGTGGGACAAGATATGATGACATGCCCGAGAAGAAATAAACAGCCTCATGTGCATCTGTATAAATGGTAACTTTAGGGTCGAACCGGCTTTTATCAATCGTTTTAAGATAGGCCGCGAATGGCGATTCCATCCAACTGTTATCGGTGTATCCGGGGTTACCATATTGGTCGGCTACCTGGTCATCATACCGGCCTTTATCAATAAAAAACTCCTTGGTAACAAAGCCCAGCATCAGCGATATCATTAAACCTGCTACTATTTTGCGGGTAGTGGTGTTTGCTATTTTTTTAAGCAGCAGTAGTCCCCAGCTGGTATAGCCCCACAGCGCTGGTATATATATAGGCGCCAGCAGGCGGTGGTTAATGCGCTCGTACCGCGAAAAAGTTGATGATATCACGATGAACAACCCATAAACCAAAGCGAAGGTAATAGCCAGGTTTTCGTAACCATCAAGGTGGCGGCGGTAATAGTTATAAGCCAACGCAGCAATAAAACCAATAAATATAATTGTGGCCAATGGTACCGACAGCCAATACTGGTTTGGTGTAAGCCCCATCCAATCGCAAACTACATTACCAAAATAATACAGGTTTTTACCAAACGACGTAATAGATGGTTCGCGCGGGCCGGTAGTAGTGCCCGACATGAAAGCGTTAAATAGCAAATTGCTTACCAGCAGAGAAATGCAAACAAAGCCATATATAAAAATGTGGATTATCTTCTTTTTAAGCGGTAAAAACCTGTCGAGCAGCAAAAGTAATCCACCGGTACCCACAATAGTAACCGCCGCATAGCGGGTAACGCAGCCTATTGCGGCTATCAGCGCTGCAATTACTAATGTTTTAATGGTATGCTTTAAAAGATATTCCCTAAACGCGACAATGAAAAACAGGGTCTCTAAGATAAACAGCGTCTCTGACCATAAATAGGAGTAAACCTGCAGCAACGCCGGGCTCAATATAATAGCTACTAACATTAACCATTTATATATACGCGATGCCGGAACAAACCTGTGCATGATCCATCCGCTGGTGTATATCAGGGTGGCAAACATTAACCCGTTCAATATCGCCCCAAAAGCAACCGGATCAATACGGGTAATAAACATGATGCTCCCTAAAAATACGGGATAAAAAACCGGGAAATCAACAATAGGAATGTGATTAAATGTTTGCAGGGTGCCATTTGTATTTAAACTGCGCGCAGCACTGGTATACATGATAGAATCCGGCGAAATACCGATGCCGCTGTACTTGCAAAACAATTGGATAGCAAAAAAGCCAATTACTGCGGCGATAAAGGTGTCGTAGTTTTTTAAATAGCGGCTTAACTGCATGTAGCGATTTTTACTGTTAGATAGTGGTAAAAGTTGTAAAGGGGCAAAATGTTTTAAAAATAGTTAAAAAGCCCTTACCTAAGATCTCCCCCGGCAGAGGAAACTTTTGAATAAAAAAGTTTTGAAGCCCTACCTTCCGGGGAGGGTTTGGGTGGGGCTGTTGTTTTTACGCTATCAAATCCAATACCGTACTTATCGGCTGATCGCTATCTATCAGTATCCCTTTTACACCTGCAGAAGTGCCCGCCTCAACATCGCGCTCACGGTCGCCTATGAAATAGGATAGGGCAGGGTCGATGTTGTATTTTTTAATGCCTTGTAATAGTAAACCGGGTTTGGGTTTGCGGCAATCGCAATCGCCGGTAAAATTGGGGTGGTGTGGGCAGTAAAAAAAGTCGGTTATTTCTACACCGTGTTCCTTATATACTTCTTTTAAGTGATTATGCATTTTTGCAAGTTCATCCTCTGTATACCATCCTTTAGCCAGGCCACCCTGGTTTGTAGCTACTAATAGTAAGTACCCCCTGTCCTGCAAAGCTTTGAGTGCCTCAAAGTTATCCAGTACATGAAAATCTTCGAAACGGCGAACATAATCGCCCATTTCCTGGTTTAGTACTCCATCACGATCTAAAAAAACGGCTTTATTTTTTGCGGACATTTGTTGAAATTTTTTGGCGAAGTTAATAGTTTTTTAGAGAGTCCATAGCCAATGGTCGATAGTCCATAGCTATAGGCCCCGCTTTTAAACGTTTAATACCATGGTCTATGGACTATCGACCATTGACTAATGAGATAAATGTCTACTCTCCACATAGATTTACCAAACAAAATTTTATTCTGTTATAAATAAATATACCGCTTGTATAAATGATTCCGGCTTGGTTGATGCAACTTTATATTGATTCTAAATAGTAAAACATTATATTTCATTTAGTAAATCATAATATTTGCTTGTTTATGTTGAGAATTTGTTAAATAAATATGATTTAAATAATTGATTTTTTAGAAATCTTTAAAAATTTCCATAAATTTTATAATTTATTTATATATCAGTAACTTCGTAGTTACACCATTTTATAAAACGGTTTAATTTACAATGAATCAAACTGAGAGCAACCAGGGCCTTTATAGGCCAGAATTTGAACACGACTCCTGCGGAACTGGATTTATAACCAATATTAACGGTCATAAAAGTAACCAGATTATTGACGACGCGCTTACCATGCTCGAAAACATGGAACACCGCGGCGCTTGCGGATGCGACCCCGAAACCGGCGATGGTGCCGGTATCCTGATACAATTGCCACATGAGTTCCTGATGGAAGAATGCTCAAACCTGGAGATCAGCCTGCCCGAACCGGGTGAGTATGGTGTTGGGATGATATTTTTTCCTAAGGATTCGGCACAAAAGAAAGCTTGCCGTATAGTTATTACCAATGCTATTGAAAAGTTAGGACTTGTAAAATTGGGTTACCGCAAATTAACTGTTGACTCGATGGCTGTTGGCGTAACTGCCCGCCAGGCCGAGCCCGACGTTGAGCAGATTTTTATAGCCCGTCCGCATCATATTACCAATGCGGATGATTTTGAGCGCAAACTTTTCATATTAAGAAGGTATATCAATAAAACTATCACCGAAACCATAGCAGGTGCGGCCGAGCATTTTTATTTTACCTCGTTATCCTGTAAAACCATTGTTTACAAAGGGCAGGTAACAACCTACCAACTGCGTAAATATTATGCTGATCTTACAGATCCGCGTATGGCTTCAGGCTTTGCCATGATCCACTCGCGGTTCTCAACAAATACTTTTCCATCATGGAAATTGGCTCAGCCTTTCCGCCTGATTGCCCATAATGGTGAGATTAATACCCTCACAGGTAATTTAAACTGGTTTTATGCAGGTTTAAAATCATATGCTTCGTCGTACTTCACTGCCGAAGAAATGGAAATGCTGTTGCCGGTGATTGATAATAATCAATCGGACTCTGCTTGCCTGGATAACATTATTGAAATTCTGTTGCACTCTGGTCGCTCGTTACCCCATGTAATGATGATGCTGGTACCAGAAGCATGGGACGGCAACGTACATATGGATCCGGTAAAAAAGGCATTTTACGAGTATCATGCAACTTTAATGGAGCCATGGGATGGCCCGGCCGCTATCACTTTTACCGATGGTAAATTGGTAGGCGCCTTGTTAGACAGGAATGGTCTTCGCCCTTTACGTTATGTGATCACCAACGATGGCCGCGTTATAGCTGCATCAGAAGCTGGTACCTTAACTATCGATGAAAGCACCGTTTTACGTAAAGGCCGTTTACAACCCGGTAAAATGCTGCTAATAGATACCGAAAAAGGCAGGATCATTACTGATGATGAAATAAAGAAACAGATCACTTCCAGGCAGCCTTATGGCCGTTGGTTAGAGAATTATAAAATAAACCTGAGCGAGCTTACCGAACCACGTTTGGCATTCGCCCAGCTTTCAGAAGCATCTGTATTCCGTTACCAGCAGGTATTTGGTTATAGCCGCGAGGATATCGATACCATTATAAAGCCTATGGCTGTTGATGGTAAAGAGCCTGTAGGCTCAATGGGTACCGATGTGCCTTTGGCTATCTTATCTGACAAGCCGCAACATTTATCAAGCTACTTTAAGCAATTCTTTGCCCAGGTTACCAACCCGCCTATCGATCCTATCCGTGAGCGTTTGGTAATGAGCCTGGCTACCTTTATTGGTAACAACGGCAATTTGCTTGATGAAGATAAAATGCATTGCCATTGCGTGGTTTTAAAACACCCGATATTAAAAAATCACCAGTTAGAAAAACTGCGCAGTATTGATACAGGTCTTTTCCACGCTAAAACACTGCAAACTTATTTTGTGGCCGACGGCATGCCTGGTTCATTAGAAAAAGGAATTGCAAGGCTTTGTCGCTACGCCGAAGATGCCGTTGATGATGGATTTGAGGTATTGATCCTGTCGGATCGTGCTGTTGATTCCGAACATGCTCCAATTCCTACTTTGCTGGCGGTATCTGCCGTACATCACCACCTTATCAAAAAAGGCCGTCGTGGTGCGGTGGGATTAGTGGTTGAAACAGGAGATGCATGGGAAGTACATCACTTTGCCTGTTTGCTGGCTTTCGGTGCAACAGCAATCAACCCATACCTGGCTTTGGCTACAATCGAAACTGTTAAAAACAACGGCAGTTTAGAAACCAGTCTTGATATTAAAACATTACAAAAAAACTATGTAAAATCTGTAAATGATGGTTTGCTGAAGATCTTCTCCAAAATGGGGATCTCTACACTGCAATCATACCATGGTTCACAGGTATTTGAAATATTAGGTTTAAACAAAAGTGTTGTTGATCGCTATTTCTGCGGAGCCGTTACCCGTATAGGTGGTTTAGGTTTGGATGAAATTGCCCGCGAAGCGCTTTGTAAACACCGCATTGGTTTTAATGCTAAAACTGCTGATAACTTATTACCAGAAGGTGGTATTTACCAATGGAAACGCAGGGGAGAGGCTCACTTATTTAACCCAACTACTGTACATTTATTACAACATGCTACCCGCAGTAATGATTACTCGGTATATAAAAACTATGCTAAGGTAATTAACGAGCAAACAGAAAAGCATTTCACAATACGTGGTTTGCTTGATTTTGCCCATCACCGTGAAGCTATCTCTATTGATGAGGTTGAACCTGCCGGAAACATCATGAAGCGCTTTGCAACAGGCGCCATGTCATTCGGTTCTATATCTCACGAGGCACACAGCACCATGGCTATTGCTATGAACCGCATAGGTGGTAAAAGCAATACCGGCGAAGGCGGTGAGGATGAAATGCGTTACGAAAAAATGGCCAGCGGCGACTCAATGCGTTCGGCTATTAAGCAAGTGGCATCGGCCCGTTTTGGGGTAACTTCAAATTACCTTACCAATGCCGATGAGCTGCAGATTAAAATGGCGCAAGGTGCAAAACCAGGTGAAGGCGGACAGCTGCCGGGTCATAAAGTTGATGACTGGATTGCTAAAACACGCCATTCCACACCAGGAGTTGGTTTGATTTCGCCGCCGCCACACCACGATATTTACTCTATTGAGGATTTGGCCCAACTGATATTCGATCTTAAGAATGCAAACCGTGCCGCACGTATTAATGTGAAGCTGGTTTCAAAAGCCGGTGTTGGTACTATAGCTGCCGGTGTTGCCAAAGCACATGCCGATGTGATCCTGATTGCAGGGTACGATGGTGGTACAGGTGCATCGCCAATAAGCTCTGTAAAACATGCAGGCTTACCGTGGGAGCTTGGTTTAACCGAGGCTCACCAAACACTGGTACGTAACAAACTGCGTAGCCGTGTAGTGTTACAAACAGATGGCCAGTTAAAAACAGGCCGCGATTTGGCTATAGCCTGTTTAATGGGTGCCGAAGAGTGGGGTGTTGCTACTGCTGCGCTTGTAGCAGGTGGCTGTATCATGATGCGCAAGTGTCACTTAAATACCTGCCCTGTAGGTGTTGCTACACAGGATCCAGAATTGAGGAAACTATTCAGCGGCAAACCCGAGCATGTGGTTAACTTGTTCCGTTTTATGGCCGAGGAACTTCGGGAGATTATGGCTGAACTTGGTTTCCGTACTATTAATGAGATGGTTGGCCGTGTTCAGTTCCTGAAAGTGAAAGATCACCTGGATAGCTGGAAAGCTAAAAAGATAGATCTGAGCGGCATATTGCATCCGGTAACCAATACCAAGGGAATGACACTGTATAACAGTGAGCAGCAGGATCATGGTATGAGCGAAATACTTGACTGGCAATTGTTAGAGACTGCAAAAATCGCGCTTGAAGATAAAACGCCTGTATTTGCATCATTCGATGTAATCAACGTTAACCGTACTGTCGGCACGCTTTTATCAAACGAGATCTCTAAAAAATATGGCTCGGCAGGATTGCCCGACAATACCATCAACTATAAATTCAAAGGTTCGGCCGGACAAAGCTTTGGCGCGTTTGCAACCAAAGGGATTTCCTTTGAGCTTGAAGGCGAAGCCAATGACTATGTAGGTAAAGGTTTATGCGGAGCACAGCTGGCTATTTATCCGGCAGCAAACGCAACGTTTGTTCCAGAGGATAATATCATCATCGGTAACGTTGCACTTTACGGTGCTACGTCAGGTGAAGTATTTGTAGGTGGTATGGCAGGCGAGCGTTTCGCAGTGCGTAACTCCGGCGCAACAACAGTTGTTGAAGGTATTGGCGATCATGGCTGCGAATATATGACCGCTGGCCGCGCACTTATCCTTGGTAAAACCGGGCGCAATTTTGCAGCAGGTATGAGTGGTGGTTTAGCGTGGGTATTCAACCCCGATAACAGCTTCGCCGAAAACTGCAATACCGAGATGGTGGATCTTGATCCTTTATCATTACAGGATGAAGAGCAGATACTGGCTTTATTGCGCAAGCATATCAGCTTAACAGGCAGCAAGCTTGCCCAGCAGATATTAGACAACTGGAATGAGGCTTCAACCCAATTTGTGAAGGTGTATCCAAAAGAGTATAAAAAAGTATTAGAGAAACTACAATATCAAACAATAGGCTAAATTTCAATGGGAAAACCAACAGGATTTCAGGAGTTTAACAGGGAATTACCAACCAAGGTTTCCGCTACTGAACGCGTAAAAAACTATAATGAGTTTGTTAATTTGTATACCGACGAGAAGCTAAATCAGCAATCGGCCAGGTGTATGAATTGCGGGATCCCTTTTTGCCATTCGGGATGTCCGCTGGGTAATATTATTCCAGAGTTTAACGATGCCGTGTATCGTAAAAACTGGGAAGAGGCTTACCATATTTTATCATCAACTAATAATTTTCCTGAATTTACAGGACGTATATGCCCTGCACCTTGCGAATCGGCCTGTGTTTTAGGTATTAACAAACCGGCTGTAGCAATTGAGGAAATTGAGAAGCATATCATCGAGATAGCTTACCAGAAAAACCTGGTTAAGCCAACCGCACCCTTAGTTAAATCTGGTAAAAAAGTAGCCGTTATTGGCTCTGGTCCGGCCGGATTGGCAGCAGCTGCCCAATTGGTGAAAGCCGGTCATGCAGTAACCGTTTATGAGCGTGATGATAAACCAGGTGGTTTATTACGCTACGGTATTCCAGACTTTAAACTGGAGAAAAATGTTGTAGAACGCCGTATCGAGGTAATGGAAAAAGACGGTATTGTGTTTAAACTGAACAGCGAAGTGGGTGTAAATGTAGCAGCCGACGAACTGTTACGCAATAACGATGCTGTGGTATTGGCTGGCGGTTCAACTGTACCACGTAACCTCCCGATCCCCGGCAGGGAATTAAAAGGAATCCATTTTGCTATGGACTTTTTGAAACAGCAAAACAAACGCGTAAGCAATATTAGTGTAGATGCCGATGATATTTTGGCTACCGGTAAAGATGTAGTAGTAATTGGTGGTGGTGATACCGGCAGCGACTGTGTGGGTACTTCAAACCGCCAGGGTGCAAAATCTATCAAACAATTTGAGGTAATGTACCAACCACCGGCGCAACGTACACAACACATGCCATGGCCAACATATCCAATGATCCTGAAGACTACCAGCTCGCATGAGGAAGGTGCAGAACGCTTTTGGGGCGTTAATACCCTGGAATTCCTGGGCGACGAAAAAGGTAACCTTAGGGCATTAAAAGTTGTTGATGTATCCTGGGAGCAGGATGTTATGGGCCGGCCTTTAAAATTTAATACAGTGGAGGGTTCTGAGCGAGAAATTCCTTGTCAGCGTGTATTTCTGGCCATGGGTTTCCTTTATCCTCAGCCTACCGGTTTATTGGCACAATTAGGCGTTGAACTCGACGAACGTAAGAACGTTAAAGCTAAAGAGGGCGTTTACCGTACCAACGTAAGCAAGGTATTTGCCGCCGGCGATATGCGCCGTGGACAATCGCTGGTTGTTTGGGCCATTTCAGAGGGTCGTGAAACTGCCCGCAAAGTAGATGAATTTTTAATGGGCCACTCTTTACTGGAAAGCAAGGATGCCGTTAACCAGTTTGACCAGGTGTTTTAAAAGATCGCCTATCTGCTGAAGATATAACCACTTTGTAATACCTTTTTTGGTATAGCAAAGTGGTTTTTTTATTTAGCAAATCGAGCTTCGGAAAGTTTTTGCCTCTGTGTTTTCGGATCTGCTCTGTTGTTGCTGTGGCAGGAATTACTAATAATTACGTTATCTGGTAAACCAGACAGTAGTTTTTTTGTTAAATCTGAACAATAGTATAATCCAATTATAAATGAAGCAAATAACAGGTCTTATATTAGCGGCGGTTACCCTGGTTTTGGTACAATCGTGCCAAAGTAACAAACGGGCGAATAATTATAATAATAAGGTACTTGTTGATAATAGCGGTTTATTATTCCTTAAAAATAGTAGAGAAGCAAGTAATGCGACTGTGAAGGCATCGGGATTGGCTATTTCTAACTCAAAAAATCAGCGGGTAATCCAATTTGCTAAAGCCATGATAGATGATCATACGCTGCTTGCCGATGATCTTAGAAAATTAGAGACTGACAATTTTGTAGCTGCTATGGATACGATATATCCCGCCCATTTGCAAATGATAGCCGGGCTGGAAAAAAAGAAGGCTGCAGATTTTGATAAAGCTTATTTAGAAATAATTATAAGCCAGCATGAGCAACAAATAAACCTGTTTAAAGCTTCCACGCAGGATAAAAGTTCAAATGTATCCGCATTTGCACAGAAAACTATACTGTCATTACAAGCTCATCTCGATTCGGCTAAAATGATTAGTGCAACCTTAAAATAGTTTTAATTGCTGTTGTATCGGCGGTTTAGCTTTACCCATCACCGTTCTGCCTCCATATTTCCAGGAATCTTCACGTTCTTTGGCTATTACCTCGTCGAAATTTGTATTAGGTGTAAAGTCTTTTTCAGCATTTACTGCAATTTTATGTAATCGTTTAATAGCCTCGTTTTGCTCAGACAAGCCCAATTTTGCTTTGTAAACCGCGTTTTGCAAGGTGCTGATGGTTTCATCATAAACTTTAATAGGTACCGGGAAAGGATGGCCATCTTTACCGCCATGCGCAAAAGAAAATCTTGCCGGATCTTTAAACCGCGATGGTGTGCCGTGAATCACCTCGCTCACCAGCGCCAATGATTGCAAAGTGCGTGGCCCAAGGCCTTGCAATAACAGCAGATCCTCAAAGTCGGCGGGCTGTTTTTCATGCGCAAGCCAAAGTACCGCGCCAAGGCGTTTAAGGTCCACATCTTTAGCCTTTACATCATGGTGATTGGGCATAACCAGTCTGCCAATCTCCCTGATCATCATCTCCGGGTTCTCACCTGCAATCTGCATCACGCCATTTCTGGCAGAATCAGCAAGCTTATCGGTCATATTCAGTATTAGTCCGGTATTTTTTCCGTAGATAGAAGTATGCGGATCATCCACAAAAGAGGTGAGGTGTTCCGAATGCCAGTGGTAGCGTCGGGCGGTACTGCTGGCATCACTCATGCCTTGTTGTACTACAGCCCATTTACCGGTATCGCTCAAAATAAAATTATGGGTATATAGCTGGAAGCCATCCTGTATGGCTGTATTATCAACCTTGGCGCTCAGTTTGCTGCATTTAACCAGGTAGTTACCGTCAAGCCCTGTAGATTCGCTGATCTTTAACAGTTCTGCCGGAGTTTGTTTGGAGTGCTTGCCCTTGCCGCCGCAAATGTAAATACCCAATTCTCGGCTATGTGGATTAATGGCCCGCTTCAACGCACCCATTACAGAGGTGGTTATTCCGGAGGAATGCCAGTCCATCCCCATAACAGCGCCCAGGCTTTGGAACCAGAACGGATCGCTCAAACGGCGCAACACTTCGTCTTTACCGTAATCAATCACAATAGTTTCGATTACGGCAAGGCCTAACTTTGCCATACGTTCGGCAAGCCATGTGGGTACATAGCCGTAGTGTAAAGGTAAGTCAGCAGTGCCAGATCGCTTCATGCTAACAAAATTAGTAAAAATTACGCGATTTTAAGATTTTGACGATTAAGTCAAAAAATAGTGTGAGTTTGGCCAACAGAATAGAAACACGTTTACAAATCTTCAAATAAAATCATTAATCATCAGCATCCGCTTCTCCCGCATACATATCATCAATATCTGCCGCGTATTTCTTTTCGATCACTTTGCGCTTCGCTTTCATGGTAGGCGTAATTTCGCCTTCTTCCATACTGAAAGGGTTGCGCTTTACTTTGAATGATTTTACGCGTTCAAATTTGGCAAGTTCGTTGCTTAGCTTACGAATATCCTGGCCAATCCAGTCAATGATCTCTTTATCCTCAATAAACACTTCTGATCGTTCGAAAAACTCGTTTTTCAGATTAAAGGCTTCCTGCAGGGTTTCTTTGCCTGGCACTATAATAGCTGCAATGTACTCGCGCTTATCGCCCACTAAAAATACCTGTTCAATTTTGGGGCTTTTAAGGTAGGTGTTTTCAACCGGGGTAGGATAGATGTTTTTGCCATAGGCGTTCACCAGCATATTTTTAAGGCGGTCGGTAATTTGCAGGTTGCCCCGAAAAAAGCGGCCGATATCGCCGGTATGGAACCAGCCATCAGCATCAATCACGGTAGCTGTTTCCCCCGGTTTATGCCAGTAGCCTTTCATTACACAGTGGCCGCGTACAATGATCTCGCCTTCTTCGGTAACCAGGTCTTCCCTGAAATTATCGTGGGTTTGTATGGTATAGATCTTTTTGGTATCCACGTTTTGAATGGCAACTTCAATACCCGGGATAATACGGCCAACGGTACCATAAATTACCCTATGCCGTTCGGTAACGGCCATAACCGGAGAGGTTTCTGTTAGCCCAAAGCCTTCCAGTATCACAATACCCAGATCGCCAAAAAACTCACCGATATTTTTAGGCAGTGCACCTCCGCCCGATACCATGAATTGTAATTTACCACCGGTTTTTTCTTTTATTTTGCTGAATACCAGTTTTTCTGCTATCGCGTGCTGTGTTTTTAAAATGGGCCCGGGTTTTTTACCTGCTTCCAGCACCAAGCGTACCTTTTTACCAATCTCAAACGCCCATAAAAATATTTTGGTTTTAAGGCCTCCTGCTGATGTTCCGCTTTTGATGGCTTTATCATGTATGCGTTCGAGCAGGCGTGGTACGCAGCATAATATGGTAGGTTTAACCTCTGCCATATTTTTGGCCAACAACTCTAAACTTTGGGCAAAGGCAATTTGTGAACCTTTTAAAATGGCGATATGATAAATGGTACGCTCAAACACATGCGATAAAGGCAGGAACGAGAGGAAGCGGTCGTTCTTTGATACAAATGGAATCTGGATAACACTGTTTAAAGCATTCTGGGTGAGGTTATAATGAGTAAGCATTACCCCTTTAGGGATCCCTGTGGTGCCAGACGTATAAATAAGGCAGGATAGATCTGTAGGTAAAATAGCTTCACGGGCAGCGCTAATGGCTTCGCGATATTGCCTTACCAATACCAACCCCTCGCTGATCACCTGGTCGAACCCGATAATACCCGCATTAAGGTTTAGCTTACTGCTGTATTTTTCAAAATCGTCAAATGCAGGAATAATGCGGATAAGTGAAGCGCAGTTGTTAGCTATTTTAAGCACCTTACGGAAAAGGAAGGGATTGCCGGCAATAATGGTTTTAGCGCCGGAATCATTCAGGATATATTCAATTTCGTTTTCGGTAAGGGTTGGATATATAGAGGCATTAACCGCACCTATCTGCTGCAGTGCCTGGTCATAATAAACGTAGTTTGGGCCGTTTTCGATGATGAGGGAAAGCCGGTCGCCTTTTTGAATACCCAGGCTAAGTAACCACGCAGATATAGCATCTATCTTTTCTAAAGCCTCGCCGTAACTGATCTCTACCCAGGTATCGTTCACTTTATGGATCATAAACGTTTGGCTTTCCGGGTGAATATGGGCTACTGTATTGCGGATAAATGATGGAACAGTTGATAGATCGCTTACCTGGCTCATTAAGTATGAATGATTTATATAAGCATCAAACTTATGTTTTTTAAGCTAAATACTAAAATGAAATAATGCTTTACTTAGTCTCCGGCATCGGTGCTGCCAGGTATTCTTCCAGCATTGCAACAAACAGCTCCGGCACTTTACTATCGGGATTTGGCGACATCGCTTCACCCATATAACTGCCATGGTTATCAGGGAATATTGACAACCGGCCATGACGTAACAAGCGGTACATTTCTACTGCATGTTCCGGGCGCACCACGTCCTGGTCGCCAACAACTACCAGCGTTGGGGCCTGTATCGATCTGATGTCTCCGTCTTTCCAATCCACAAAAGTTTGCATCCTTCCGGCATCATTATCGTGCATGCTTTGCAACCCGGCCCGGGTATTACCAGGGATACTTAAATATGCATCCTGGTATAATTTGGGCATCTGTTCCAGTTTTGCATGCTGCATCCCTTCCCAAAACCAGGAGTACATACCTTCGCGTTTATAAAATGCCGATGCCAGGATAAGTTTGCGCACACATTCGGGATGTCTTAAGGCTATTTTCATGGCTGTATTACCTCCGTTGCTGAAGCCCAGGATATCTGCTCCGGTAATGTTCAGTTGTTTAAGCAGTTCGGCTACATCATCCGCGTCCTGCTCAAAACTTGTAGGGACGTCCCTGTCGCTTGTATGCCCGTGAGCCTGAAGTTCTACGGCTATAACTTTATGAGTTTTGGCAAGCATAGGCATTATCTTCCCAAAAGAAGTTTGTATGGTTGACCCGCCACCATGAATTAATACCAATGGCTGACCACTACCATGGATCTCGTAATACATTTTTATGCCGTTTACATTGGCATAGTGGCCCATTTCCTGGCCCTGGGTTTTATTGGCTGTTGTCATAGTTATCAGGATAAAAACGGTAATTTTTATAAAATGGTTAAACAAGTTTTGCATGAATCAAATATACTATTGGTCATTAAAATTACAGATGGCTCTTTGCGACAATTGCAGATCAGTTTCCGACAGTTTTATAAACCTTTCCAGGGTGTTTATAAAACCCATTGGTAACAATTCATTTACAAAACAAACAGGCCCCCAAATAAGCGTGTATTTATTACACAGTGATGGGTTATAAATACTAATATTGTATTAGCCAATTAATCTGCCGATACATTTTTGCCCCTACATAATACGTTTTTATCATTAAGGATCAGCTTTTTATGTGGAATTTTTAATAGGGTATATTGCTGTGGCGAACGGTAGGTAATAAATTAAACATCAACTAAATCTCTCAAATAATGTCTTTAAAGTTAAAACTCACCTGTATTTTATTGATAGGGCTCAGTTTTGGGCTGTATTCATTTAAAAAGCCTGTACCTATGCAGCACGTACTGGTTTTTTCAAAAACATTGGGCTGGCACCATTCCTGCATCCCTTTTGGTATAGCAGCTATTCAAAAGCTGGGTAAAGAGAATAATTTTGAGGTGGATACCACTACCAATGCCGATGCTTTTACCGATGATAATTTAAAAAAATATGATGCCGTAATATTTAACTGCACTACCGGTAATGTGCTCAATGCTGTACAGCAGGCAGCCTTTGAACGCTATATACAGGCAGGTGGAGGCTACGCAGGCGTACACTCTGCTGCCGATACCGAATACGATTGGCCATGGTACGGCAAACTGGTTGGGGCCTATTTTTCAAGTCACCCAAATAACTCCAACATTCGGAAGGCTACTATTGATGTTACCGACAGAACAAATCCTATAACCGCAAACCTGCCCGCCCGCTGGGAGCGTACTGATGAATGGTATAACTATAAATCCATTTACAATGGCATTCATGTGCTGGCCAGTTTGGATGAGAATACGTATGATGGGGGCACCAATGGCGCAAATCATCCCATTACCTGGTTTCATGAGTTTGATGGTGGTCGCTCATTTTACACAGGCTGTGGTCATACCGATGAAAGTTACAGCGATCCTTTGTTCCTTGGTCAGCTGCTGGGTGGTATCCGGTATGCTATGGGTAATAGTAAATCGTTGGATTATAGTAAATCCTATTCAAAGGTATCGCCAGATCAAACCCGGTTTATAAAGACGGTGTTGGTTAGTAACATTGCATCCCCAATGGAACTGGCAACGGCTAAGGACGGGCGTGTGTTTTTTACCCAGCTGATGGGTAATTTCTCGGTCTATAATACCCACACCCGCCAGTTTAAGGTAATCCATAAATTCCCTATTACTTATGAGGGAGGGACAGGAGTTATCGGTTTAACGCTCGACCCTAAATTTGAAAGTAACCAGTTTGTATATATTTATTACATGCCAGCCGGGCAAACTATCGAACCGCTCAACTTCCAGCTCTCGCGCTTTAAGGTTAGCCCTGCAAATGTACTCGACCTGAAATCAGAAAAAATTCTGTTAAAAGTTCCTGTACAAAAAGTGAGTGGTGCTCACCATGGCGGCTCATTAGCCTGGGATAAAAATGGTAACCTGTATTTATCAACGGGAGACAGCTCGAGCCCTTTCCCGGCTGATGGTTATGCCCCGTTGGATGAGCGACCCGGCCAGGAGCACTACAGTTTAGATGCACAGCGTAGTGCGGGTAATACCAATGATTTTAAAGGTAAAATACTACGGATTCACCCCGAAGCTGATGGTACCTATACTATACCCGAGGGGAACCTTTTCCCTAAAGGCACGGCCAAAACCAAACCCGAGATTTATGTGATGGGCTGCCGTAACCCTTATAGAATAGCGGTAAACCCGGTAACTTCGGTGTTATATTGGGGCGAGGTTGGACCGGATGCGGGTAAAGATTCGCCGCGCGGCCCGCGCGGATACGATGAATTTAACCAGGCCCGCAAGGCCGGGAATTTTGGCTGGCCATATTTTGTGGGCAATAACTTTGCCTATTCGCATTGGGATTTTGTAACCAATACGCCGGGCCCAAATTTTGATCCCAGGGCGCCGGTAAATAATTCGCCCAATAATACAGGTTTAAACCTGCTGCCACCGGCTACACCAGCCATGATCTGGTACCCGTATGCTGCCTCTGACCAGTTTCCCGAATTAGGGATGGGTGGCAGGTGTGCTATCGGTGGTGATTTTTATGTGTACGATGCCAACATTAAAAACCCGAATAAATTCCCTGAATATTTCAGCGGTACATTATTTATGGCCGATTGGATGCGTAACTGGGTTATTAGCCTCAAGTTTGATAAGGATGAGAATTATCTCCGTAACGAAGCGTTTATGCCAGCCAATGGCGATTTCAGGCGGCCAATTGATATGCAATTTGGTCCTGATGGTGCATTGTATATGCTGGAGTATGGTTCTGTTTACGGTGCACAAAATGAAGATGCCCGCCTGGTGAAAATTGAATACAATACAGGTAACCGCGCACCTATTGCTAAAGCTGGCATTACAGATACGGCCATGCAATCCTACTATCAGCATACCAAATATTTGACGGCCGAATTAAAGGAAATGCCTGTAAAAAAAGAGATTTCGGGCCAGGCCCCGCTTAGTGTAAGCTTTAATAGCCGGGATAGTAAAGACATGGATGATGATGACGCAATAACTTACCAATGGTTGTTTGATGGTAAAACAGTAGGCGCAACAACTGCATTTGCAAGCTATGTTTACACTAAACCCGGTGTGTACAAAGCGATATTAAAGGTGAAAGATAAAGGGGGACTAACGGGCATGGATACCATAATGGTAAGAGTTGGTAATACCAGGCCTGTAGTAACTATTGCCAGCACTGATAACAAATCTTTCATCTGGAAAGGCCAGCCCTTTAAGTATAAAGTAATAGTGAAGGATAAAGAAGATGGCAGGATTGATCCCAAACGTGTAAAATTATTTTACATCTATAACCCGCAGCCATCTGCAGATGGTAAAACGGTGCAAAGCCTGGCAGCTTTATCGGCAACAGAGGTTAACTATCCGGGTAAGGCCTTAATGGCATCAAGCGATTGTAAATCGTGCCATATGATTAATAAACTTGCAGTCGGCCCAAGCTTTACGGCTATAGCAAACCGCTACAAGGCAGAAAAAGGCGCTACCGATAAGCTATCTAAAAAAATAATTGCAGGTGGCGCAGGCAGCTGGGGAACCGAGCAGGTAATGAGCGCTCATCCGCAATTGTCAAAGGCCGATACAAAAGAGATTGTAAGGTATATATTCTCTTTAACCGATAAGAAGGGCAAGGCGATGCCTTTACCTTTGAATGGCAGCCTTATCCTGAAATTTAACGATACCGAGCCACACGGACAGTACACCATACTGGCATCTTATACCGATAAAAGCGGCAAGGCAGTCGGTCCGCTAACGGGCACTGATGTGGTTACTTTACGCGCAGCAGATGTAAAGGCTATTTATGCTGATGAAGTGAAAGGCTTCAATCGTTATAATAATGATCTTTCGCAGGGCAGTCATAAGTCATTTGCATTATTCAGGGATGTCGACTTAACCAATATCAGGAAGCTTAGCTTTCAGTATGCATCTAAGGGCATTGACGGCGAGATTGAGGTTCGTATGGATTCCCAGGCCGGGCCGGTTATTTGCTCAACAGTTTATGGCGATACGGGCGGCTGGGATAAACAGGCCTGGTTAAGTGGTGATATACAGAAACCAATTACCGGCAAACATAATGTATTCATATTTGCTATTAAACGTACCAAACCAAACGACGGGATCCTAAAACTAAGCGATATCCGGTTTGATCAATAATATTCAATAATTAAGTAAAACGCTGGTCATGAAAAAATTACCTGTAATAACAATGGCTTGCCTGGCAATGGGTTTGCTATCAACACAAACTTTTGCCCAAAATGGCAAGCCGGTTTTTGTTGGGTCTATTGGGCTACAAGCCTATACTTTTCGCGGCAGTATGCCTAAAGCTACTATAGCTGTGCTGGATACCATCAAAGCCATGGGGATAACCGAGCTGGAGGGCCAGGAGCCCAAAGGCATGCCACCCGAAGAATTCAGGAAACTGTGTAATGAGCGCGGTATAAGCATTCCATCTATTGGTGCGGGGTATGATGATATTGTAAAAAGCCCGGGCGATGTTATTAAGCAAGCCAAGATACTGGGTGCCGAATATGTAATGGTGGC
This sequence comes from Mucilaginibacter sp. P5_A6, assembly GCF_056400585.1. Lineage (NCBI taxonomy): Bacteria > Pseudomonadati > Bacteroidota > Sphingobacteriia > Sphingobacteriales > Sphingobacteriaceae > Mucilaginibacter > Mucilaginibacter sp. P5_A6. The sequence continues at coordinate 13,083 of NZ_JBFUKZ010000017.1, read as the reverse complement.
CTGGATCCCTCACGGTAAGGAGTTTACACTGGAGGATGCCAAAAAGGCTGTTGCAGATTTCAACAGGGTAGGGCAGATCCTCGCAGAAGCCGGACTTACCTTTTGTTACCATAACCATGGATACGAATTTGGCCCTTATGAGGATGGCACCCTGTTCGATTATATTGCCAAAAATACCAATCCCAAGTATGTATCCTTCGAGATAGACTTGTTATGGTCATTCCATGGCGGGCAGGATCCGGCTAAGCTGATAAACAAATATCCATCGCGCATTAAACTAATGCACCTGAAAGATATCCGCAAAGGTGTGGCCAATGACCTTACCGGGGGAACCGATACCAAAAATGATGTAGCATTGGGCACCGGGCAAATTAATATCCCCGAGGTACTAAAGGCTGCAAGAAAAGCAGGCATTAAGCACTATTTTATTGAGGACGAAAGCCCATCATACGCTACCCAGATACCGGTTACCATAGCCTATATCAAGAGCTTAAAATATTAAAAATGACTGAGGGATTAAACAGGCGGCAGGTATTAAAAAAGATGGGTTTAGCGGCAGGCGCGGCTGCGTTGGGCAGTAACGTTGCTGCATCGATTAAGGTGGATAAGAAAAACGATCATGGTTTTGCGTATTCGCTAAATATGAGCACTATCCGCGGTCATAACCTTGGTTTTGTGAAGGAGCTGGAAGTGGCCGCTAAAGCAGGTTTTACATCTGTAGAGATCTGGCTGGATACACTGCAGGCATATCTGCAAAATGGCGGTTCGTTATCCGAAGCAAAAAAAATCATTGACGGCCTTGGACTTAAGGTTGAGGATGCCATAGGCTTTGCACCCTGGATAGTTGATGATGATGCTATCCGGCAGAAAGCCCTGGTTCAGCTACAGGCAGATATGGATATGCTGGCTAAAATTGGTTGCCACCGCATAGCCGCGCCGCCTGCGGGTGCCACAAAACTGCCTGCTATTAACCTGGATACCATTGCCGAACGTTATAATGCCATACTTAAAATGGGTAAGCAGAGCGGTGTTATCCCACAGCTGGAAATGTGGGGAGGTTCGGTAAACCTTAAACGGGTGAGCCAGGTGCTGTATGTGGCAGCAGCCTGCGGCGATGCTGATGCACGCATTTTGTTGGATGTATTCCATATTTATAAGGGGCAGTCGCCGGTTGAAAGTTTGGCTTTTGTGGGTGTGTCCGCGCTGGAGATCTTTCATGTGAATGATTATCCTGCTGGTATCAGTCCTGAGCAGATCTCGGAGCCGGATAGGATTTATGTGGGCGATGGTATTGCTCCTATAAAGCAACTCCTGCTGTTGGCCAGGCATCCCGATAAACCTTTGATCATATCCTTTGAAGTATTTAACAAAGGCTATTACGGCCAGGATGCGCTTAAGGTAGCCAAAACAGCATTGAAAAAAATGAAGGCGGTGACGGCCTCAATTTAATAGTGCCGTGAATGAAGCGTTCCACCGGAACGGGTGGTACGCCCCGAACGGTGTGAAACGCATTGGGGCTGATAGTCAGTTGTTTAAGCTTTTCATAAGGCAGGGGTGGAACGCTATTTGTGTTGATTGTCAATGTTTTATATTTTTTTAAAATCGTGGTAAAAACCCAGATCCGTGTCTTTTTTCCCGAAAAAAAACCGACCTGTTTTGCTACCATAACAGCTTATTCGGTTTTTGCTTGTTTACACTTTTCGTGTACCTTTCACATACTTATGGATACCCTTATATTAAGTTTATTAATTAATTTCACGTAAGTTGATTTATATCCGGTTGTATCAATAATTATCGATCTTTAACGCCGTTTATTGGTATAGCTAAATATAATAAGCAGTACATGATGTTTATTTTCAATTTGATAAAAAGCTAAAAAACGGAACCTTTTAACCTCCACAGTTTATGAATTATAGAAAGTACCGGCACACTTTTATCCTTTCACTTTGCGGCGCTTTCGCCTTATCACCCGTGTGTTTAGCTCAAAAAAAGCGAACAACAGTGAAAACCGGGAATAAGGTTATTTTTTTTGATGATTTCTCAGGCAATAAACTTGATCGTACTAAATGGAATGTCGAAGTAACGGGCATGCATGTTAACGATGAACTACAGGCATACGTAGATACCACTTCTACCATATTTATAGTTAGCGGAGTAGCTGCAGAAGGCGCTAAAAACGGAGCCCTGGTATTGCGCCCACAATCGCTGCCGGGTTTTAAAACAAAGGACGGACAGGATTTTGATTTTATCTCGGGCAGAATAAATACCCGGAATAAATTTGATTTTATGTATGGCACCGCCGAAGCAAGAATTAAATTGACAGCAGGAGCCGGCCTTTGGCCTGCCTGGTGGATATTGGGCAATGGTATGTGGCCCGAAACCGGGGAAATAGATGTGATGGAATATGTGGGCGAAAAAGATTGGGTAAGCGCAGCAGTACACGGCCCCGGTTACAGCGGCGAAACCCCATTTGTGAACCGGCAATATTTTGATACCGGCAATGATGTTACCCACTGGCACGTTTACGCTGTTGACTGGACACCCGATAACCTTGATTTTAAATATGATGGTAAGCTAATGTTCAGGGTAAACAGGCATATGGCCGAGCACTATGGCAAATGGGTTTATAATAACAAAAAATACCTCATTTTAAATTATGCCTTAGGTGGCGCTTACCCTGTAAAAATTAACGGGGTAGCAACGCCTTATATCGGAATGCCTGCTGCAACTGTAGCGCTTATTAAAAAAAACCAGGTAAAAATGTTGGTGGATTGGGTAAGGGTTACTCAAAAAAAATGATTGTTCGTTTAAAAAAAGTGTCGTATATTTAGGATGTTGAATAGAAATGCAAAACGGACATTCTGAAAGTTCTTTAAATGAAACGTAACCCATCAGTGGCCCTAATGTTAGAGAAAAGAGGGTGTTAGCAAAATTATTAGACGCCTCTTTTTATACCGCTTGATATTCATCAGCATCCAAATATAAAAAAGAACAATTTAAGTTAATAATGTTAGTTTACAAGCAAACCATTTTAATTGTTTTGTGTATATAGAGGGATATTTGCCTTTCTTATAAGAATTTTAAGGCCTTATATCGTAGGTTGTAATTAGCTTACTCTTTTGAAAGAGTTGTTTCAACCTTACCCATTGTCAAAAACACTTAAAACTAAAAGGTACTAAGGTTAGATGAAAATTCGTTTACTTCTGTTTGTTTTTTTATTTATTATATCTCTGCATGGTTATGGCCAATCATGTTCATTAAGTGTAAGCATTTCATCTTCAGAACCTGCAATTTGTTCAGGTAATAGTGTTACGTTAACCGCTAAAGTTACGGGGGGGAGCGGCAACTATACTTATGCCTGGAGTACAGGTGAAACCACAAACCCAATCTCTGTAAATAAAGCCGGTAAATATTCAGTAGTTGTTACCGATAATAGTTCGGGCTGCAGTGCTTCCCAAAAAGATTTTCCTATGTCCGTATCGCCAACACCAGATGCGCCAATTGCCAGAAGCGTTACTGTTTGTGCCGGTAATAGTGCACATCTTGAAGCCACCGCACCCGGAGGCAGTTATCAATGGTATGATGCGGATGGTAATTTTAAGCATGCCGGTGCAACTTATGATACAGATCCCGTTACGGCTTCCTCTACATTTTATGTTCAAACAACTGTAAACGGATGTACAAGTTTAAGAACTGCAGTTCAGGTAAGGATTCCTAACAGGCCCGGTCATACAGATGCTGAAGCATGTTACGGCAGTCCGGTTACCCTATCTGTTAGCGGCGGCGATAACTACAGGTGGTATACTTCGCCAACATCAACGGCTGTTGTGCATACGGGAGCATCTTTTTCTATTGCTTCATTAAGGGTAACTATTACATATTATGTGGAAGCAGATATAAATGGCTGTACAAGCCAGCGTACGCCGGTAACTGCTACCGTAATTCCTCCGCCTCAACCGCCTGTAATTGGTAATGTTCCAGGCATTTGTTCGGGATCCTTGGTGAGTTTACATGCTTCTGCACCTGCGGGGATAATTGAGTGGTTTGCTGAGCCGGCTGGTGGGGTACCTTTAATATCGAGCCCGGATTATACCACACCTGAGCTTACCACGACTACAACTTACTATGTACAAACTACTGTAAATGATTGCCAAAGCACCCGTGCCAGGGTTGTAGTGCAGGTAAACCCTATTCCGGTTGCCCCCTCATCGCAAACACTTACTACCTGCTATGGTGCAAGTGTTCATTTAACGGCCTCTGCTGCACCATCAGGAACCTATCAATGGTATGCCGATGCCGATGGCAGACAAATGGTAAATGTGGGAAACAATTATGATACACCACCCATTACACAGGCAATTACTTATTATGTAGCTAATATTAATTCAGGATGTATGAGCACCCTTAGCCCGGTGAATATAACCGTGGACTCAATTATTCGCTCTCCATCAGTGATTGCACCGCTCACGTGTTACGGCTCTACTGCAACGCTCACCGCAACGTCTCCCGGCGGCGAATATAAATGGTATGCCACAGCAACCGACAACAATGTTTTATATACCGGCGAGGAGTTTGTAACTCCTCCGTTAACCGCTTCAACTACTTTTTATGTTCAAACTACAGTTGGGGCATGTAGCAGTGAGCGGATTGCTGTAACTGTTCCTGTTATCGCGCAGGTAACTGCTCCTGCTGTTGCCCCTGCAAGCATATGTGAAGGCAATGAGGCAACGCTTACGGCAACAGGACCTAACGGCGATTATACCTGGTATGACAATGCTGCCGGCAGTAATTTGCTACAGGTCGGGAAAGTGTTTGTAACTCCATCTTTATTGGCTACTACAACCTATTATGTACAGGTAACCGTAAACGGTTGCCAAAGCAAGCTTACACCGGTAACCGTAACCGTAAACTCATTGCCATCAGCGCCGGTGGCCGGGAGTGAGCCAGCAATTTGTTCAGGTGACGGGGCTGCGCTTTCTGCCAGCGTTACGGGAGGCGGGACTATTAGCTGGTTCGAAACAGAATTTGGTGGGCAATCAGTTCATTCAGGTAATACATACACAACACCTCCTTTATCTGCCGACAAAACTTATTATGTTCAGAACAACTTAGGTTCATGTAGTAGCGCCAGGACAGCTATAACTGTGCACATAAAAAAAAATACTACAACCTTCAAGTATTCATCTGGTACGTTTACTACTACGGGAGCAGATCCCATCCCTGTAATATCTAATCCTTCTGCAGGTACTTTTAGCGCTTTACCAGCGGGCATGGTGTTTATTAATAACACCACAGGACAAATTGATGTAAGCGCGACCGCCGTAGGGAAGTATAAAGTTACATTTACCGGCAGTGGCACTTGCTCTGGCACATATAGTGATTCTGTTAGAATTACAGACAAGCCCAAAACAGATTTCTCATATGCACGCCCTTATTGCCAGGATGGAACCAATCCATTACCGATTTTTGCTCTGGGAGCAAATCCCGGGGTTTTTACAGCATCGCCGGCAGGCCTTGTTTTTGTAGATAAGAATACGGGAGAGATAAATTTGAGTAGTAGTAAACCCGGAACTTATACTGTAACTAATACTATCCCGGCCTCCGGGAGCGATCCGGAGGTATCATCCACCGCACCTGTAACTATTAATGAAGGGGTTGTGATAAGTGCAGGCCCGGATAAAAGTGTGCCGACGGGTACACCAGTTACTTTAGATGGAAATATAAGCGGTGGTGCATCGGGTGCAACATGGTCGGGTGGAACCGGTCAATTTTCTGATTTGACTAATCTTCATGCTGTGTATACCCCTGCTGCAGGAGAAAGCATCGTTAAACTAACTTTAAGATCGGACGACCCTGCCGGACCCTGTGGGCCTAAATCAAGTACTGTTACCATCACCTTTAATACAACGCCGCCAGCGCCTACTGCGCAGCCAGGTTCTGTTTGTTTGGGTGACAGCACTAAATTATTCGCAACAGCGCCTGGCGGTACTTACAGGTGGTACCAGGATGCCGTGGGGGGGAGTACGCTTCATACAGGAGCTGCATTTCAAACTCCCCAGTTAACAACCAGCACAACCTATTACGTTGAAACAACTTTAAACAGGCTAACAAGCCCGCGTACTTCTGTCCCTGTAACCGTTAATGGCCCGCCGGCAGCGCCAATTGCACCAGATACACTTACTATTTGCAGCGGTAGTATCGCAAAGCTAAAGGCAAGTGGCTCCACAGGAACCTATCAGTGGTATACTAAAACTGCCAACGGTCAGTCGAAATTACTTTGGGTTGGCGATACGTATACAACGTCGCCATTAACTGCCACTACTAATTATTTTGTTCAAACGGTAAATGGAAAATGCGTTAGTCTTCAAAAACAGGTAGTTGTAAAGGTTAATCCGGTGCCAACCATAACCAGTAAATCATTTGATTTTGCCTGTAGTGGCAACCCGTTAAATTATACCATAACGGCAAACCTGCCTGGTGCTACATTTACATGGAGCCGTAAAGCTGTAGCCGGCATTAGTAATGCCGAAGTAACTGCCCAGGCGTCGGCTACAATTACCGAAACATTAATAAATACAACATCCAGGGCTATAAATGTAAATTATGTAATTACACCTGTTAATGACAGTTGCTCCGGGAAGTCATTAAATTATGTAGTCACTGTTTATCCTACACCTGCAGTTGTCAGTTCCAAAAGGGACACAATCTGTTATGGTACTACAGCAAATTATGCCATAAAATTCAATACTCCAGGCATAATATTTAATTGGAGCAGGGAGGCAGTACCTGGCATAAGTAATGCGGCAGTATCCGGCCAGGCCGCTGATACCATACGCGAGGTTTTATTTAATACCACTAACGCACCCCTTGATGTTACTTACACCGTTAATTATAAAACAAGCAATTGCCCCGGAACACCATTTAACTGGGTAGTTACCGTGAATCCACAGGTTAATATAACCGGCGATACTTTAAGTTTGGCCTGTAGCGGCATACCCCAAAATTATATCATTACATCTAATATACCTACGGCCACATTTACCTGGCAACGGGATCAGGTACCTAAGATAAGTAATCCCGCAGTTAGCGGACAAACAACATCCACAATTGACGAGACTTTAATAAATACCGGAACGTCTGATGTTAATGTAACATACATTATAACACCAATGGCTTTTGGCTGTACGGGGAAACCTTTTTTACATATGGTGAATGTTGGCCCCAAGCCAGTTAAACCTGTAGCTAACAGCAACTCCCCGGTTTGTGTAGGAAATACGATACAGTTAAACACTCCTTCAAGGGCAGGGGCTACCTATATGTGGACGGGCCCAAACGGATTTTCATCAACATCACAAAAACCTGATATTCCTGCAACAGAGGCAGCAGCAGGCGTTTATAATTTATTTGTTACCGTAGGCGGCTGTACAAGTGATGCCAGCCCTGTTACTGTACAGGTAAATCAGCCACCGGTAGCAAAGGCAAATGGGCCGGATATTGCTTGTACCACTGTGAAATCTATAACACTTACGGGATCGGTTTCAGGGGGAACTACAACAGGAGTTTGGTCATCAAGCAACCCTTTAGGTAAATTTTTGCCATCCCCTAACACAGTTGGAAGCGTGCAATACATTCCAACGGATGACGAAAAAGTTGAAGGATCTGTTACCATTACTTTATCATCTACAAGTACAGATGATTGTACTATAAGTACTTCATCAATAGTTATAAAGTATGGGCAAGAGCCCGGGGCCGATGCAGGACCTCAAAACATGAATGTTTGTTCGCAGGATACCCGCATACCATTGACGGGTAAAGTGCTTGTACCGGGAGGTACCGGTTTCTGGACAACTGCGGGCGATGGTACATTTGAATCTGTAAACCAACCCAATGCCGTTTATTTACCAGGTGATAATGATAAAAAAAGTGGTTCTGTAGTTTTAAAGTTCAATGTAAATAATGCCGGCCTGTGTTATACACCGTTTGATTCCGTTAAAATAACATTCTTTGCCCCGCCGGTACTTACTACAGAACATAGAAGATATGTTTTGAAGGATAAGCTTATCACTTTACATCCAACGGTAAGTGATGAAACTGTTACTTATCTATGGACACCAAATATTGGCATGAGCGATGTGCATGTTAAAGATCCGGTTATAACGGGAGACATAGACCGTACCTACACACTTGTAGTAACCGATAGTTTAGGATGTACCGCTTCGGATACTACGCGTATAGTGGTATCGCCGCGTTTATTTGTAAACAACGCTTTTTCTCCTAACGGAGATGGAAAGAACGATACCTGGGAAATAACCGGCCTGGTGGCTTTTGAGAATTCAACGGTTGATGTATACAACAGGTATGGCACCCAAATATTTCATTCAAAGGGCTATGGGGTTCCGTGGGATGGCAATGCTAACGGGCAGCCGGTACCAGCCGGAGTATATTATTTTATTGTTGATACCAAGGTAAGCAACCAAAGATTTACAGGTTATGTAACTATTTTGAGATAGCCATTAAAAAGCTAAAAGCACAAAGCAGAATGCACAAAGCAAAAAACTAATGATTTGATTATTAATCATATAATATTGATTTGTGTGAAATTATTTAATATGGTATTTAATATAATCGTTGGTGATAAGATTATAGTTGTTCGGAAGATTATAAAAAGCGGAGGATATGCGATTCCTTCCTTGCGGAAGGTGGCAATCTCAATAAGTTAAGAGGCTGAGGCTGACAGGTGACTCCATGGGAGCAAAAGCTTGGTAGCACAGATAAAAAATTGACCTTTGCGTGCCAGAGGTACGCTACCTAAGGTTCCGTACTTCTGGCACGGAGCTCCATCTTTTTTTTCTACAAAGCTATTCCCCCGCAGGGGGGGAGAAAACACTTTTTAGAGCAGGTCTTCTTCTTTTACAGTCCCGAGACAGAGCTTTTTCTGGTGTATATTATTTACTAGTTTTTTAAGTTCGTGAACAGTCGCATTGCTGTCACAATTTTCTTGCAGCTTTTTGTTGATAATATTCAGATAGGTTTATGAAGCGAGGCCTTTTTTAATAAGCTTGAGGTCTTGTATAATATTGTCAATAAAAGACCACTCACTATAGTTCATAATATACTTTTCTTCTAATGTTGCACAACGAACAAAACCATCGCCGTCTCCTTGATAAGTTTTGTAAATTTCTATATGTTTTAGTGTAACCATAACCATTTAACTAAGTAGTAAATAATTTCGTTTCCTTTTTCCTTTTGCACTTTGTTGGTGATAACATAGATGGGTACTTAATGCCTACGCTTAATAATACCTTTTGCTTAATGCTAACCCAGTATACTCAACAGATCTGTTTTTGATAACGATTGAAGGAACGAAGAACCTGTGTTTACCAGGTTATCTGCTAAACTTTTTTTGAATTCCTGCATCTGCATTATCCTTTCTTCAACGGTATCCGGGCAGATCATCCTTACAGCAACCACATTTTTATTTTGGCCAATGCGGTGCGAACGGTCTATGGCCTGGTTTTCAACAGCAGGGTTCCACCATGGGTCAACTATATAAACATAATCTGCTTCGGTTAAATTTAAACCGGTGCCGCCCGCCTTCATGCTGATAAGGAATACGCTTATTGCCGGGTTATTTTGAAATTCGTTTACTACAGCCTCCCGGTTACGGGTACTGCCTGTAAGCCAGCTAAAACCAATTTGGCGGTTAGTTAATTCTTTTTTGATCAGCTCAAGCATCGAAACAAATTGCGAGAATACCAGTATTTTATGCAGGGGTAATTTGCTTTCAATCTGCTCCATCAGCATATCTATTTTCGCCGATTCATTTCCGGGTGGTTTTTCACCGGTAATTAACAATGGCGAATCGCATACCTGCCGTAATTTTGTTAGTCCCTTGAGCACGTTCATCGGCGTTTTTCTTAATTCATCGCTTGTTGTGGCCGATATAAACTCACGGAACTCCTTTTCATAGGCATCATAAATTTTGCGCTGTTGCTCCTTCATTTCGCAATACAATACCATCTCGGTTTTTTCGGGCAATTCTGCGGCCACCTGCTGCTTGGTTCGTCTTAAAACAAAGGGTTTTATTTTGTTTTGAAGTTCTGTAGCCCGTTTGTAGTTTTTAAATTTATCAATAGGCACGGCATAAATATCTTTAAAGTACTGTTTGGTTCCCAACAGGCCAGGGCACGCAAAAGACAGCTGCCCATAAATATCAAAAGTATTGTTTTCGATAGGTGTACCCGTGATGGTAATTCTGTTACGTGATTTTAGCAAACGTGCAGCTTTATAACGCTGCGAATCGGGATTTTTGATTTGCTGCGATTCGTCAAGGAAAATATAATTGAACTGGTAGTTTTTTAAAAAGCTGATATCGGCAAGCAAGGTGCCATATGAGGTAAGGATTATTTCATACTGGTTAAAGTCGCTGATACTTTTTATCCTGTCAGCACCATAAATGGTATGGATCCTGATGGATGGCGCAAACTTTTGCATCTCGGCCTGCCAGTTAAAAATAAGCGATGTAGGTACTACCAGCAGGTTGGTATTGTGATTTGCTTTTTTTCTCTGCGATAGTACAAAAGCGATGATCTGCATGGTTTTACCCAGGCCCATATCATCAGCCAGGCATCCGCCGAAGTTAAAATCATCTAAAAAGTTAAGCCAGTTTAACCCCTGTTTTTGATAGGGGCGAAGGGTAGCGTGTAACTCCGGTGGAACTTCAATATCAGTTATCACATCAAAATTTGATAGTTTTTCGCGGTATGTTCTTAGTTCGGTCTTAACTTCCTCGTCCATTACCTGCTCATCAAATAGTTCGGCAATGGCCGTGTAATTGATTTTATGGACACTTAGTATATCTTCATCGATTATTTCGCCGGCATTAAAATATTTAGTGAACTTTTCTATCCATTCTACAGGCAGTATACCTAATGTTCCATCATCCAGCTGCACGTATTTACTTTTGTTACGTACCGCTTTTTGTACTCGTTTTAAAGTAGTTTTTTTATTGCCAAACTTAACACCTATCTCGGTATTGAACCAGTTGATGCCACTTAGCACTCTTATGGTGATATTTACTTTGTTAGGGTTAAGTTTATTTCCTTCCAGCTCGTTAAACCCTAAAACTGTAATACCATGCTTTTTCCAATCTTCAAATACGTTTAAAAACCAATCTTCCTGCAAAAAATGTCTTTTATGCAGGTAAAAGTAATGCAGGTCATTGTCCACTTGTTCGGCAAAGTAGGGGTGTTGTTTAATAAGCAGGGCGGTCAGCTCAATTTCGGCTTCGTCGTCCCGCTTTACAATAAATTCCATGCCTTTATGGTCAACGCCGTGGATCGTCCGCTTTGTACGTACAGGTATTTCGGCCTCGCCATAGCGCATAACGGGGATGATCATTACATGGCTGCCAAAATCCGACAGGTAAATGATCTTTTCGGTTTCGCTGGTAAATCCCTGTTGTTTTAACTGAACAGTGGTGGCCGGTTTAATATGCTGGTAAGCAATGCTTATCCTGTCTTCGAGTTTGGTTAACAGGTGTGTTTTAAACTCTTTGTATTTAGAATGATGGATAAGCAGGCTTTCGGGGCGCTTCCGCATCAGGTCGATAATGCCTAATAACTGCATATTATCGGCAAGGTAAAGTGTATCGTTAACCAAAATAAAATAGGTAAACTTGATACTCAGGTCTTTTAGCTGATATAAAATCCCATTAATTTTAAGCTGCCCCGAAAATTCATAAAATGGCCCCTGGGGCTTAATGTTAAGGTTAATATCATGGGGAAGTAAGCCCACTTTTACGGGCGCTACCGAAGCTGCCGTAATATTATCAGATACATCGCTGTTATGATAATAAAAATCATACTTCAATGGATTTTTAACAATGGCCCGCAAAGCTAAAATATCTGCTGTCGACCTTTTAGCATTGACATGATTTTGAAATTTATTAACCCCGGTAAAAAACTTCAACTGCTCATGATCCTCGGTTTCCCAGATGTGATCTAAAGGATTTACCGGTTTTAAAGGATTCTTTATTTTACCATCTTTAGTAGTTTGGGCCTGATAAAGCTCAATAAAAAGGTACTTGTAATACTTATGCTGTTTTAAAACAACACAAACAGTTTGGCCGGTATCATCTGTTGATTGCTCAGGAGCGGTAATTTGCGGCGCCAGTACCATTTGACTGTACGACGCTAAACTTTCTTTTGTAACAGGGATAAGCGAAGCTAATTTGGGGCGGATTTCGGCTTTTTTGTCCTCGTAACTAACCCCAAAAAATGCATCAAGATCGGTTTCATTTTCAAGGCCGTAATCGTGGGCTGCTTTTCTGAGTTTATCATCCCTTAAATACGCATCATAAAAAATACGCAGCTCGCTTTTTTTAATAATGGCACTGAGCACCAAGGCCTGGTGCTCACAAAGTTTATGATGAGGGAAGTTGCAGCCGCAGGTGAGTAACAACTGGTTGTTTTGCTGAATTAGAGTTACCACAGGAAAGTTGGCCGCATTGTACTCATGGCCAAATGTGCCCTGGTTTATTGTTATTAATTGTGGAATAATATGTTTATAACCAGAGGGATGGTTATCAAATCCGGCTTCTGATCTTTGGAGTATTATAGTTTCGGTAATAGCAGCAAAAGGTATATCATCTATAATGTAGGTATGTCCATCAAAATCATCTTGCTGTATATCCGTTGCTATATTCACTAAGTTTCCCTTACTGCTGTATGTGGTAAATATCCTAAGAAATGGGGAGACTTACGAAACTGAATGAGATTTATTGCCAGTTACAGCATTGTTTTTGGTGTTTTGAGAGTGACGAAAAAAGGGACAGCCAGGGCTTGCTGAAGAACAAAAGGCATCATGTTTAGCCAATCGCCCTGTATTATAATTCAAAAAAAGCGGAAATCACATGCCGGGACTTCATTTTTAGCTGCTTAATATTTCGTTTAAAAAACCTTTTGGTTAATTATTATGCAAATATGTAAATGGTGATTGAGCTATTTTACATCTTTTTGTGTAAAAAACCGGTGCTGTTTACAATTTGGGCTTCAATCGGTGTATACCATAGGGTATTGGAAA